>JBBCIV010000061.1:0-51771 GCA_037189665.1 Phycisphaerae bacterium | reverse complement strand
ACGGCATCCACGGCACGATCGAGCCCGACTCCATCGGCCAAAAGAAGTCGATGGGCTGCATCCGCCTGCTGAACGAGGACGTCGAACTCGTCTACGACATGCTTATCCCGGGTAAAAGCACGGTGACGGTCGTCGATTGACCCCATTTTCGTTCGCGCGCGCGCACCGCAGCCGCCACGCACACACACGAAAGCCCACGCGACGGCATCGCGTGGGCTTCCTTCATTGCAACGTGCGGCTCCTTGCCTAAACTATTGCCCGTGCTCGACTCCCTTCCCCTTCTTGCCGAACTGGCCTCTCCCCCCCGCGCCGCTTGGGCGGCGGTGGCGATCATGATTATCGTGGGCCTTGGGTTCGCCGCGACGACGGTAGCGCTGTCGCTGTTCATCGGACCCGCCCGCACCGGGCCGGGCAAATCGACGCCTTACGAATCGGGCATGAACCCCATCGGCGACACCCGCCGGCGGTTCAACGTTCGCTTTTACATCGTGGCGATGATCTACCTCGTCTTCGACGTCGGGATCGTCTTCCTCTTCCCTTGGACGAGCCTGCTCAGCTGGTACGCCGCCAACACCGACCACGGCGTCGTGCTGCTGATCCAGATGATCGTCTTCGTCGCAATCCTTATGGTGGCCTACACTTACGCATGGCGTAAGGGCGTCTTCCGTTGGGACTGAGCGCGTCTGGCGATCGCCAAACTTTCCGAACATCAAACGGCAAATCCCCGGTAGTCGCAGTATCAGTGCGCCCGCTACATTGTGCGCTCTACTTTTCCGCCTGGAGGATCACATGAAGAAGCTCGCCGTGCTGACTGCTGCTGCCGCTGTTCTGTCATGTTGTGCATTTGGGATGGCGGAGGACAAACCCGCCGCCGCTCCACCGCCGCCGGATGCCGCCAAGTTTATGGAAGCCATGCAGAAGAACATGGTCGTCGGCGCTCAGCATCGACAGTTGAAGGCAATGGAGGGCTCGTTCAAGGCCGACGTGAAATTCCGCATGGACCCGAACGGGCCGGAGCAAACATCCGCCGGCACCGCCAAAAACGAAATGATCATGGGCGGCCGGTTCCTCAAATCAGACTACACCGGCGACATGATGGGCATGCCGTTCAAAGGGCTCCAGATCATCGGCTACGACAACGCCACCAGCCAATACCAATGCGCCTGGCTCGACGAGATGAGCACCGGCATGTTCTTCTCGCAAGGATCGGCCGACGCCAGCGGTAAGGTCATCACGCTGACGTGCAAGTTTCAGTGTCCCGTCACCAACGGCCCGAAGACGATGAAGCTCGTCTTCAACATCAAGGGCGACGACGAACACACGCTTGAGATGTACGATGTTCAACCCGGCGGCGAGGAAGTTCGCGGCATGACCATCACGTACACCCGCGTCAAATCCTGATCAGCATCGACAGCATACAACCACGGATTTCACAGACTTGAGCGTGACCTACTGTCTGTGAAATCCGCGTTGTTTTGCCTGAACGTGATCGCGTGAGGGGTTCGCACTCTATTTCAGCGCCTTGAACGCCTCGGCCGCCTTGGCGAGGTCGGCGGCGAACTTGGGTTGGTCGATCTCCTTGGCCTTGTCTTCCATCGGGACCTGCTCGTTGAGCGGGGCCAGCAGGTCGGCGACCTTGTTGAAGTCATCATCGCTGACGTTCTCCGCTGACGCGTAGGCGGCGCCGTAGAGTTGGTACAACGCGAAGTACTGCTGTTCGGCAGCGCGGCGGCCGTACTTCTTCGTCAGGGCGGCGTCGGCGGCGATGGTGTTGACCAGCGCCAGCGTTTGAGCCTTGTCGGGCTTGGCGGCGTTGATCTTGGCCTTGAGCGCCTCGGCAAACGCGGCGACCGCGGTCGCGCCGGCGGCATCGGGCTTGTCCGCCAACGACGCGGCGGCAACAGTGAGGGCGGCGGCATCGCCTTCCAGCACCTTGGCGTCGAGGATGGCCCTGACCATCGCCAGGTGCGTCATGGCCTGATCGTATGCCTGCTTGGCGCTGTCGACGTCACCGCCGGCGGCGCGGGAGGCGAGCTGCTGCATGGCGTCGCGAAGCGCGATGACCTGCCCTGCGGCCCACAGTTGCGTGGTGTAATAGCCGGTGGGATCGACCCAGTGCTGCGGCTCGTTTTGCTGGAAGGTGACCTGCTCAAAGATCGGCTGCGGGTGGCCGGCCTTCACGAGGGCGGCGTCGATCGACAGGTGGCAGCTGGCGCACATCTCGGCGCGGTGGGCGACCGACTTGGTGTCGTACAAGCCCCATTCGGACAGCAGCTTGTCGTGCGACTGCGAATCGCGCTGCTTCTGCGTCCAGCCCTTTTCCTGGTGCGGCGTCTTCCACTTTTCGCTCGGGCCGTGGCAGTGATAGCAGGTGACGCCTTCGGCGGCGCTGAACGACTTGCCCTGAAGGTTGGCCGGCAGCGCGGTGGAGTGGCAGGAGACGCACTTGGCATCGCTGAGCAGCGGGCCGTTGATGCCGAGCTTTGCGCCGATGTCCTTCATCCAGGGATGGGCGGCGAGGTCGGGCTCGCTGATCTGCGAGGCGGCCTTGGCGTGCTTGTCGTGCGTGGACCAGATGGTGTTCTCGGAGCCCGGCTTTTCCGGCGGGAAATCGGCGTTGCCGCCGCCGTGGCAATTCGATCCGCCGCAGGTCTCGGCGCCCTCGAACTTAATGCCGAGGGAGGTGAACTGCCACCACGTTCCCTGCTTCTCCCCGCCTGCCGGCAGGGCGACGAGAGGAGAAACGAACATCGCCGTCGTCCCCACGACCGCGGCCATCATTCCGTAACGCACAACTCGCTGAACTCGGGTCCCGATCATCGATTGCGCTCCCGAAAGACTTGTACAAGCCAAGATAAACGGGTGCGACAATACGTCAATCTGATTCTGATCGGACTCTTTGGTCCGGACATTTACCGCAAGCGCCCCTACTGTTTCGCTCGACGGGCGAACTTGATTTCGACCTGCCCGAGTTCCGGCGCGTTGTCGAGCGACGCCGTCGGCCGGCCAGCGGTGACGCGCTTGGCAATGTCCTTCACGTTCGATCGGAGGAATCGTTCCTGGATCGTCGCCAGCCGATACTGCCCCAGCTCGATCGCCGCCGCCTTGGATCGGCGGTCCGCCTGGCGCGCCGCGCCCGGGCGCAGCAGGCCGAGCATGTCGTCGAGCGACTCCTCGGTGTCCATCAATTCCGATGACACCGACTGAAGCCGCTCGAGCGCCTGATCGGCGAGCGTCTTGCTCTGGCTCGCCAGCGCCACCCGCAGCGTGGCCGCCAGCTCGACGCGCTGCTTCTGTAAATCAAACTTCCGCTGCCGCAATTGCCGGCCGAGCCCCTCGGCGTCTTCCCGCGACGGGTTCGCCCGTTGCTGGCTGAGCACGTAGTCGCCGCTGCCGAGGGAGTGGATCAGCGCGATTTCCAGCGTCGGGTCTTTCCTCAGCCGCTCGATCATCTGCTTGATCTGCTCGTCCTGCTGCGACGTCAGCAACGACTCGCCCGGCGAGAACGGAACAACGACGGGCGACAGGTCCTTCTCCTGGGCGAAATTCAGCCCCGCGAGCGCCGCCACCTTCAGCGGCGCGGCGATGCCCGCCTGGGCGATCTGGTTGGTCACCGCACCCAAGACAGATCCGGTGATCGCACCAATATTGAATTTTCCTGCGTCGATCGGAACGGTCACCGGCAGAGAGATGGCGCCGTCGGCATCCACGACGAGCACGATGGCCCCGTCGAGCGACATCGGCAAAGCCATGAACCGCTGAATCTTCCCATCCGGCGAGTCCTTCACGCGCAGATCGTTGAAAGTCGGATAGAACTTCAACACGCCCGTATCGGTTCCCTGCATGCGAACGTCAGTGGCGAAATCGAACGTGCCGTTGCCAATTCCGATGCCAAGCTGGCTAGCGATTCCTTTCACCGAGCGCAGGTCAAACGCGCTCAGCGACGACTTGAGGTAACCAGACGGCTCTGGATACGCGACCACTTGCCCGCTGGCGTTGAACTGCGCGAACAACTCGCGCGGTTCGGTCAGCGAACCATCCTCCCGCGTGAACGGCGCTTTTCCGCCGCTGGCCAGCACGTTGAACTTGATCGGCAGCGGCTCACGCAGCGCGCGGGTGTTGATGCCCTTCACTTCCACGTCCAGATCGCTCAGCGGCAGCACCGTCACGGGTGTGCCGACGCGGTCTTCCAACACCAGGTCGACGCCACTGACGGTGAGCGTGCCGATCGCGATGTCGGCGCGGTTGTCGATGGCGGGCTTCTCCGGCTCGGCCTGCTGCGGCTGGACAGGCTTTTCTTCTGGGTTCTCCGGTGCGGTTTCCGAGGGTTGCGTCGCGGGCTCGGGATTGGCGGGCAGCTTGATCAACATGCCCAGCGCCGAGATTCCCTCGGCGTCGCGCACGATATGAGCAGCGGGCCTCACGATGTCCAGCGATTTGACGTTGATGTTGCCCGTCAGCGGCGCGATGCGGACGTTCTCGCCCCGCACCTCGGCCACGCCGGCGAGCGGCTTCTCAACGCCGGCCTGGCTGAGCGCGACGTTCTTAATTGTGAAATTCGCGCTTATGTCGCGTGTCGGATCGATGCCGAACAGCCCGCGCCGAACGAATGAGAACTGGGCCTCGGCTTCGGTGGTGAACTTGCCGTCGCTGAGGCCTTGGCCGTCGATGTGCGTGGCGAGTTCGGGAAGCAGCGTGATGATTTCGTTGCCGTGAATGCCGGTGACGTTCACCGCCACCTTCGCGCGCGGCTGCGACGCAAACGGCGCGAGCGTTGCGCTGGCCTGGAGCGAATCGACGAGCTTCTCGACCCCACCCGAAACGGTGAGGTCGAACGCCGGGCGACGGTTGGGGTTGTCGCCGAGCATCTCGATGTTCTCGCCGGCGAGCGACAGGTTCGTCACCGCCAGCGGGTAGGCCATGGATTTGAGCTGCACGCTCAGCCGTTCGGCGCCGACGTTCAGCTTTTCGAGCGTGACCAGCGGCGAACGGATGCGGGCGGCCTCGCGGAGCTTGTCGATGTCCGCCGCCTCGCCCGCCAGCGCGATCTCGGCAGGCGCCGCGGGCTTGGCAGGGGCGGCGTCGGCGAGAGCCTGTCCCACGATGACGCCGGGCAGCACGATGCCCTGATCGCCTTCGAACACGCGGGCGACGAATCCGCTGGTGCTGATCTCCTTGACCGCGATGACCTTGCCCGGCAGATCGAACCGATCGACCAGGAACTTCGCGGCCGTCAGCTTGATGGCGGGGTCGTCGCGGAGGCCGTCAGCGAAGGCGACGTCCTTCGCCTCGACCGTGACGACCGATCCGCCTTCGGGGTGATGCGACAATTGCGCGTCGAACGTCGCCGCCAGCGTGCCGGCCTTGCTGCTGGGCGTGATGCCAGGCGGCAGGTACGGCTGAAGCGCGGCGCCGGTGATGCCCTGCCCGGCGACCGTCAACTGCACGCCCTGCCTGGTCGGGCTCGTTCGAATGGAGCCGTTGGCGGTCAGCTTGTCGATGATGCCGGGGATGGAAACGGTGGCGCTGAGCGTCGCCGGATCGGCTTCCTGGCCGGCGATGATGTTCTTGAGCGACACGGTAACGTTCGGCTCGATCTTCGCGGCCGGCGAGACGGCGCGGTCGGTGAAGCGGACGCGCGCGTCGTTCACCGCAAGATCGTTCAACTTCACCACCAGCGGCAACGCCAACTCCACCCGCGACGGGATCGGCGGCGCCGTCGGATCGACCGGCGGCGGAGGCGGCGCGTTCGTCGGCGGGATGACGCGGAGGCCGGCGGCGAGCAACTTGCCCTCTTCGTCGCGCTCGACGCGGAGCGCCGGCTTGTCCACCACCAGTTTTTCGACGCCAGCGGTCGAGCCGTCGAACGACGCATTGGCCACCTGTAGGCCGGTGAGCGACAGCCAGTCGCCGCTGGCGTCGGACAGGGACGTATCCTTGAGCCACAGGTTGGCGACGATCGCCTTATCCCGCTTTCGCCCATCCCCGCCGGCGGTGAACTTGAGCTTGCCGGCCTGCATCACCGGGTCGAGCCCGAAGGTATTGAGGATCGGCCGCAGGCCCGCGAGCGTCATGCCGCTGGCATCGCCGGCGATCTGGAACGCGATCGCCTCGCCTGTCGGGGCAACAGTGCCGTTGATCTCCAATCGGTCGACGTTCTTCGGTGACACCACCGACGCGTGAATCGTGCCCGGCTTGACGTCGGTGGCAGTGGGATCGAGCGTGAGGTCGGCGATCTCCACCTTCACCTCTACCAGCGAGAACGACACCGCCGGCACGCTGAGCGCGTCGTAAACGTTAAAGCCGAAATCCGACCAGGTGAGCTTGCCGATCTCCACCACCGGCAACGCCAGCCCACCACCGGCAGGCTGCGTCGCCGGCGCGGCCGCGGCTTGTTGAGGCGACGAAACAGCTTCCTGTGCCCCAGCGGCAGGCTTCACATAACGCGGATCAAATGTGAAGCCCAGCGCGGTGATCGCTCCATCGCTCGACCGCGATACCCCCAGCGCGGGCCCCTTTACATCGATGTTGCCGAAACGAATGCGTTTCGCATCAGGCGTTATCGCCACGTCGGTGACGTCCACCTTCGGAAAGGCGAACCACTCATTGCCGTCGTCCGACAGGCGCACATCGCTCAGCTTCACGCCTGCCACCAGCGATCCGTCGGGCTTCGGTTCGACGGTCGAAACAACACGCGCGACCAGCGTGCCGTTGGAAATCGCCCGTGCCAGGCCGAACGGCTTGATGTACGGATCGATGGCCGAGCCGTCGATGCCCTCGATGGCGGCCTTCAAATCCACCACCTTCACCGCCTTGGCGGCGGAGATGTCGCCCCTGACGAAGATCGACCGGGCCAGCCCCTTGGACGAGGCGCGCACGTCAAGGATGGCGGGGATGTCGGCGTGGGCGGGATCGGTGCTCACCTTCGCCAGCGCGATCTGCTGCACGTCCAGTCCGACCGATGGCGACTCCGGCAAAGCGTAATCGTTAAACTCGAGTTTTACGTCGCGCACGAGCAGCGATTTGAGCTCGATGATCGGCAGAGCCGACACCTGCCCCACTGCCGGCCGGGTTGCGGGCACGGCAGAATCGGCGGCGGTGTCCTTCTTCACGACGGGGGTGGCATCGGCGCCGAGCGCGATACCGGCGAAACCAGGGCGGCCCTGCCCGTCGCGCCAGGCGTAGGCGCGAACGCCGTCGACGAGGATGTCCTTCACGCGCACTTCGCCGGGAGCGGCGGTGGGCACGTCGACCGTCACCTTACGCACGGCGGCAGCGTGGAGGGAATCGGTAGTGAGATTGATGTCGTGCAAGTCAAGCTTGACCGCGACGGCGGTGATCGGCTGACCCGGCTGGACCGCCGCGCCGCCGGCAGGGGTCATCGTCAGCCTGCCCTTCGCCTGCGCCGACAGGTCGGCCGCGGTGGGGGTAACGCCGAACGCCGCGAGGTACGATCGCAGCGGATGGAGGTTCAGCCCGATCATGCGAACGTCGAGATCGGCGTTGACCAGGTTGTTGCGCGCCGTGGCGCTGCCATCGACATAGAGCGCCCCGAGCACTTCCGGCGAGTTCAATTGAATCGAAAACCGCGTCGGCAGATCGGCAGAGCCGATGTCGCTGAGGATGAGGTTGAGCACCAGGTGCAGTTCGGTCGTCGGCGAGACGGCGCGATCCACGAGCTTGGCGCGGGCCTGCTGCAAGCGCAACGCCTTGACCGTGAGCGGCGGTTCGAGCGGGATGTTGGTCGGCTGCGTGGCGGCATTGGAGTTCGTCGCTGCGTCAGCCGGCGACGGCGGGAGGAAACGCGTGATGAGCGGGATCGTGCCATCGGCGAGACGTTCGACCGTCACCTCGGCGTTCTCGGCCTCGGCGCGATCGACGTCAAGCCGGCCTTGCAGCAGGCCCAACGTCTCGACGCTGCCGCGGCAGTATCCGATTTTCAGGATCGGCTCGCCGCCTTCGGTGGGGGTGAAACGCAGGTTCCACAGCCCCACGTCGCCGCCGAGCATGCTGAAATCGAGCCGGTCGTAATCCACGGTAAGCCCGTAGCTGGAGGCGACCTTTCGCATGACCGTCGGCAACAGCAGCGGCACGAGCGCGCGGATGGCGAAGGCGCAGATGATGATCGTCGATAGGGCGACGATGATTCGGCGTCGCCACTTTTGCCCTCGCGTGCGCGTGGGCTTGGCGGCTGGCTTCACGTCGGCTTTGGCGTCAGCGGGCTTGCCGGCGTCGGGCGTGGGATCGACCTTGGGGGTATCGGAGGTGCTATCACTCATGGCCGGGTACTCGCGGGTTGCGTGGTCGGTTGGGTTGTCGGATCGTCGTCGGCAGGCGCGGTGGTGGGGTCGTCTGGCGAGTTGTCCGCCGCTTCGTCCGCGGGAGCATTGGCTTTCTCAAGCGCCAGGCGGCGTTCGCGGCCGCGGGCGAGCGGATCGAAGCCCGCAGGAGCCAGGCCGCGCTGGTTGAGCCAGTCGTACGCGCGAACGCGAACCGCCGGCGAGCCGTCTTCCAGATAAATGTAGTTCTCGGCGGTCAGGCGATTCTGCAGGTCAGCGGAGCTGTTCGACTGCCCGACGAGCGACTTCAGCGCGTCGAGTTGCCGCCCCACCTCCCCGCCCCACGACGCCAGCGCCCCGTACACCGCCGGCGACAGCGGGTTCGCCACGTCGTTCTCCGCGGCAGATACCGCGGCGATGGTCGTGCGATCGAGCAGCCAGGCGACGTTCGCCCGGTCGCGCTTCTGAAGGCCGGCCGATTGCTCGGATACCGTCCGCGCGATCTGCTGGAGAAGCGTCGGACTGGCGACCAGCACCACCGATTCCGTCAGCCCCGCGCCGCTCTCGCCGGCGAGGTACGCCAGCGCGCCGCGCGGCTCTTCGCCCGCCTCCGCGAGCGCCGAAAGCGCGCTGGCCAGCGCCAACTCTTCCGCCGAGCCCGTGGTGATGGCCGCGCGACGGCGAACCGAGTCAGCAGAGGCGACGAGGTCCTGCGTCATCTTCTCCGCCAACGCGGACTTCACGGCCGGGTCGACATCGGTGGCCTGCAACTTCAGGTCGATCACCACGGCTTTGGCTGCGTTATTCTCGAACGACATCGGCACGACGACGAGCAGCCGCTGGCTGTCGCCATCGAGCACGCGATCGACAACAAGCATTTCCCGCTCGGTCGTCACCTTCATGGGCGGCGGTGGCGGCGGGTCATAGCTGTCCTCAGGAACGGGCGGCGGATCGCCGATCTGGATGGGGATGAGGTCGTCGCTTTCGATCGACAACTCGTACCCGTCGCCCTCGGCCGGGCGGGCGAGGCGCAGGACGATAGCAGTGCGGGTAGGGGCGAGGATCGGCGCTTCGCGGTTGGCAGGCACGCCGATGCGCAGTCCGGTGGTCACGCCCGGCGCAACGCCAGTGGCCTGCTGCGACAGATCGGCCCGGCGGTTGGAATCGCCGAGCAGATCGTCGAGGTCGAAATCTGCGGGTACGGATCGCGCCAGCAAGCCGGGCGTCAGCCTCGCCGACGGCGCAACGGGCGTCCCGCCGCGCGAGGCAATGATGAGCCGGGCCTTGGCGGCGAGCGATTCGAACCCATCGACGGGGCTCGATTCCACCGCGATCACCCGAAAATCCACCGCCCATGCGCGTTGGATTGCCTCGTTGGCGATGTCGGTCGCCTGGGCGCCCGACAACGCCGTGCCCGCGTAATGTGTCAGCCCCACCGTCGCCTCGGGCGCGGCCAATGGGGGGACTTCCTTCTTTCGAATGACCTGACAGCCGGCGGACCCCATCGCAAGCGCGACGACCATCCCGACCCGACATCGGCCCCAATACGAGCGAACCATGATTCGCCTCCCGGTGCGATTGTAGACATTCGCCCCGGGTCCGACATCCTGAGTTCAGCTTTTCGTCAGCGGGATTTCCCGCGAATGTTATTTCGATTCGACTTTGGCCAGATATTTGGCCGGGTTGGCCTTCACCGCTGCCTCGCAATCCTCGCAGCAAAGCCGCACGAGCCGGCCGCCGATGACGAGGTCGGTCGGCTTGTCGCCCACCTCGTCCTGCTCCGAGACAACGCATGTCTTGTTCGCGTACTTCGGCGCCTGCTGTTCGATCGCCGCGGCGTTCAGCTTCTTGACGTGTTCGTCATATTTCGTGATCGCGCTCTTCTTGCAGCCGCCGCAGCAGAGCCGGATAAGCCGGTTGTTCACCACGACGTTGACCGGATCGCCCATCTCGCCCAGTTTTTCACCGGCGACCACGCAGGTGTCGATGGGGTAAAGCTTCAACTGCTGCTCGACGATCTGCTCGTCCACCTTCTTCAGCAGCGCGGCCGGGTCTTTTTTGAATGCCTCGAGCGACTGCTCATTGGCGAACAGCAGATCGCGTCCCTGGTGCTGGTAGGCGACCGGCTTGTCGCCCAGCTTCTCGCCCGTCGGATCGACCGCGAGCGGGTACGGATCGGCAAACAGGAACGAACAAAGGCAGGCAACGATGACCGCGATGATGGGGTAAGTTCGCATGGCAGGATTGTAGCGTTCCAGAGCCAAATCGCGCGGAGCGAACTATTCCGTCGGAATCTTCCGGCCGTGCGGGTCGAGATCGCCGCGGGTTTGGGTGGCGAGGCGGGAGCGGAGGCCGTCGTCGGTGACGTGCTCCAGCCGCTCGGCGGTGGAGTGAACATGGTCGGGCGCGACGGACGTGTGCTCGCTGAGGTACTGTTCCCAAAGCCGGTGCGATCGGATCAGCCGCTGTCCCGCCGCCCTGCCGGCGTCGGTGAGGCGCATGGCGTGGCCGTCGATCGCGAGCAGGCCCTGCCGCTGCAGGCGGTGAACGGCCTTGCCGATCGCAGCGCCGGTGCCGGTCACGTGGGCGAGCAACAGATCCGGCGTGATCGGCCGGCCGTCTTCGTCAGCGCGGTACATCACCGCCAGGATGTCCTCACTGACAATTTGCTTTGCCATCCGACGCCGACGATACGCCCGAGCCAGTAATCCATGATGCGGCGAGGCGATCATCACCAGCACGAACAGCACGCCGGTCATCGTCGCCATCATGCCGGCAGTGGTCGTGGAATCATTGAAGCCCGCCAGCCGCGGCAGCACGATCGCGCCGACGTGCCCCAGCACCGCCGCGACGATCGCCAGCATCAGGCTGAGGACGATCATCACCGGCAACCGATCGGTCAACAGATAGGCGGTGGCGGCGGGCACGATCAGCATCGCGATAACCAGGATCGGCCCCACCGCCTCGAACGCCGCCACCGTCGTTAGCGCGGTCAGCGACATCAGCAGGTAGTGCATGAACCGCGCGTTGACGCCCATCGTCGTCGCCAGTTGCGGATCGAACGAGCTGATCTTCAATTCCTTGTACAGCCCCACGATGACGGCGGCGTTGATCAACGTGACGATCGCCAGCACGACCACCACGCGCGGCACGTCGTTCCGGCCGAGAAAACTGAGCGTATCGCCGATGACGCTCGTTTCGAGCACGCCGTTCAGCACGCAATCGACGTCGAGGTCGACGTAATCGGCATACCTTCGCAGCAGAATGATGCCCAGCGCGAACAGGCTCGTGAAAACGATGCCCATCGACGCCCCTTCGTCCACCTTCCCCCGGCCGCGAAGCCATTCGGTCATCCAGGCGGTCAGCACGCCGGCGCAGGCGGCGCCGATGAACATCGGCAGGCTCGCGCGCGAGCCCGTCAGGATGAACGCCGCCACGATGCCCGGCAATAGCGCGTGGCTGATCGCGTCGCCCATCAACGACACCCGCCGCAGGACCAGGAAGTTGCCGAGCAGCGCGCACGCGGTCGCGCACAGCGCCCCGGCGATGACGATCCAGGTATCGAGGGTCGTCCAGTAGAGCATCAGTTCCCCCCCTCTGGGCGAGCCCGTGCGGCGGGAACCAGTTCGCGGATCGCCTGCGCCCGGCGAATCGCCTTGGCGACCACGCCCCGTCGCACGCCGAACAGCAGGCTGAAGGCGAACGCGCCCGCCGCCGTCAGCACGATGATCGCGCCGCTGGGAGTGTTTTCGACGACAGCGCTGATAAGCGCGCCGGCCACCGCGCTGAAGCAGCCTATGAGCGAGGCGAGAATCGCCGTCACGCTTAGCCGATCCGACCAGAACCGCGCCGCCGCGGGCGGGATGATCAAGAGCGCGATCACGAGGATCAGCCCCACCGCCTGCAAGCCCACGACGGTCACCACTGTCACCAGCGCCATCAGCACCACGTCCAGCCCAACCACCGACCGCCCGATGCCGCGGGCGAAGTGGTCGTCGAAGCAGAGCAGCTTCAGTTCCTTGTAAAGCACGACGACGATGACCGCCGCCGCCAGCGCGGTGAGGCCGATCGTCCACGCGTCGGACGCGACCATCGATGCGGTCTTTCCGTAAATAAAGCTATCAAGCCCGGCCGAGTTGCCCGTGGGCAGGTTCTGGATCACGCCGCGCAGCGCCGTGCCGAAGCCGAAAAACACGCTCAGCACGATGCCCATCGCGGCGTCTTCTTTGATCCTCGTCAGATGGCGGATCAGCAGAACGCACCCGACCCCCGCGATCCCCGTCACCAGCGCCCCCGCCAGCAGCACCGGCAACGACCGCCCCGCGCCGAACGCGAGTTGGAAGACCAGGTACGCCAGGCAGATCCCCGGAAAAGTCGCGTGCGACAATGCATCGCCCATCAGCGCCCGCTTACGCAACAACATGAACGTGCCCACAAGTCCGCACGCCACGCCAAGCGCAGCAACGCCAAACACGACGACGCGCGTGTTGTAGTCCTGAAGCGAAAGTGTTCGGAAAAGATCATCCATTGCGGACGCAGTTGCCAGGGTGCATTTCTGCCAACTAACAACTAAACGATCATCTTTTCTCCCTCAGCTTCTCCGCCACCTCTTCCAGCAGCGACAGCTTGCCGCCGTAGGTGGTGTGGAGGTTTTCGGAGGTGAAGGTGGTATCGGTAGGCCCGTGCGCGACGATGCGGCCGTTGATGAGGATGACGTGGTCGAAGTAGTCGGGCACGGTCTGCAAATCGTGATGGACGACCAGCGCGGTTTTGCCGGCGTCGCGCAGGTCTTTCAGGATCTCGACGATCGCCGCCTCGGTCGCGGCATCGACGGCGGCGAAGGGTTCGTCCATGAGGTACAGGTCGGCATCCTGTACCAGCGCCCGGGCCAGGAACACTCGCTGCTGCTGCCCGCCGGACAACTGGCTGATCTGCCGGTGCGCCAGGTCGGCCAGTCCGACGCGCGCCAGCGCTTCGACCGCCCTCTTCCGGTGTGCCGACCGCACCGGCCGCAGCCAGCCGATCTTGCCGTAGAGGCCCATCGCGACGACGTCCACCGCGCTGATCGGGAAATCCCAGTCCACGCTCTCGCGCTGCGGCACGTAGCCGACGCGCTGGCGCTGCTCCCTGTAAGGCTGGCCGAAGATCCGCACCTCGCCCGCCAGCGTGGGCACCAGTTCGAGCACCGCCTTGATGAGCGTAGATTTGCCCGCGCCGTTCGGCCCGACGACGCCGATGAGCTTGCCGGTCGGCAGGTCGAGATCGACGTCCCACAGGACAGGCTTTCGGTCGTAGGCGACGGTCATGTCGTGGATCGACAACGGCGACGCCGCGTCGTGCTCGTGGCCGACGGGCGTGGAGGAGGATTTGAAGACTTCGAGCAACGTCATCGCGATAGCTCCTGTGGCGTGATGAGCGTTGCGTGAAAGATCATCGCGCGATCCTCTTCCACGCAACACTCGTCACGCCACCCACACGGTTATTTCAACTTTCCCTGCCACCCCTTCGGATCGACGGTTCCGCCGAGCGCTTTGACGACGGTGGTGATGTTGTGATCGATCATGCCGAGGTAGGTGCCCTCGTAGGTGCCGTGCTCGCCCATGGCGTCGGAGAAAAGCTCGCCGCCGATGGTGACGGCGTGGCCGCGAGATTTGGCGCCTTCGATGACGGCCTGGAGGTTCTTCGGCGCAACCGAGCTTTCGACGAACACCGCCTTCACCTTGCGGGCGACCAGCAGATCGACGAGTTGATTGATGTCGCGGACGTTGGCCTCGGATTCGGTGGAGATGCCCTGCACGCCCATCACCTCGACGCCGTACGCCCGGCCGAAGTAGTTGAAGGCGTCGTGGCTGGTGACGAGGACGCGATGGTCCGCCGGCACGGTGGCCATCACCTGTTTGCCCCACTCGAAGAGCTGCCGGCACCGTTCGGCATAGGCAGAGGCATTCTGCTTGTAAAGATCGGCGTGGGCGGAATCGAACTCGGCCAGGCGGTCGGCGATGGCGGTGGCGGTATCGGCCCAGAGGCTGGCGTCCATCCAGACGTGGGGGTCGTACTCGCCGTGGCCATCGTCGGGGCGCATCAATTTTGCGCGGTCGATGAGGTCGGTCGCGGCGTAAATTCGCCGGCTGGCGGACATCTTCTTGAGCGTCTCGGCCATCTTTCCTTCGAGGAACAGGCCGCTGTAAAAGACGACGTCCGCCTGCTCAAGCCGGACGATGTCGTCGCGCGTGGGCTTGTAGCCGTGCGGGTCAACGCCGGCTCCCATCAACTGGATGACCTCCGCCCGCTCGCCCGCCACTTCACGGACGACGTCGGCAACCATCCCGACCGTGCACACCACGCGATACTTGCTTTCCCCGGCCGTTTCCGACGCCGGCGACTCTCCACAGCCACCTGCCAATAACATGCCGGCCATCGCCGCGATCACGCATACCAACTTCATCATGAGCGTTCGCCTCTCTGTAGCATCACAGGTTTTGCCTCACGACCGATACATCGACCAATCCCTCTATCCGATTTGAATGCGACAGGAGATCAGTTTAGGATGGCAACTATACCATTTTGAATAATCAAAATCAATTCTTCGATAAGTGCGTCTTTTCGTCACAGATTAAATCGATCGGGATTACCCCATATTGACGAGATGGCAGGCAAAATCATTCAATGGGACTTGATGCCGTCGCCATCGTCCATCGACCGTGCGAAGCTGCTGGCAAGGTGCCTGAACGACGCGAACTTTACGCGACAAATCCTTCAGGTATTTCAAGAGCAGGCCCCTCAAACGATGGTCAAGTTGCGTGAAGCGTTGGAGGCGGGCGTGATCGCCGACGTGCGACGCCACGCCCACACGCTGAAAGGCTCGGCCGGCAATCTGGCCGCGAGCGGACTGCAAGCGGCAGCGGCGCGGGTGGAGGCGGCAGCAGGCGAAGGCAACCTCGCCGGGATCCGCGAAGCCCTTCCCGACCTGGAAAACCAGTTCAACCTGGCCCTTCAATCGGCAGTCGCGATCTCCACCTCGCTTAAATGACTGCACGTCCGGCCCGCTCAAGCCCAGCGGAAATCCGTCACGATCTGCACGTCCGGGTGCAGGCTGCGATGTACCGGGCAGGTATGGGCGGCGTTGATGAGCTTTTGTTTCTGAATGTCGGTAACGGGGACGGGGACGCTGAACGTCACCGTCAGCCGCGCCACCCGCCGGGGTGGGGTGGGGGTCATTTCCTTGGTTACCTTGACCGTCGTGCCTTCCAGCGAGATTTGCTCCCGCTTGGCAAGGATGCCCATGATCGTAAGCATGCAGGCCCCCAGCGAAGTGGCCAGCAGATCGGTCGGGGAGAAAGCCTCGCCCTTCCCCATGTTATCTTTCGGCGCGTCGGTTTGGAGCATCGCCCCGCTGGGCCCGTGGACGGCGGAGGTGTGAAGATCGCCTTCGTAGCGGAGATCGATTTCTACCATGATGCTTGCGAGGCTATCGACATGGGAACCCCGAAGCAATCAGGATGAGGAGAAACCTGATTTTTCGTTTTACGGCAGCATATTTTTCTGGCGGGATTCCCTAACGATCGGCTATATTATCGGTCTATCGGCGTATGGCGGTATGCGTGGCCGACAGTCGGTTCCGAATTGGGGCTGATTCCATCCCAATGCATGGCGGCGGCGGGCAGTTTCCCTTGAATTTACCGCAGATTACCAAAGGTTATCGGACGCTGTCGCGGCCCGATTTCACTCGCCTCGCGGAGCACTGCGAGAGGCTAAATTGTCGGCTCGCCGGACGCGCGCGGTGTCGCATCCGGCCTCCGCGGCCCGGTGGCCAACGGTATGCCTGTTATCCTTCACGGAGATATTCCTCCTCACAACGATCATCCGCACGAGGCTGTTCCTCATGCGTTTTTTAACCCCGTTTTTCCCGAGGAAGATGAACGCTGCTTCAACTTTTTTTCACAATTAGGGCTCTTTTCGCTTGAACGATTTGCCGCAAAGACCATAAAGGACGCACCTCTGACTGATCCGGCCTCCGGTCAGAGGAGGGCGGCATGAAGATGCTCCCAAGGACGGGCGACAAGTGATGTTGTTGGTGACGCGAACGACGGGCAAGCTCCCGAAAACGAGTCACACGCTTGTCGCGGATAAGTTTTTCGCACCACGAGATTGGATTTGACCTTCTGTCTGACTGCTCGCGCCGCTCGTGATCTACGGCGCGCGAGACGGGGGATGGGGTCGGTCCAGAAGGACGCGCACCATGATTCCTGCACCCCTGCTTCGCCGGGACAAATTTCTGGCTCACCGCAGTGCCGCACCGATTGACGCTGCCATTCGCAGTGTGATCGAAGATCTCGAAACTCGAAGGCTCTTGGCGATCACCCTCGCCGACGGTGAGCTTTACGTTGCCGGCTCGGCCGCGCGCAACAACGTCATCAACATTGATATCTCGTCCGATCGCAAGACCTACGGCGTGCGCGTCAACAGCGAGCGCAAGACCTTCGCCGCCGCGGACGTGTCGTCCATCTTCGTGCAGGGCGGGCGGTACAACGACTACATCATGCTTGGCAAGACCGTCCCGATCGGCGCGGTCATCCACCCGGGCTGGGGCAACGACACCGTCATCGGCGGCGCGGGCAACGACCAGATCTTCGAGCTCGGCGGCGGAAACCAGATCTACGGCGGCGACGGCGATGACTTCATCTCCGGCGGCGTGGGCGACGAAACCGTTTACGGCGGATACGGCAACGACATCTTCTTCGGCGGAGGCGGCATCGACCGCTTCTACGGCGAGTTCGGCGACGATTACTTCGACGGCGAAGACAAGAAAAACGTCGCCTACGGCGGACCGGGCAACGACAAGGCCCTCAACGCCAGCTACCTCCGCGACGTCGAAGACTACCCCGGCATGCCCGGCGTAAAGCCCGCGGCCAGCGCCACCTTCCGCACCTCCAGCAACATTCTCACCGTAACCGGCCTGCAGGCCGCGAACAACGTGTTCAACGTCGGCCTCAACGCCGCCAAGACGCACATCTTCGTCACCGTCGGAACGTCCTCGCAGTCGTTCAAGGTCGGCACGATCAAGCAGATCCGCATTCTGGGCGGCACGAAGAACGACTTCGTTCAGGTGAGCCCGCTGATCACGCTGCCGATGTCGATCGACACCGGTGCCGGCGACGACACCATCTACGCCGGCTCGGGCAACGACACCATCAACGGCGGCGACGGAAACGACCGCATCGGCGGCGGCAAGGGCAACGATTTCATCAGCGGCGGGAACGGCAACGATACGATCTTCGGCGATGATGGGGCCGACTCGATCCTCGGCGGTACGGGCAACGACCGCCTGCACGGCGGCATCGGCCGCGACCTGCTCGACGGCGGCGACGGAAACGACTACATCGACGGCGGCGCCGATTTCGACTCGCAACGCCTCGGCGAAACCCGCGTCAACGTCGAAGGTACACTCACGTCCGCCATCACGGCGGGCAACTCGGGCTCAAGCTCGGGCGGATCGACCGGCGGCTCAACAGGCGGAAGCACGGGTGGATCGACCGGCGGCTCAACCGGCGGAAGTACGGGTGGGTCGACTGGCGGGTCCAGCGGTGGCAGCAGCAGTTCAGGTTCGGGCGGCTACACCGGCGGCGGCAACAACGGTGGCTCGAGCGCGGGCGGAACGATTCTCAACTCTACGGTTGGCACCGATTCCAAGGCGCCCAAGCCCACGCCGCGCATCTATCTCCTCCAGGACACCATCAAGGCCGGGCAGTCAGTGTTCGTCCACGGCACGAACTCGGTCCTCGGCGCCGGCGTGCCGATCACCGCTCGCTACGAATGGGACTTCGGCGACAAGGACGCGTCGTACAATAACCTGGTCGGCTTCAACGCCGCCCATACCTATGCCAACCCCGGCACCTACACCCTCAAGCTGCGCGTGATCAACGAGCTGCGCGGCGCGGCGGAAGTGTCGGTGACCATCACCGTCCTCCCGGCCGACCGCAAACAGATCTTCGTGTCGGCCGCAGGTAACGACAACAACAACGGCTTGTCGCAGTCCACCGCCGTTAAGACCTGGGCCCGCGCGGCCCAGCTCATCACCGGCGCCGGCGACGTCGAACTTCTGTTCCGCCGCGGCGACACCTTCGAAGCCAAGCAGACGCTGGCGATCGCCAAGGGCAACGTCCGCATCGGGGCGTACGGCTCGGCGAGCGCCGACCCGACCATCCGCTGGGCGGGCGCGAGGAACACCTCGCACATCATCCGAATCGAGGGCAACGTTGTCGGTTCGATGATCGACGACCTCACGTTCGACTCGATCTGGAACAACCCCAACGACTCGCGCGAGGGCATGCCCTTCGCCGTGAAGGTGAACGGCTACGGCAACTCGGTGCGCGGCTGCACGTTCCTCAACGTCGGCTACGCGGTGCAGACCAACGGCATTCCGACCGGCGTGCTCGTCCAGGACTGCGAGGCCCCGAGCAACTTCGCCCTTCGCAGCTACCTCGTCTGGGGTGAAGGCAATCACTTCGTGCTCCTGGGCAACAAGGTGGTGAACTCGTCGTTCGAGCACGCAGTTCGCGCGTTCGGCGTCGAGCACATGCTGATCGCGTACGGCGACTACGCCAACCCGATGATCAACAGCTGGGAAATCCAGAAGAACGCCCTGAACATCCAGAAGGCCGATTACGTCACGATCTACGCCAACCGGCTGAGCAACGGCAACCAGCTTGGCCCGCTCGGCGGCGCCGACGGCATCGACAAGCCCGAGTCGCGCCTCCGCAACGTGGTGGTGGAATCGAACCTGATCGACCAGGGCTGGTTCCGCATCGCACACGGTGCGGAAAACCTGATGATCAAGAACAACGTGTTCAAGACGGACGACACCGCGATGATCGCGGTCGACGCGTACGACGGCACGTACAAGCGCGGCGTCGAGAATCTGAACATCATCAACAACACGGCCATCAACAACGGCACGACCGGCCGCTTCCTGTGGGTGGGCGGTGCGGCGAAGAACATCTCGCTTATCAATAACCTGTACAAATCAGACCGGATGCAGGTGGGCGGCAGCGGGACGTCGGCGGTCTTCATCATCGGCAGCGATCTGTCGAGCTTCCGGACGATCGCCAACAACGTTTGGCCAGTGCCGACGGTATCGAAGTGGATCCAGGCGAACACCGAGGGTGGCACTGGCGTCCATATCATCGGTTCCGTCAACCGCGCCAACAGCTACTACAACATCAACCGTTGGAATGCGTTCGGCCAGGTGCTGACCGACTACCAGGCCAACGTCTCGCTCAGCAGCACGTTCGCCCCCGGCGGCATCGCGGCGAGCAATGGCGCCAAGTACGCCGGTGTCTTCACCGACTACTGGGGCAACGCACGTCCGCTGAACGCGTCGTGGAGCGTCGGGGCGGTCGAAGTTTAAGCCTCAACGCAACAGACTGAGGTCTTTCCCTAATTTCGCAAATGTCAGACCCCGGACAAGATCGCTTGTCCGGGGTCTGTTCTTTGTTTTGCCCACACCGATATAGGTGTTTTAAGCCAAAGAATGGTCGGGCCGATACTGGACGCAGGAATGATCGATAGCAAGGTGTTTGGACGCCCGATATTCTCCGATCGTCTAGCCGCCAGCATTGTTGGCGGGAATGGTGCGTTCTTCATATGGCCTTTGTCCACCTCATCAGCACGGCCGCAACCCGAAATCCACCTCGTTGGGATCGCATTCAGGCGCTTCGCGCCCTCGAGCGATACGCAGCCCAGGACCGCTTCGGAGTCCATCATGTGACCGCCGATCCGGAGCAGGCGGAGATCATCCTGTTCGTCGAAGCCCACCACGACGACTCGGCCGGCGGGCCGTTCTTCGAGTGGATCTTCCGCCACCAGCTCTACGCCAGGTATCCCGATCGTGTATTCGTCCACTGCGGCATGGACCGCATCGTCCCCCTGCTGCCGGGCATCTACCCGTCGATCGACCGGAAGAATTATCGCCGCAAGCGCATGCGATCGGGCTCATATCTGATGATCGACAATGAGCACCTCGGCAACTCGCCCCTGTCGACGATCCAGCCGACAATCCTCGGCTCGTTCGTTGGCTGCGCCCGCGATGTCGAGGTCCGACACGCACTGCTTAAAGTGAAGCACGACCGCCTGCTCATCAAGGACAACGGCGAGGCGTTCATCGGCGCGGTCAAGGCGAAGCAGACCGGCACCATCGACGACATGAAAAAGCAGTACGTCGAAAGCCTGCTGGCAAGCAAGTTCATCCTGTGTCCGCGCGGCAAGGGTGCGTCGAGCATCCGCCTGTTCGAGACGATGGAAGTCGGCCGCGTGCCGGTGATCCTGAGCGACCAGTGGGTGGAACCCGAGGGGCCGAACTGGAAGGATTTCTCGATCCGCATTGCCGAGCGCGACGTCGCAAAAGTTCCAGCCATCCTGCTGGAGCGCGAGGCCGACTGGCCCCACATGGCCGTCGCGGCGAGACAGGCGTGGGTCGATTACTTCGGCGATACGACCATCTTCCATCACACCGTCGAGCAGTGCCTGGACATCAAGAAGCTGAACCACGCCGAATGGCTGTGGCGCAACGTCGCCCGCCTGCACCTGCTCAAGCCTGCTAACTTCCGCCGGCACATCAAGGCACGGTAAAGCGAGCCGAAAAGCGCGAACGACAGAGCCCACGCCATGCTGGCGTGGGCTCTGTGCGTTTCCATGTGGGAACGCGGACGTTTGCGTCCGCGCGCCGCGGATCAATCGTCGTCGAAGTCCGGCAGCTCATCGAGATCGCGATAGCTGCGCGGGCGTTTGACGGGCTCGTGATCGATCGGCTCATCGTCGGCGAGGTGCTTGTCGACCGTGCCGGTCTTCACGACTTCCGGCTGCGGCGGAGGCGTGCGGCGGGTACTCGAGCGAGATCGCGAACGCGGGGCGGGAGCGGCCGGAGCGCTCTCCGCGGCTTTTTTGCTCCGCGGGACGTCTTCGTCACCTTCCATCAACTTCGGGGCCGCTTCCGGCGGAGGCGTGGTGAGCTCGGCCTCGGTCGGCTCTTCGCCGTCGTCCACGTCGTCGTCGTGCGCCATCTCGTCGATCGGCTGTGCCGTTTCAGCTTCGGCGGCGAGCTGGGCTTGCCGGGCTTCCAACTCGGCGGCCTCGCGTTCCAGTTCCTCGTCGTCCGGCAAACCGGTGCGATCAAATGTAGGACGCGACGCTTCCTTACCCCCTCGGCCGCGGCCTCGACCGCGCCGACCGCCGCCTCGGCCGCGACCGCTGCCCTTGGCGGCTTCGTCGCGACGCTGGAGCTGCGCCTGAGGCGTATTGTGATCCGACAACTCGTTGCCCGGCGCCGGCCGATCGTGTGAGTCGTCGTCGTAATCGTAGCCCGCCTCGGCCACGGACGATTCGGCCTGACGCTGGTCGCGATGGCCGTTCTGCGGAAGCGGGTTGCCGTTGCTATCGATCCCACCACCGTTGTCCTGCCCACCTCGGCCACGACCACGCCGTCCGCGACGACGGCGGCGACGACGGCCGCCACCCTGACCCTGGTCATCGCCTTGCGGATGATCGCCCTGCGGTTGAGGCTGGCGGTTATCGCGTTGTGGACGGTCGTCACGCGGACGATCATCGCGCTGCTGGCGGTCGTTGCGTTGGCGGTCATCGCCGCCGTTCGAGCGATTCTGCTGTCCGCCGCCCTGCTGCCGCTCGCCGTTTCGATTGCCGCCACCACCGCGTGAATCACGGTTATTGCGGAAATCCCGACCACCGCGACGACGGTCGCGGTAACGATCGCGGTCGCCGGGTTCGTAGAACGCGTCGGGCGCATGGCCGGGCAGTTCGGAACCGCCTTCATCGACATCGACGACGGTGGCCTCGTCTTCATCCCCCGTCTGCTCAATCGCGCCGCCCTTGGTCGCGACCGCCTTGGGCGGGATCGATTTTTTCTTCGGTTCGTCGCCTTCATCGCTGAAGAGATCTTCGGCGTCGATCGACTCGTTTTCCTCATGGTGACGGTCATGCTTGGGCTTGTGTTGCCCGCGATCCCGGTCCCGATCCCGGCCGCGATCGTGACCCCGACCGCCGCCGCCGCCCTGACGCTGCTGGTGATGCACCTGCGGAAGCGCCATGCCGAGTTCGGCGATGTAGATGTAGCCGTCGCGCGAGTCGTACAACTCGAACTTGACCTCATCCATCGGCAGATCACGGTCAGCGGTGATGATGACGCGCTTCTGCGTCTCCGTTTCCAGCGTAGCCAGCTCGGCGCGCTTGCGGTTCTGCAGATACGACGCCACTTCCGGGTGCAGCGTCAGCAACACGCGAACGACCGCTTCGTCCGACGCCGCGATGCGCAGCTTGCGCATCACGTCCAGCGACATCGATTCCGGCGTCTTCACCATACCGTGGGCACGGCAGGCGCCGCATTCCTGATAAATGCTCTTCTTCAGGCTCGGCCGCATGCGCTGGCGGGTCATTTCGATGATGCCGAACTGGCTCATCCGCAGCATGCGGGTCTTGGCGCGGTCGTTTTTCAGATTGTTGTGCAACCGCTCTTCAACTTCACGGCGATGACGCTCGAAGCGCAGGTCGATGAAGTCGCAGATGATCACGCCGCCCATGTCGCGCAGCTTGAGCTGGCGCGGGATCTCGTCGGCGGCCTCAAGGTCGGTCTTGAAGGCGGTGGTTTCGGCGTCGGAGTGATCGCGGAATTTTCCGCTGTTCACGTCGATCGCCACGATGGCTTCGGTCTGATCGATGATCAGCGAGCCGCCCGACGGCAGCGGCACGCGGCGGGAATAGATGCCCTCGATCTCGGCTTCGATGTCGTACTTGTGGAACAGCGGCAACGTCTCGTCATACGCCACCACCTTGTTCTTGGTGCGCGGCATCGCCAGCTTGATGAAATCCTTCACCTTCTTGGCGGTGTCGGCCTCGTCGATGATGATCTGATCGACGTCGCTGCTGAACACGTCGCGCACGGTGCGGGTGACCAGGTCGCCTTCGGTGTAAAGCTCGACGGGAGCCTTTTCCTTGTCGATCTTCTTCTTGAGCTGTTCCCACAGACGGGCGAGGTACTTCAGGTCACGCTCGATCTCCAGCTTCGACTTGCCGATGCCGGCGGTGCGGATGATGAAGCCGCAATCTTTCGGAGGCTTGAGGCCGTCGAGAATCTTGCGGAGGCGGGCGCGCTCCTCTTCGTCTTCGATCTTCTTGCTGATGCCCATCTTCGCCATGCCCGGCATCATCACCAGCACGCGGCCGGGGATGCTGAGGTAGCTGCTGAGGGTGGGGCCCTTGGTGCCGATGCCTTCCTTGATGATCTGGACGATGATCTCATCGCCCTTGCGAAGGCACTGCTGGATCGGAGGCCGGTCGCGGCGCGACAGCTTGCGGCCGACCGGCTCGGTGACGTCGCCGCCCTTCTTGCCGAAGTAGCTGGGCATCAGATCGGAGATGTGGAGGAAGCCGTTCCGCCCGATCCCGAAATCGACGAACGCCGCCTGGATCGACGGCTCGACGTTGGTGACCTTGCCTTTGTAGATGTTCCCGACGTGCGACGTGGCGCTCGTCCGCTCCATGTAGAGCTCTTCGAGCTTGCCTTCGTTGATCAGCGCGATGCGGCATTCCTCGCCGGCGCTGACGTTGATGAGCATTTCCTTGGCCATTGTTGTTGAGAAGCCAGCAGTCAGGAGCCAGGAGCCAGAAGAATGCGATTCTTCTGATCTTCCTACTGGCTTCTGACTCCTGACTCCTGACTCCTTTCTTAGAACGCCTCTGGGATGATTTTTCTCGTCTCCTCGCGCAGGTAATGCATGACCTGTCGCTCGGAGTCGAAACTGAGTACCTTGCGCGCCACCTGGCGCGCGTGTTCGGTGGTTGTGCTACGGATGATCTTTTTCACCTCGGGCACGTCGGGTCCGTTCATGCTGAAGATGTTCAGGCCCAGGCCCAGCAGCAGGAGCGTGTAAAGCGGCTCACCTGCCATTTCGCCGCAAACGCTGACGCTGATGCCATTGCGGTTGGCGGCGCGGATCACGTCTCGGATCAGCGCCAGCACCGCGGGGTGCGCGGGGGTGAACAGGCCCGCCACCTTTTCGTTCGTACGATCGACCGCCAGCGTGTACTGGATGAGGTCGTTCGTGCCGATGGAGAAGAAGTTCACCTCCCGCGCAAAGTTGTTCGCCATCAGCGCGGCGGAGGGCACCTCCACCATCATGCCGATGGGAATATCCTTGCGGAACGGGATGCCCTCGTCCTCCAGTTCCTCCATGACGTCGTTCAGAACCATCCGCGCCTGACGAAGCTCCATGACCGTGGTGATCATGGGGAACATGATCCGCACGTCGCCCTCGGTGCTGGCCCGGAGGATGGCGCGGAGCTGGTTCTTGAACATCGGCAGGTTGTGCAGGCACATGCGGATGGACCGGTCGCCGAGGAACGGGTTGGCCTCTTTGACCGGCGCCTTGCCGTACACGTATTTGTCGGCCCCGAGGTCGAGCGTGCGGATGACCAGCGGCCGGCCTTTGCAGCGACGGGCGGCGTCGACGTAAGCGACGTAGTGGTCATCCTCGGTGGGCTCGGTTTCGGAGGCCATGTAGAGGAATTCGGTTCGATACAGCCCGACGCCGGCGGCGCCCTTGGCGAGGGCGTCGTCGACTTCGGCGGGGAATTCGATGTTCGCCATCAGGGAGACGGCGTGCCCGTCGGTGGTCTCGGCGGGCAGGTCTGCGAGGCCGGCAAGCTCGGCCTCGAGCTTGATGTGCTGGCGGACGTATTCTTCGTGTTCCTTGAGCTGGTCAGGGTCGGGATTGACGATGACCATCCCGCGCGTGCCATCAATGATGACCAGGTCGCCGCCCGAGACCGCGCCGGTGAGATTGCCCAGGCCGACGACTGCGGGAATGCCCATCGCACGAGCCACGATGGCGGTATGGCTCGTGCGGCCGCCAACATCGCAGGCGAAGCCCTTGACGTGGGTCTTGTCCAAGGCCGCGGTTTGTGAGGGGAGCAGGTCATGGGCGATAACGACCACGTTCTGCTTCAGCCGCGTGAGGCTCTCGTGCTTGCCGCCGATGAGCGTGCGCAACACGCGTTTTTCGATGTCGTGGATGTCCTTGACGCGGTCGGCAAGGTACGAGTCCTTCATCTGAAGGAACGTGCCGGCCAGCTTGCGCATCGCGATGCTGACGGCGTACTCGGCATTCGAGCGATGCGTGCGAATTTCGCCGACGATCTGCCCGACCAACGCCTTGTCTTTGAGCAATCCAATGTGGAAATCGAAGATCGAGGCGATGTCCTTACCGTGGGAAGCGGTGAGGTCGCTCCGGAGGACTTCGAGGTCGGCCTGGGCTTTGGCGAGGGCATCGTGCAAGCGCGCGACCTCCGCATCGACGGCCGAAGCCTCGATGCCGCGTCGCGGGATAGCCAGATCCTCGGCATCCAGCACCACGGCGGGGCAGATCACCACGCCGGGGGAGACACCGATGCCTTTGATGATTTCCATGTGAATAGGGCTTGGGGCCCAGGGCTTGGGGCTTGGTGGAAACAGGTCGTCTCACCAAGCCTCACGCCCTGGGCCCGAAGCCCTTCCTACCTATTCCTCTTCGCCGAACTTGTCCTCCACAAGCTTGGCGAGTTGTTCCACGGCGTGCTCGGCATCGTCGCCTTCGACTTCGATGCGGAGCGGAGTGCCTTGAATTGCCTCGAGCGTGATCATCGACATCACGCTTTTACCATCAACGGTGACGGGCTCGGGACCGTCTTTGTAGACGGTAACCGTTGATTTGAATTGATTCGCCAGATCCACGAACTGCATCGCCGGCCGTGCGTGCAGGCCGAGGACATTCGCGATGGTGACTTCTCGTGTGACGGCGGTCATAGATGAATGCCGAAAAGCAAAACGATGAATGTCGAAAGCCAGCTGGCAAACGTCTCTCCCAGGCAAGACGTTCGCGCCCTTCACGTTCGACGTTTCCTTTATTTCCCGTCCGCTTCTTCGAGCAGATCGACGATCTTCTGCTTCGAATCGCTCTGACGAAGGAAGCGGCGGAACATGTCTTTCTGCAGGTTGCTGAAGACGATGTTCATGGCCTGAAGGTGCTGCTGGGGCTGGTTCTCAGGGCTCAGCAGCAGGAAGATCGAGTAGACCGGCTGGCTGTCCAGCGCGGCGAAATCGATGCCGTCGGCGCTTCGCCCGACCGCGCCGACCATCTTGTTGATGGCCGCGTGTTTCACATGGGGGACGGCGACGCCCTTGCCGAAGCCAGTCGAACCGTTCTTCTCGCGTTTGACCAGCGCGGCGACAATTTCATCGCACGCGGCCTGGTCGACCGCGCCCTGATCGCACAGCGATGTCACGAGTTCGCGAATGGCCTCATCGCGCGACTTCGCCTTCAGATCGGCGACGATCGCGTCCGTTACGATAAACTCCCTGAGCTTCATTGGCTTTGCCTGAACCTTTGCCGAATTCCGGACTTACGGGGCCTTACTGATGCCGGATCGTCGCGCCACCTTCGGGGTGTTTGCGGTTCCGAATCTTCTTCTTGTGTTCGCTCAACTGACGCTCGAGCTTGTCGGCGCAGCCGTCAACGCAGGCGTAAGCGTCAGCATCGGTGTGATGGGCGACGAATTCCTTCTTATGTTCGGCGTTGACGATCATTTCGACCGACATCGTGTCCTTGCCGTTCTCGAAAACGACCTCGATTTCCTGAATCCGGTCGAAATACTTCAGCAATTTCAGCGCCTTCTGTTCGGCGTGCGATTTCATTGCCGGGGTCACTTCAACATGCCTGCCTGAGACAACTACGTTCACGACTGCTCCTTCGTTTCACACTCTCGTGCCCCTCATTGTAGCGACCCCAAGACAAAGGTCACACGGGCAAAAGCCCCATTGGCGGCACGGCCTCCGCAAAACGGCGTACGGTTCCACTCGAACGCCCCAACTAAAATTTTCCGCTCAGGATGCCCCTGACACACCCGATTTGGGCGATTCCGGCAGTTCTGGCTGCTTCTGTCCCGGCACCAGAACGCCGCCGGAAATGAGCAGGCGCATCGCTTCTTCGACCTTCAACGGCAACTCGACGACCTGCGATCTCGGGACGATCATGACGTACCCGCTGAAGGCGGTCGGGCTGCTTGGGATGAAAACCGTGACCATGTCTTCGCCCGTCATATCGCTGAGAGGCTTGAAATGGGTTCCGGTGATCAATCCGATCGACCAGATATCGTTCGCGTGCGGCCGACATGCGACCACACGGCTGTCTTGAAACTGACTGGACCGCTCCTGCAACAGGAAATCGGTCACCTGCTTAACGGCGGGATAAATCGCCCGGACGACCGGGATCTTCATCGCCAATGCCTCGCCGAGCTTCCAGAACCACCGCCCGATGAGATTTCCGACCAGCAACCCGACCACGTAGACCAGCAGCAGTGACGCCGAAACGCCCAGCAGTTGAGCCCACCAAGTCCAGTCGCCGCGTTCGTCCGTCCAAAAACGCCTGATCTGAAACCACTGCGCTTCATCGCCGGCAAGCGTGTACTGAATGTTCTGGATCACCCAGATCAGATGCCGGCCGATCTGTTCCCAGAGAAAACTCCAGACCCAGACGATCAGTGACAGCGTAATCAGCGTCGGGAGCAGCGCCTTCAGACCCCGGATGAAGAACGTCCGCGATCGTTCCGACGGGGGCAACGACGACGGGTTGTAAGTTTCTTCAGAGGCCACAGTTAGACCAAGTTCTGTCTACGCCAAGCGTGGCGGACAGCACAGGGGGAACAGAATTGGCAACCGATCCCCGAACCGCAGACAATGTACGGGCAACCCCCTGTCTTGCCAAGCCCCGAACGCAATTTGGCGGGGAATGAATGCGATTTCTACCACAATATCTATGAAACCTTAACCGGATCGACGCTTGGCGCACCCGCGCAACACGCACTCCTGACGATCCACCGCAATGGCCAGCGGAAGCCCGTTCGTTTTTCAGTGAAGACGACATTGTCCTTTATCAAAAACATGCCAAAAACTACAAAACACCGCCCACGGCATCGTGTAATGCCGTGGGCGATTGTTCGATCCGCGAACCAGGACGATAAAATTAATCTTCGGCGTTCTGGTACGCGTAGTAGGTCTTGATGTTGCGGCCGTAGTAACCGCCGCCCCAGTTCTGTACGCCATTGAGGACCACGCCGAGGTGTTCGGCCTTGATCTGCTTGAGCGTATCGCGAACACGGCTGAGCATGCCGCGGCTGTTCTTGCGGGCACGGACGACGGTGATGACACCATCGACGCGCGGCGCCAACGCAACCGCTTCGGACACGACCAGCAACGGGCCTGTATCGAAGATGACGTGGTCGTACTCTTCGAGCGAACGATCGATGAAATCGCTGAAAAGCTGGCTTTCGAGCAATTCCGTCGGATTCGCGGCCTTCGGGCCGGTGGGGAGCAGCTCGAGGTTCGGAATGTTGGTCTTCTGAACCGCCGATTCGAGGTTCGCGAGCGAGTCGAGCACGCTGGCGAAACCGGTGTCGTTCGTCACGTTAAACAGCTTGTGCAACTCCGGCCGGCGGAAGTTGGCATCCACCAGCAGGATACGGCGGCCGTTGAGCGCGAGGCCCGCAGCCAAGTTGCAGGCAACCGTCGACTTGCCGTCGCCCGGACCAGGCGAGGTGACGACGATCGTGCGGGTCGTATCCAGCGATGCCGCATGCTGCAGCCGCGTGCGAACCTGGCGGAACTGCTCGGCCAGCATCGAGTGAGGAGCCTGGCTGATGACGACGTGCAGCGGCACACCGGCAAGCTGAGGATCGTCCGTGTCGCTGGCGATCATGCCCAGCAAGTTCATCGGACCGACCTTCTGCAGGTCTCGCGGCGAGCGGACGCGGGTATCGGTCAGCTCACGCAGGAACGCAATACCAAGGCTTAGCGCCAAGCCCAGCATCACCGCGACCGGCAGATAAATCTCCAGCTTCGGCGAACTGCGACTATCCGGCGGAATCGGCGTGCTCGCCCAACGAATGCCGGCCGAATCCTGACGGACGGCGTTCTGGAGCAATGCGACGCGTTCTTCCATTTCGCGCTGCAGAATCTTGTAGCTGTCGAACTCGTCCTTCACGCTGAAATATTCCGAGATCTGGGCGCTCAGTTCGCCCAGTTCGGTGCGCTTCTGATCAATCTGGGCCAGCAGGCTTTCCTCTTCAGCCCGCTTCGACTGAACCACCGACCGCATGCTGTCCAGCAGTTGGTTGCGGTAGGTCGCCCGGGCTTCGGCTTCAGACCGCCGTTGCATGGAGCGGGCGGCATCGACGCGCGTCTGGAGGTCTTCCACCAGACGGCTCCTCTCGCCCCAACGCTTGGCGCTTTCGAGCTGGAGCTCATAATCATTAACAATGGCGTGCAGCCGTGCGACGGTCGGGTCAAGCCGCACCATCTGCTCGACCTGCGAAGGATCGTTGCCCTGCTGAACGGATTGCTCAATCGCGTCGAGCTGCGCCTTGGCTTCGGTCGCCTCCAGCTTGGCCTTCATCTGCGCCTGGATGAGGGCGCCGATTTCCATTTCACGGATATTCAGACGGCGGAGATTGATTGGGCTGCCGCCGGTGCTGAGAGAACCGGAGAGCTGCGTCATCCGCTCCTTGGCCCGGCCGAGTTCACGGTTATAGCGATCGCGCCACTGGCGTGCGATTTCAAGTTCGCTGTTCGTCCGATCGAACGTCAACTTCTGCTGGTTCGAGATGTGCGCGTCGACGATCATCTGCACGACTTCTTTGGCGTCGCCGGCGCTACCCGCGTTCATAGAGATGATTAGCAGGCGCGACTCAGGACGAGGCGTCACGTTGAAGTTGTCGGCCAGGTCCTCTTTCGCGAGCATCGGCGCCGTCATGCCAGCATAACGGCCCTTGCCTGCCAGCGCCTCGAATTGCCTGTACCAATCGAGTTCATGAAGTTTCTTGTTGCTCTCGATAACCGACGCCCACAGGCCGTCGTTCATGAGTTTTTCGGCCTGGGTGCGCTGTTCGACCTTCAGGTCAAACATGCCGCCGGCATCAAGGGCGACCGGTTCACTGGTGCGAGGATCAACGCGAATCTGACGGGATACCTCGGCAACGCCCTTCGCCTGGTAACGGGGGTTCGTTTCCTTCTGCCACCAGAAAAGACCGAACCCGATACCGCCAGACAAAATGCACGATGCGACGATCAGCAAAAGATTGCCGCGGATCACTCTCCACACGTCCGCTGGCGTCAGCAGCGGCTGCGCGGCGCCGTGAACGACGGGGCCGAGCGGCCCGGTCGACGGCATCGCTAAGACCTGACCACCCGGGCCGCCTGAACGAGGCAGGCGGATGCTGGAGGTCGTGGGCAACGTTGTCATTTGCTACTCCTACCGGAAGACACCTTAACTACGCAGGCAAAACCCGCCTCAGAGGGGCAACGGATTATCAATGGCTAACCGAGGCCCCGCTGCAAACGGGCGCAAAAAGCGCCTGTGTGGCAAATCTACACCAACTATCGACCCGAAGAAAACAAAAATCCCAGTAAACTCGTCGCACATCCACAGCCCTGTAAAGCTGGGAAATCTCTGCTGGAAAGCGACTTATCCAAACCTCCATCAATCCTCACAAAAAACTAACAATTATTGCGCCACCCCCACCGACGACTTTATTTTCGCCTGAAGGTCCGCCGATAAACGCTCGAATTTCGGGCGGACGGTGGGATCCAACGGCATATTCTTCGTTGTATACGAAGTGATAATGGATTCCGCCTCCTGTAGCGCCGATTCGGCGCGGCCCAGCTCATTATTCAGCATATATGCCTCGGCGAGGTGCAAAAATACCTCGGGGAAGGCCGCCCGCTCCGACGCTTTCTGAAGGATGTTGAGCCCGTCCAGAATCTTATTGTTCTTCACCAACACCCAGCCGTGGGTATCCCAGATGTAGAGCACGCTTTCGTCCAACGACGAGAGCGATTGGCTCATGTCGTAAGCCTTGCTGCTGTACTCCAGCGCCTTCGCGATGCTGCCGCCGCTCTCGGGGAGGGTGTTCACGTAGGCAAGATTGTTCAGCAGCAACATGTCATTGGGCGAATCGTTGAGAAGCTCCTCGTACACCTGCCGGGCCTTTTCCGGCGCCGGCGGGGTGATCTGGAGGTAGACCGTGCCGAGCGTCTGCAGCAGGGTGCGTCGCTGGTCCGGCCGCAGGCGGTCGGAGTCGGCCTTCACGCGCTCCAACTGTTCCAGCGCCCGGGTGGGGTCATTCGCGGTCTGATACATCGAAGCCAGCAACAGCTTCGAACTGAGATCCGTCCTGGCGATCGGCTCGATGCGCTTGATCGACTCCTGCACGCCCAATTCCTGGGCGACCGTGCGGGCTACCATCGCGATCGCCGGTTCATTCTGGGCCGCCGTCACCAGGTTAAACGCGGCGTCGAACTCCTTCGCCGCCTCGGTTTTCTGTTCCAACCGACGATACGCCTGTCCGCGCAGCCGGTACAGCCACCAAGCGCCGCGGTCCTTCTGAAGCGTCGCCTCCGACTCCTTCAACAGGTCGCGATAGGCCTGGGCCCGCAGCAGGACGTCGTAGTACCGTTGCAGCAGGCTTCCGTTATCCGGCGCGACCGCCAGCGCTGTTTTCGCCAGTTCGATGGCCTTTCGATTTTGATTGGTCGCCATCGCAACGTTGGCGGCCGCCAACGTCACGTCGGGATCTTTCGCCAGCGCCGAAGCCGGGTCTTGAGTCGCCTCGTCGATCACCTTCTGGGCCGCGGTCGGACGAGACGGAGTGCTGGCGAGGTAAGCGTCCACCAGGCGCAGCAGGACCAGCTTCGCTCCGGGGTTATACGCCCACGCCTGCTCCAATTGACGGATCGCCAGATCGCGCTGGTTGCGACGGATATAAAGGTCTGCCAAAGAAGTCCGAGCTTCGATGTTGCCAACGTTGATCGCGAGCACCTTTTGCAGGTCCTCTATCGCCCCGTCGATATTCGGCTTGGCCGAGTTCACGCGTACCTGGGATCGGTAGAACAGCGCGGCCGGATCGTTCGGGCGGGATTGAAGCACCTTCGCCACGAAGCCATCCGCCTTATCCCACTCACCGGCACGCAGTTCGACGAACGCCGCCAGCAGAAAGATGTCCGGCGTGGCATTGTTCGCCAACGACTCCTCAATTGCCCGACGGGCATTCGACAGATCGTTGGCCATGATCAGCAGTTCGATGCGCGTCCGGCGGACGTCGGGATCGTCCTGCTTCATATCCAGGACCGCGAGCGCCTCCTGCAGCCGCTGCTGATCGATGTACAGCATCGCCAGCTTCAGCAGCGTGCTGGTCGGCATCGGCTTCACCCGATTCAGGAAGTCCGACAACAGCCTTTCGGCGTCGGCAAGCTTGCCCGCACGCTGATATTGAAGCGCCAGCAGCTCAAACACCTCCGGCTTATCCGCGAACGCCGCCTGCTGGGTCAGCTTTACGATGGCCGCCTCAGCTTCATCGGGTCTGCCGATCCGGCGCTGAGTTTCGGCGTAGGCCGAGGCGAACCGCAGGTCGGAGGGGAACTTCTCCATCGCCTGTCGCCAGAGTTCGCCGGCGCGCGTGAGGAAGGCCCTCGCGCCAGCATCGTCATTCTTCCGCGATTTGTCCGCCGCCACGCGTTCGATCGCATAGCCCAGTTGCACCCAGGCCTGCGGGCTCTCGACGTTCTGATCGCGAACCTGCGTCAGCGTGTCGATCACGCGAAGCGGGTCCCCGTGCTCCAGTTCAAGTGACAGCTCCAGCTGTCGCAAGCTTTCGTCGTTTGGCGCCTGCCGGCGGGCGGCCTCAAGGCGCGAGCGGGCTTCACCGTAGCGCTTCAACGCAATCATGCACGTGATCGCGCCGCGCTGCGCTTCAACATTGGCCGGCTGTTTGTCCAGCACTTGTTGATATTGCTCAAGCGACTCCACCACGTTGCCCGCGTCCTGTAGCAGCTTGGCATACAGGAGCGACGGCTGGGCGAGCTCCGAATAGCGGGCGGCGTTCTGAGAGGCCTGAAGCAATGCCTCGCTGAGCAATTGCTGCCGCTCGGCCGGATCGGATTTGTCCTGGGCACGCGCGACCAGCAATACCACGCGTTTCGTATCGATGTCGGCGGTGTCGGCCTTCAGGCCGACGAGCTTCTCGATCAGCGCCTCGGCCTCGGTGAACTTCCGTTGTGCCGCGACGATGTCGAACTGCTCGACGATCGCGCGCACGTTCTTCGGATCGATTTCCTCGGCCTTCTTCAACGCGCTTAGCGCGTCGTCCAACTTGCCCTGCAAGCGCAGTACCTGGGCCTGCACGAGTTCCTTCTGGTACGGATCGGTGATCTTCTCGATGTTGTCCTGCAACAGTTTCCGGCGGTCTTCCGGGGTGACGGCCACCAACTGATCGCGGAAGTTCTTGAGCCGCTCGTGGTCGGGCTTGCCCTTCAGCGCCGCGTCGATGACCACCAGCGCCTCATCGCGTTTGTCCTGCCGCAACAGCACCTGCGCCAGCAACATCGCAACGTCGCTGTTCTCCGGCACTGCGGCGAGCAACGCGCGGGCAAGGCGTTCCTGTTCCGCGACGTCATCCAGCATGGCCGCGGCCTGCAGCTTGATCTGGATCTGCTGCGGCGTGGTTTCCGTAAGCTTGGCGTAACGCTCGCGAAGGATGTCCTTCCGCTGCCCGTACACCTGCACGCGAAGCTGCTCGACAATGGGGTTGTCAGGCAGGAAGCGGGCGAGATCTTCGACCTGCTTCTCGGCCTCGTCGAATCGGCGTTCGGCCAGCAGGACGCGCGTGAGCAACACGCGGGCATTCATGTTGATCGGATCGCGCGACACCAGCTCCTGCAGCGCCGGCCGGGCCTTGCCGGTCTGGCCGATGCGGAGGTGGGCGTTGGCGTACTCCAGCAGCACTTCGTTGCGAACTTCTGACTCGGCCTGGCCAAGCGCATCGGCGGGAAGCAATTTCTGGGCGGCGTCGAGCTGTTCGATCGCCTCGCTGACCCGGCCGCGCTCCAGCGCGATGCTGCCCTGGATGCGGCGCAGCCACGGAACCAGCGTGCCCTGCGGATTTGGCAACGACGCCAGCCGCCCGTAGTTCTCCTCCACCTTCTTCAGCGTCTTCTCGCGCTCCTCAGGCGAGGCGGCGAACTCCAGCGAGTTCAACTGGATCACCGCCAGCCGAAGCTGTTCCTGGATCTCCAGCCCGCGCTGCTGAAGCGATTCCATCGCGCGAAGCGGCTTCGTCGGCGACCACTTTGCCTCCAGCACCTCGGCGGCCTCGGTACGGCGGGCCGGGAGCTTCGTGAGATACTGCGAGAGCAGCAATCGCGGCCAGCGGTTGTTCGGCATCTCCTGAATCAACTGCCGATACCGCGCCTCGGCGGCCTTGCCGTCGCGCAGCTCGACCATGCGGATGGCAAACGCGCGGATGTTCAGGAATCGTTCCTCGTCGTTCTCGAAATCGGACGCCCTCGCGAGCCCGTCGGCCTGTTCCAACAGCTTGTTCGCCTTCTCGATCAATTCCTTGCGCTTCTCCTGCGGCAGGCTTCCGCCGAGCGTGCCCAGCGCGCGATAGACGTTGAAGCCGGCGAAGAAGACCTCGGCGTTATCGGGAGATTTGACCATCGCCTCGTCGACGAACTTCTGCACGGCGTCCAGCGCAGCCTTGGCTTCGGCGATCGCGCCGCGGGCGGCAGCGTCTTTGGCCTCTTCAAGGCGGAAGCGGACCACCATCAAGGCGACCTCGCCATCGTTCGGGGCTTCCTCATACAGTTTCTCGGCGGCCTCACGCGCGTTGCTTACGTCCTCGGCCGACACTTCGAGGTTGCGCTGGTAAGGTTCGAGCACCACCGTGATGGCCGCCTTGCGGGCCTCGCGATCGTTCGGAACGACTTCCAATAGCCGCTCGGCGGTCTCGGCAAGGGATCGGAGCGCGGGGCGATATTGCGGCGCGCTGCGGGCATCCTGCAGTTGCGCGCGGAGAACCAGGCGGATGATCTCCTCGTTGCGAGGCGCGGCGGAGAGGACCGTGCTGTAGTGCTGCCGAAGCTCTCGCATCTTGTCCATGTCACCGTCGACGGTGAAATCGAACGCGTTGACGAACTTCAGCTGCAGCGGGACGTCCGTGCGGGCGCGATAGGCGGCCCGGCCGTAAAGTTCAGAGGCGAGCTTATAGTCGCCGGCGGCGAACGCCTCGTCGCCCTCCTGTTCGAGCTTGGCGATGCTCGGGCGAAACAGATCCTTGCCGTACACCACCGCAATGACCCCGCCCCCGCCGACGAGCAGGCCGGCGACGCCCAGAACCGCGATGAACTTCGTATTCAGTTTACGTGCCATGAAGGCAATTCCTCAGTCGATGGTCACACCGGGCGGAAACCGCGGCCCCGCACGCTTACTCTCAGCCAAACACAAACACACTTCTTCTCATTAGTTTCGTCAGTTCCCGGCTCCCTCAGCCGCGATCACGGCCTTCCAGTCGGGGAGAACACTTTCAATATCGGGCATGGCGTTCACCAGGAAATCCTCCATCACCGGCGCGGCGTCGGCGGCCTTGTCGAGGCCGGTCACCAGTTCCACCTTGGCGAAGTAGGCGTGCTTCTGAAAGAGGTTCTGCAGCTCTTTGCGAACGCCGAAGATCGGATCCTGAAGATATTTGCCGTTGACCTGGAAGAAATAGCAGACCTGCCGCGGACGGAACGACCGCTCGCCGATCTGGTCTTCAAAATTCATCAGGCGGACGTCCACGTTCCGCTCGGCCGGGTCGTCGCGCTTCAGGATGGGCCAGGTCACAATCTCGAACGACGAAGGCTTCCACCCGTCGGCAACAAAGCACCGCTCGGAAACGTGTGGAACCGTGTCGACCGAACCCGTGTAGTAGGTCACGCCGATGCGGATCGTCCACGCGAGATCGATTCTGATCTTGTTGTTCAACAGTTCTTCGCGCTGCTCAAGCGTCGCGGCGACGAGGCGTTCGCGGTCCGCCTCGGGGAGCTTGCGTAAGTCCAGGTACGTTCTGAAAATGTACTCGCGCGTGCCGAGCGCATGCTCGATGTCCGGGTTCTCCGGACGATCGACGTTTACCTGAAGCCATGGGCCGAGTTGCGGCCCGATGGTCAGCAGCGGCGCGGCGGGCTGAACGGGCAGCTTGCGAAACGTGAGCTTCATGCCGCTCACGGTGCTCCGCAAGCCGACGGCCGCCACGATCAGGATGGCAATGACGACCACGAACGCCACCCTGCGACGCAATGAGGCGCGGTCGCCCTGTTGTGGTTCCGCGGGCTTGCCGACCGGAACGCGAGAGTAGTCGATGGGGTTGATCGCAGTGCTCACGCGGCGCCTCCTGCGGGTTTGGATTTCACCACGGATGACGACGATGTCGCATTCGAGGTCACCATGCTTTCCTCGGCCTCGTCGATCACGAGCTTGTCGACAATCCAGCACACCAGCATGATCAGGAAGAACGCCGGCAACAGCAGAACCATGCCCGCGAAATGGTGAGAGAACCCCTCTGACCAGCCCTTCCCGCCGTACTTGTCCAGCATGCCGACGCCGGCCACGCGGATGACGTTACACAGGATGGCGATCGGCACCGCCGACGCGGTGATGATCAGCTTCTGCCACAGCGACCGGCCGGACAAGAACGCCACCGCCGCCGCGATCGAGACGAAGGTCATCAGCGACACCAGCCCCGCGCACGCCTCGGCGACGTTGAGGGCCCGGTCGGCAATGCGCTGGCCGGTGACGGGGTCGTAGGCAGGCATGAAGATCTTCGACCCGCCATGGCTGGCGTCGACGCCGAGGATGTTCATGATCGTCACCGATGAAACCGCGGCGATCTTCTGCAGCGGCAACGCGATCTGGCTGTACACCAGCGGCGGCCAGGGGATGGCGCAAAACAGGAATACGATCGGGAACCACGCGATCCGCATCACCTTCCACCCGCACAAGGTCAGCACCACGCCGAACAGCGTGACGACCATGCCCGAGTCCCAGATGAAGTCGTTCTGGCCAGGCCAGATGCCGTAAGCGGTGAGAAGCAGGCCCGCCAGCAGCGTGCCGAGCCCCCAGTCGAGCAGCACCACCAGCGCCGCGTAGAGCATCGCGCCCTGGCCAAGGTTCTGAACGATCGCCGCCAGCGAAATGGTGGAGTCGATTTCCGGCACGACGAACGGCGCCAGGAAGTACATCGACGCCCCAACGATCGCCAGGAGGATCGCCGAGCCGAACCGCCTGCGGGTGAAGCGGTCGCCCAGGAGAGGTTCGACCGGAGCGCTTCTCAGTTCGTCGCGGTAGAGGATGAGGTAGTAGATCCCGATGAGCGGGATCGTCATCGAGTGATACCAGTTGGAATCGCCGGTAATAAGGTTGGTCTTGTTCCAGAGCCGGCCGAGGTTGTTCCAGTAGAGCGCGATGAACGCGCCGGCGATAAGCGCGACCTTCAACCAGAAGACCCCCGCCGCCTGATTGGCGGTCGGCGGGGCAAGGTTTGCGGGTGCGGAAGCTGGCTTAAGAACGGTTTCCAACGACACAACCCTCCGTCACCCGGCGAGGTGACGCACACAACGCAGACAATCGAACCACCCGCCACCGCCGACGGCAACATCACCGTCGCCGCGGCTTGCGGGCCTCGCGGACGCCTCCTTGCTCCGTCCCTAGTACGACGAACTTACCACACAAACCTGACCCAAATATGCTCGAACCCGAGACGCCGATGATCTTGCACCCGACCGATAAGCGGTCCGATGCAAGATCATCGTGTATTCAGATTCCCTAGTTTAACAACTTTCCGCCGTCAGGCGACGGATTAGTTGTTATTGCGGTCCGGAGCATAGTTCCGGTCATACAGGAAGCCGAAACCGTAAGTCATCCGGAAACCATTGCGGAACGCCGCCAGGAACGGGGCGATCACGTTGGTGCCGACGTTCACGCGGTCGTCCGGCTTCAGGTAAAGGTCGGGCTCCTCACCCGCGAAAATCTTGTCCAGATCGACGCGGACGAAGACCTGCTTGTCGCCCGGCAGCCGGCGGATGATCTCCGTGCGGCTCGGCCAGGCGATGTCGTTCAGGCCACGGGCGGCGACGACCGCCTGCGACAGGGTGATCTTGCGGGCCGCCAAGCTGTAAGCGCCTTGAGCCTGGACGTTGCCGCCCATGTAGTACTCGCCAATGGTCGGGCCGGGGACGACGATGAGGTCCTGCGGCTTAATGACGACGTTGTACTTCAGCTGGCCGGCCTTCAGCGGCTGGTACGGCACACGGATAACCTCGCGGTCTTCCGGTTCCTTGAGCGAGTTGAACTCGAAGTTGCCCGCCGGCTCGGTGTTGGCCGGGGCGACCGCGGCTTCCTGGGTAGCGGCGGTGGGTTGGTTGATGACCACTTCCTTGCCGTCAACCGTCACGATGCCGCCCGCGGGGGCCTGGCCGTCCTGGAGCATGACGCTCTTGCGGGGCAGAACCGTCGCGTTCGACTGCGGGGCTAGCGGGTCCACGCCCGCCGGGTTGGCCTTTGGCGCATCCGCCGGGGCGGCGCCTTCAACGTCGACCTTCTTACGACGGATGATGTAAATCACGTCGGTCCCGACGCTGCTGTTCACCTCACGAGCGGTGACGAGGGCATCGAAGAGGCGGAAATCGGTATCGTAGATCGCATACAGGCCCGGCGCGCCAACCGCGCCCGACACGGTATACGTGCGGCCGCGAGCTTCGATCACGCTGACCGACACCTGGGCGTTGGTCAGGATCTGGGCATCGCGATAGGCATCGGAGATCGCGCGTTCGAGCTGCTGTTCGGTCAGACCTTCGACCTTCAGCGGCTGCTGCAACAGCGGCAGGCTGATTCGGCCGGTCTGGGTAACGCGGATCGTGCGGTCGCTGACGGTGTTCGGGCCGAGCAGATCGCTGATCGACACCGACAGCACGTCGTTCGCCGACACGCCGTAGTCGCTCGCGGTGGCGACGAGGTCGGCCTCGGTCACGTCGCGGGCGCCGGAGAACTGGGCGTCTTCCTCGTCCGCGCCGATGTTCAGCTTCGTCAGGATGGGCACGACCAGCGGCTCGTGCTTCAGACGCCCGACCTGCGACGGATCGAGAAAGCTTTTGGGCTCTTCGTAGCTCTCGCATCCGACCGCCAGAGCGAGTACGCCAACGAGGCTTACGGGTGCGACGACGCCCTTGAGCGTCCGAGAGATGAAGTTGGGAACCAAGGCCAGCTCCTTTCCACGTGCTGCTATTGGTCTTTTTCGAACGAATGCGGAACGGACATGAATGGCCGCCCCACTGTTGGACGACCGAGTTCCAGACCGGACCGTCCCACTGAGTCTACACCAAACCCGTCGCGGCAAACAAGTTGTGACTTCGCGCAATTCATCTGTACCTTTCGCCGCACCCCTAGCGACGCCGGCCATCGCCGAAGCCTTCCGCCCATCCTTCACAGATTTTCTTTTAACGTTATCGGACTACGGACGTATACTTCGTCGTCCGCGTTAACCGAGTCTCCTCCTCCGCCCGGGTGCGAGCCTGCGCAAAGAGCGCGTCGCACCCGGCTTATTTTTTCGATGCCGCTGTGTCCTGGGTGAATAAGGTTTTGGCATGGGACACAGATCGCACGGATGAACTCAGATCAGCACGGATTGAAAACGAATTTTCCAGTAAATTGCCCGTAAGACTCTATTTTAAAATCACTTACAACTTATTCGCAAAGAGGGATTCTGTCGTCAGATTTAGATTGCCTTTATCTGTGTGGATCGGTGTCAAACCGGGCAAATCCGCGTCCCTCATTCATCGCTTACCGCCGAGGTATTCCATCGCCAGTTCGCTGGCGATCTTTCCTGACAACGCCACCAGCGGCAGCCCGCCGCCTGGGTGGGTTGCCCCGCCGGCGAAAAACAGGCCGGCGACGTCACGGTCGCGGTTCGCGGGCCGCAGAAAGGCCTGTTTCACGCCATTTCCGCTGATCCCGTAAATGCTCCCGGCGTTCGCGTTGTAGGCCGATTTCAGGTCGGCCGGCGTCCATCGACGCTCGACGACGATCCGCTTCGATAAATCCGCCAGCCCGAACCGCTCCTCCAGCGTCCGCACGATCCGGTCCCGATACGCCGGCCCTTCCCGCTCCCAATCGATCCCCCCGTCCAGCGGCGGGGCCGAGCAGAGCACGAACAGGTTGTCGCAGCCCTCCGGCGCCTGCGTCGGATCGCTTCGCGTCGAGGCGCACACGTAGATGCACGGGTCGTCCGGCACCCGCCGCGCCTCGAACGTCGCGCGCAGGTCGGATCGGTAGTCCTGCGGCATAAATTTCGTGTGATGCGCCAACTGCGGATACGTCCCCTCCACGCCCAGGAGCAGCGCCATCCCGCTGCCGCTGGGCTCGAGCTGCGCTAACTTGCGATCGTCGAACTTGCGACGATATCGCGCTTCGACCAGCGATTCATATGCGTACACCACGTCCGCGTTCACGATCACCGCGTCGGCCGCGAACGCCGAATCGTCCGCCAGCACGACGCCGCGGACGGCGCCCGCCACGTGCCTTTCGGCGCGCTCGCCCGCCTCGATCGCCACGCGCTGGATCGCACAGCCGGTACGGATATCGACGCCCACTTCGCGCGCCAACTTCTCGATCGCGAGCGCCAGCGCGTACATGCCCCCTGCGACGTACCACCCGCCGATGTCCAGCTCCACGTGCGGGATCACCGCCAGCGTCGCGGGCGCGAGAAACGGGCTCGCGCCGCTGTAGGTCGCGTACTGGTAAAGCACCTCGCGCAGCCGCTGCGAGCGCACATGCCGATCGACCACGCGCGCGTACTTCCGAAACATCCCGATGCGAAACGGCATCGACAGCATCCGCAGCGCGTTCAGCGGCGAGAGCGCCCCGTCGCCACGCATTGCCTGTTCCGGCGATCGCGTGAGAAAAAACTCGCCGCTGAGATCCCAGATTTTTCGACCATAGTTCAGCAATCGCTCCAACCCGCGCTCGTCGCCGGGCGCGAACCGCTGAACGGCGTCAAGCAAATCGGCGCGGCGGGCATGCAACGGGAGCGCGGCGCCATCTGCCCACACGAACCGCGACACGGGATCGAGCTTTCGGATCGACAGATAATCGCGAACGTCCCTTCCGACGTACGCAAACAGATCCGCGAAGACCAGCGGCAGGGTGAGCAGCGACGGCCCGGTATCAAAGCGGAACGGCCGCTCGTTCGGGCGAAGGGGATGCGGCGCTTCCCACAGGTTGAGCTTGCCTCCGATCCTCTCGTTTTTTTCGAACAGCGTGACACGATGCCCTGCGCCCGCCAGCCGCACCGCCGCCGACAATCCGCCGATCCCGCCGCCGATGATGGAGATGCGCGCACCCGTCGTCTTCATAAATCTCGCCACGCGATCCGCCCGCCGGCGCCTGTCTGGTGCGGCGATTGCTTACCCGTTCTTTACATTGGGCAGTTATAAATCATCGCTGTCGTTTTCCAGTGCTCCGGCGGCAACGCACAACCCACGGGCGCGACCCGCAGGGCTGCCCAGTCAATGTGCAGACTACACCGGAAAACGCCGGCGTTCGAATCACTCAGGGCAGAAAGGACTCAAGGCATGCAGAAAAACGGGCGGACCTTTTCCCGCAGTCGCCGCCGGGCGTTTACGCTGGTCGAATTGCTGCTGGTCGTCGGCGTGATCGCGATGCTGGTCGGCATCCTCATGCCCGCGCTGTCTTCGGCACGGCGGGCAGCGCAGTCGGTCAAGTGCCTCTCGAATCTCCGCGGCATCGGGCAGGCGATGATGCTCTACGCCGGCGAATATAAGGGCGCCATCCCCGGCAGCGGCAATACGTCCGGCCGGCACCTCTGGAAGCGCGTCGGCAATACCGCCAACCTCAACAGCCCGCCTTATACCGGCATCAACAACATCGCCTACGTGAACGAGCCGCTCGACTGGCATGGCCCGGTCGCCAAGATGATGGGCCTCAAAGACGCCCGCCTCGACGGCACCGACGGCCGAGAGCGGTTCAAGTATTACTGTGAATCTCCGGTATTCCTCTGTCCGTCCTACGCCGGCGTACTCTGGGTGCCCGATGCCGGCGGGTCGGGCGTCGTCGGCGCCATCCAGGCGCTCAGCTACAACACCGCCAACACCTTCATGCTCAACCGAAACCTGCACAACGGCCCTTACGGCACCAACAGCGGTTTCCAGGGCAATATCGACATGCCCGGCGGCGACTACTGGGAAGTGCCACAAGGGTATAGCCCGAAGATCAGCCGCGTCGGAACGGCGTCGATAAAGATCTTCGCCGCCGACGGCGCCCGCCGGACGCGAAACTTCTCCGCAGGCAGCGTGGCGGCGGGGCAGCCGACGTATCTGCTCACCTCCAGCCCCTCGAACGTCAACTCCAACGAAAGCATGTTCGCCGACTGGGGCCCGTTCTCCGGCAGCACGCGTTCGTACGACCGCAGCGCCGTCTCCGGCAATGCCAGCAGCATCGCGCCGAACGACATTCGCTATCTGTCATACCGCCACGGCACGCGCAAGCCCTATCAACCCAACGAGGCCTACAGACTCAACGCGGTCTTCTACGACGGCCACGCCGAATCCCTCGACGCCAACGCCGCCGCCGACCCGGCGCGGTGGGTGCCCACCGGAACCATCTTCCTCAACCCCGGCGCCCCCAGCGGCGCCAGCGACGGATCACACGTCGTCTACGCCGACATCCGCGCCCGTTACAACATCGTCAGCGGCTGGGTCGCGCCGTAGGACGCCGGTACGCGTGCACATCGATCCCGCGGTCAGGAGCGTTACAACATCGTCAACGGCTGGGTCGCGCCGTAGGGGAAGGGTGCCCGTTCGCCATCGCGTTCCCCTGTAATTCCTTGGAATGGCCTTCACGCGCGAACTCGTCCTTCCGATCCCTATCGCGCGGGTCTGGACGATCCTTCAGGACATCCCCGCCACGCTGCCCGCCATGTCCGCACTGAGCCGCCGCCCCCTTAAACAGATGGGTGTTGCGCGATTGTCATGACAATCGCGCAGCGCGCGGGTCTATATGACGGAGGTCGCGCTATGACATACCGGGAAAAGTTCGCCGCAAACAAAGTCCGCCGGCACGCGACTTCTATTATTTTATTTTGGTCAAACGAACCCAATTTCTCTGTAAATATCTTTCGATTAACGCATTACGATCAAGTCCCGGCCGTCGCTGCCCATCGGGTTTATCTGTGGCCTCAACGACGAGGCATTTTTGCCAAACGAACCCAATTTTGCTGCAAGCTCTTTTATATAAAAAACTTACGTCTTCCCATCTGGCGTACATCTGCCTGTGTTCAAGAGAACGTAATGACTGGTTGACGAGGAGTGAACCTCTTTCGCTCCGGCGGCGTCTGTTTATAAGCGGCGAGCCCAACTAGAGGATACAATCTGGCCTCCCGGTTGAGTCGAATCACGTTGACGCATAACCGGCGTCCCGGTTGATTTTGCGGATCGACATGAATGAGATGGCGTGATTCGCGCGGCCGGCTAAACGGGGGCGCGCGGAGGCGAAGGAACGGCGAGAAAATGAACCCATTGCGATCGATCGAATCTCTCGAACCGCGCCGGTTGCTCGCGGCGACGATGTCGCCTTCGACGCCTGGCATGCTGGTCGTCGAAGGCACCGACGGCAACGACCTCATCGGCCTGCGATACCGCGGGGCGAACCTGGTCGTCATCGTCAACAACGTGCAGCAGCGGTTCTCGGCATCGACGATCAACCGCATCGAAATTTACGCCGGCGAGGGACACGACATCGTCGATTTCTCGGCGATCGCGATCAACACTTATGTCAACGCCGGCGCAGGCAACGACCTGATCATCGGCGGCAGCGGGAACGACACGCTCACCGGCGCCGCGGGCAAAGATACGCTCTACGGCAATGCCGGCGACGACCGGCTGAACGGCGCGAACTCGCCCGACATCCTCTACGGCGGCGACGGGTCCGACGTGCTTTACGGCGGCGCGCACGACGATTACCTCGACGGCGGGAACGGCGTCGACTGGCTCTTCGGCGAAGACGGAAGCGACCGGCTCATCGGCGGCGCGCATAACGATCGCCTGTACGGCGGGGCCGGCGCGGACTGGCTCTGGGGCATGCACGGCAACGACCTGCTCGTCGGCGATGGCGGAAACGATCGCCTCTTCGGCGGGATCGGCAATGACCTGCTCTACGGCGGCCCGGGCGTCGATCAGCTTCGCGGAGAGAACGGCGACGACAGCCTCTTCGCCCGCGACGGCAACCAGGATTACCTCGACGGCGGAGACGGCAACGACACCGCCGAAGTCGATGCCACCGAGTTGGATCTGATCGGGCTCGAAACGATCGATTACCCCGCCACCACGCCGCCTCCCGAACCAGAGCCCGAGCCAGAACCGCCACCCCCGACGCCAACGCCCAATCCACCGCCGCCAACCACGCCGATCAACACGGCCCATCCGGTGGCGATCAGCTTCAACGACGAGGCGCTCTGGGGCGAAAACTTCGACGCCGCCGTCGCACAGGCGAAGCAGCTCGGCGTGAGCGCCATCCGCCTGTGGATGGCGCTCAAGAGCTGGGACGACCGCCCGCACGCGTACGACAACGTCACCAAGCGGCAGATCGTCAACACGTGGGCGCCGACCGAGTTCGAGACGCGCGCGGTCATCGCCGGCGCGGTGATGAAGCGCGCGTTCGAGCTGAAGCGCCTGGGCTTCACCATCCTGCTGACCGTGGACGAATCCTTCGGCCGCGTGCCGACGAGCGCGACGCAGGTGCGGAATTTCTTCAGCCACGTGATGAACTCCACCGAAACGCCCACGAGCACGCAGAAGTTCAAGGACGTGATCGACATGTGGGAAGTGGGCAACGAGGTTGACGCCGGCGAAGGCTGGCAGCCCTCAGGCGTGAACAAGACCGCCGGCCTGCAAAGCTACGTCGACGAGCTGCTCATCCCCGCGGCGCAGGAACTGAAGGCCGGCGGCGAAACGGTCGTGTCGTCGAGCGTGCGGTTCAGTTCCAACGATCTCAAGACGATCCTCCAGCAGGTGAAGAAGCGCAACATGCTGTCGTACGTCGACTACGCCGGCTTCCACCCCTACGGCACCTACAACCCCAACGACCCGACCAACACCGCCGCCAACTCCCTGCCGATGTACACGCAGCAGGCGGTGGCGGTGGCGAACAGCTTCGGCAAGAAGATGATCGCAACGGAGTGGAACGTCCGCGGCTACCCACGCGACGGATCGAAGAACGCCGAGTGGGCCGCCCGCATCGACCACGCGTACCGCAACGTGATCGTGCCGAACTACGAGATCGCGTTTTACTTCGCGCTGGTCGACAACACCGCCACCCGCTCCGGCTCTGGGGTCACCGCCCGCCCGGCAAGCGTGCTGAAGCACAACTACGCCGGCACCATCACGCCCACCAGCAGCGTGGCGGACCTGATCGCGTACTACGAGTCGCCGCTGGTGAAAAACGAGCCGTTCTGGTCGGTGATGGACGGGTGGAAGTAGTCCTCTTCATGAAGCCGCGGGGTTTGCCCCGCGCGTGATGGTCGCTCGACGCCTCGAAGCGCGCGAGGTAAACCCCGCGGCTTCATGGGATAGAGCGGCAATCGACTTGCCTTAATCGTTTGGGCGGTCGATGATCCGCGACCAATGGCCGCACTCGATTATGAATCGCCGTCGCCCTCCCCTTCGCCGGCGGAGGAAAGCGTCTGGCGCAAGATCGCCTGGGTGCTGTACGACTGCGGCAACTCGGCGTACAGCCTGATCATCGTCGGGCCGATGTTCGCGCCCTACTTCCTGCGCGAAGTGCTGCCGCCGTTGCCGGGGGAGGCGGACGCGAGAGGATTGGTCGTCTTCGGCAGTTCGATCGGCGGAGATGCGGTGTTCGCGGTATTGACGGCGATGGGGGCGCTGTTGACGGCGATCCTGGCGCCCGTGCTGGGCGCGGTGGCGGACATCAAGGGGTGGACGAAGCGGCTGTTCGTGCTGTTCGCGCTCTCAGGCGCGCTGATGGCGATGACGTCGGCGTTCGTCGCGCCGGGCATGTGGGTGACGGGCGCGATCATGTTCGTCGTGTCGAGCTTCTGCTTTGCGACATCGCTGACGTTCTACAACGCCTTCCTTCCCACGATCTCGCGGCCGGAGAAGCAGGGGAGCCTGAGCGGATACGGCTTCGCGTTCGGCTACATCGGCGGCGCGGCGGCGCTGGTGATCGCGGGGTTCCTGATCCTGCCAAAGATGGGCATGCAGGCGGCGCTGGCGTTCTCGGGCGTGTGGTGGCTGGCGTTCAGCCTGCCGGCGTTCTTCCTGCTTAAGGAAACGCCCCCGCAAGGCGACGCCCGCGACCGTGGCCCGCTGCTGAGCGCCGGCTTCCGACGGGTGAAGACGACGTTCGCGAACATCCGGCAATACCAGATGCTGTTCCTGTTCGTGCTGGCGTTCCTGCTCTACAGCAACGGGACCGACACGGTGATCAACATCTCCCCCGCCTACGCCGCCAGCGTGATCAAGCCGCCGATCACGGAGAACGCGCTGGTTCAGATCTTCCTGCTCGTGCAGGGCGTGGCATTCTGCGGCGCCATGCTTTGCGGCTGGCTGAGCGACAAGGTCGGCGACAAGAAGGTGATCGTCTGGACGCTGATCGCGTGGGTGATCGCGGTGGGCGCGGTGTTCTTCGTCAAAACCACTACCCATTTCACGATCGCTGCGGTGGGCGTGGGGCTCGTGCTGGGCGGGGTGCAGGCGAGCAGCCGGTCGCTGATGGCCAAGCTGGCGCCGGAGCACATCCGCAACGAGGCGTTCGGCTTCTTCAGCCTGGCAGGCAAGGCGGTCAGCGTCCTGGGGCCGCTGTCCTACGCGGGCCTGAGCGCGGCATGGGGTCCGCGGGCGGGCGTGCTGGCGGTGTTGCCATTCCTGATCGCGGGGCTGGCGCTGGTGCTGTTCGTCCGCGAAACCCGCGACGCCGGCGCCGAGCCCGTCAAACCGGTTTGAACAAGACCGCGTTATCCAATACCACGCGATCCGCAGGCGGCTTTTCCTTGCACAACATTCAACTCTCGCCGATAGTGTTCCACCCTATGAGCGAATCCTTTCCCATCGACCTTTCCAAGCTGAAAAAGATCAAGCTGGACCCCAGCAAGCCCACGCTCACCGACGAGCAGCGCGCCGACCTGAAGCACAACGTTCAGCTCTGCCGCGACGCGATCGTCTTCTTCACCGCGCTGGCGGGCGCGAAGGGACTGTCGGGCCACACCGGCGGCGCGTACGACACCGTGCCGGAAGTCGTCATCGTCAAGGCGTTCATCGAAGGCGGCGCGCCGATCGTGCCGATCTTCTTCGACGAGGCCGGCCACCGCGTGGCGACGCAGTACCTGCTGTCGGTCCTCGAAGGCGCGATGCCCGCGGAGAAACTCCTGCACTACCGCGAGGCCCACCATCACCTGCCCGGCCACCCCGAGCGCGGCTTCACCCCCGGCGTGAAGTTCAGCTCCGGCCGACTCGGGCACGTCTGGGCGATGGCCAACGGCGTCGCCATGGCGAACCCCGGCAAGTCGGTCATCGTGCTCGGCTCGGACGGCTCGCAGATGGAAGGCGACAACGCCGAAGCCGCCCGCCTGTGCGTCGCCAACGACCTGCCCATCAAGCTGCTGGTCGACGACAACAACGTCACCATCGCCGGCCATCCGAACGAATACATGCCCGGCTACGACCTCACGCAAACGCTCTCCGGCCACGGCCTGCGGACCGAGACCGTCATGGGCGAAGACATCGACGCCCTCTACGTCGCGCTCGCCCGCGCGTTCAGCGATCAAAGCCCGCACGCGCTGGTCATCAAGCGCAAGATGGCCCCGGGCATCGAGGGCGCCGAGGGCAACCCCCACGCCCACGAAGTGCTCAAGGCCGAGGTCGCGATCAAGTACCTCGAAAAGCAAGGCGGATACGAGAAGGCGATCGAGCTGCTCAAGAACGCCAAGCCCGCCAAATCGCCGCTGACCTTCAAGGGCTCCAGCGGCGCGGGCAAGAACCGCGACGATTTCGGCAAGATCATCAACGAAATCCTCGAGAAGCTTACCCCCGAACAGCGCGTCGCGACGGTGCGCGTGTTCGACAACGACCTCGAAGGCTCGTGCGGCCTGCACCACATCCGCAAGAAGTTCCCGGAAGTGTTCGTGCGCGGCGGCATCATGGAGCGCGGCAACTACGCGGCCGCGTCGGGATTCGGGTTTGACAAGGGCAAGCAGGGCATCTTCGCGACGTTCAGCGCGTTCCTGGAGATGTGCATCAGCGAAATCTCGATGGCCCGCCTGAACCAGGCCAACGTGCTCGCCCACTTCAGCCACTCCGGCGTGGACGACATGGCCGACAACACCTGCCACTTCGGCATCAACAGCTTCTTCGCCGACGGTGGGCTGGACGGCGAACACGAGAAGGACAACACCCGCCTCTACTTCCCCGGCGACCAGCACCAGTTCGCGGCGTGCGTGAAGAAGGTCTTCGGCGATCCCGGCCTGCGGTTCGTCTTCTCCACCCGCTCGCCCATCCCCGACATCCTCGACGACGCAGGCAAGCCCTACTACGCCGGCAAGGAGTTCACCCCCGGCAAGGACGACATCATCAAGGACGCCAACGGCGGCGGGTACGTCGTCGCGTTTGGCGAGACGCTGTACCGGGCGCTCGATGCGGTCATCAACCTGAACGAGGCCGGCGTAAAGGTCGGGCTGGTGAACAAGTCCACGCTCAACGTGTGGGACGACGCCACCATGAAGAAGCTCGCCGCCGCGCCGTTCGTGCTGGTGGCGGAGGGCTACAACGTGAAGACCGGCCTCGGCTCACGCTTCGGCTCGGCGTTGCTCAAGTATGGCTTCAAAGGCAAGTACAACCACATCGGCACCCACAAGGAAGGCTCCGGCGGCCTCTGGGAACAGATGCCCCACCAAGGCCTCGGCTCCGACGGCATCCAGGCGGCGGTGAAGGCGCTGGCCTGATCGCGGGAGGATTGAAACGCGAAGTAACGAAGAGGCGACGAAGACCGATCAAGTCTTCTTCGCCTCTTCGTTACTTCGCGTTTAATCCCCCGGCGCACAATTACATTAATCGATCCAGGCGCCCTGTTCCTGTTCGCGCGGCACGTTGAGGATCGGTTGCGGCGTGGATCGCGTGACCGATTCGGTCAGGCGGTCGATGTGCCGGCGGAGCGCCGAGCGGCCTTCTTCGGTCAGCGTGATGTAGGTGACGGGCTTGCCTTCGCGCGCGGTCTTCTCGATCGCGATCAGCCCCGCGCCGGCCAGCTTGCGGGCATGGGTGGTGAGGTTTCCGTCGGTAAGCTGCGTGTGCTTTCGCAGCGTGACGAAATCCTGCGTCGCTTCGTCACACAACGCCGTGAGAATCGTGAGCCGGCCGGGATTGGTGATGAGAGGATCGAATCGCATGTCAGATGAATCGGTTATCTGACCTGAGATTCTTGAATCACTTTGATGGACAAAGGCTCATCGCCCCACGCAAATACCCGTAAAAACCTCTTTCGCGATTCCCTTCGGCCCCTTCGCGCGCCTTCGCGTCTCTGCCTCGCAAACCAGAGAGATCACTTTCCTTGATACACCCGCACGTAGTCCACGTACATGTCCGCCACCCCGCCGTACTGCGACAGGTCGATCTTCCACCCGCTCGCTCCCCCGATGGCAAAGTTGACGAAGAAGAAGTGCGGCTGCTCAAGCGAGAGGCGGGCGGTCTTGTGGCGGGCGACCTCGATGTCGTCGCAGTAGTAAACCGTGTACTCCTTGCCGATCAGCACGCCGTAGGTGTGGAAGGTTTCGTACCAGCTCGCCTCGCCGCCGCCGGGGATCTGGGTCATCTTGATCTGGTCGGCGAAGCGGTCCTGGGAGTAGTCCTTTCCGCCGTCGGGGGCCTGGTTCCAGTAGTGAGAGTGGATCCAGTAGCCGCGCTGGTTCGGATTGCCCTTGCCCTCGCCGCCGTAGGCTTCGATGACGTCGAGCTCGTCGGCGGGCGTTTTGAGTCCCTTGTGCACGCCCGTCGTCATCGTCCAGAACGCCGGCCACGTGCCCGGGGCGGATTGCGCGATCAGCCGCGCTTCGAAGTAGCACGGCACCGTAGCAGTAAAGCCGGTTCCGTCCTTTCGGAGCGACGAGAGCAGGCCGGTGGTCTTCTTTGATTGATCGGCGCGGATGCGCAGGTAGGTATCCACCTGCGAGAACGGCGTCGTCTCGCGGTTCTCGTGATCGCCGAACGGAATGCCGCTGAAATCGCCGCCGCCCGGCTTGTGCGACATATAGGTGGCGTTGCTGCCATCCTTGGTGATCGACAGCTCCGGCTTGTCGAAGTCGTCGGCGAACGCCAGCTTCATTCCCTCTGCCGCGGGCGGGGCCTTGGACGGAATGCCGGCGTTCCACTGCTTGCCGGCGGTGTTGTAGAGCATGAGATAGTAATTGCTGGTCTTGCCCGCCTGCGTGGCAGAGACGCGCACGCACACCGGACCGCGCGGATAGTCGCTCGCCGGGAAGCGCACCACGCCCGCCCCGTCGTCGTCCAAGTCCGCCTCGCCGACGACCGAGTCCCTCCCGAACTTCGCGTCGCCCGACGACGACCAGCACCGCACCGTCGCCTTGCCGAAGCCGGGCGCGCTGATGCGAACATCCACATCGCCGCTGATCGTCGAGCCGTATGCCGGCGAGGTCACCATCACCAATCCCGCCTTCCTGAATCGCGGTAGTTCGCCGCCGCTCACGCGGTTCACCTGCCACAGGCCAGACCACCAATTCTTCGCGTCCGGCTGCTTGTCGAGCCCCACGTCAGGCGTGCCCTGCTTTTCGATATTAAGGTACTTCCCCGTCGCCGCGTTGCGAATGGTGACGAACGTATCGACCGGCTCGATGATCCACCGCGAGCGATCCCCCACGGCGGCAGCGTTGACGGCGACGAGCGCGCTGGAATCACCCTCAGCCGCGCTGAGGAGTTGACCCGTCATCCCATGGCGAATCACAAACGCCCCACCGCCACTTCCCCGAGCGGGTTCCAGCGTCCATCGCCCGGCCTCGGCGCCCGCCGCCCCAAGGGAAACCTGCCCACCATCGGTGAAGTGCAGGAACTTCGACTGCTGCCAGCGGCTCTGCAGTTCCACCACCGCCGGTTCCCCCTGCTTCGCCCCATCGTCTGCCGCCGCGACGGGCATCGCCGCGCTGTAGAGCAACATCGACGCAACCAGATAACAACGACACGTAAACCACTTCTTCATGGATGTTCTTTCCCTGCTGTGACATACAACGCGCGATGCCACGTCATCCACATCAACGACGACGGCGACGCATGGCGATCGTAGGCAAGCCGACGAGCGCCAACAGTCCAACCGTCGGCTCGGGCACGGGCGTCACTTCGTCGAGGCTGGCCGTGCCGAGGCGAACCTCGTCGAAGACACCGCTGCCTCGGTAGCTGACAAGCCGGAGGAAGTCTGAATTCGACAAGCTGATATAGCCGTTGGCGCCCGTATTGGTGTGCGAGACTTTTTGCAGAACACTCGTCGCACCGATC
>JBBCIV010000060.1:0-6664 GCA_037189665.1 Phycisphaerae bacterium | reverse complement strand
AGATGCGAAGATGCGAAGATGCGAAGATGCGAAGATGCGAAGATGCGAAGATGCGAAGATGCGAAGATGCGAAGATGCGAAGATGCGAAGATGCGAAGAAGAAAACACGGGCGAGTTCGATGCCTGCATTCCTTTGCGTTTTCGCGTTAAATTTACGTGGTAGGTCGAGGGGTCGTGGGTGGGGATGAGATGATTCGACCTGCCACCCATGACCTTCAACCTACGTCCTACGCCACTCTGAGAACTAAACTCGCATCTCCGCCGGGCGCGGGGAAGGTCACATGCGGATCAGCGTTCCGGCGAGGTCATCAAGGCGGGGTGATTAAGTCGCGTCTTTGCCAGCAGCGGACGTAGTCGATGACGAAGTCAGCAGGCAGTTCCGCGTCGTTGACGGAACTGTTGTCCCAGCCGCCGGCGACGAAGGTAAACATCACGTAGGACGGCACGTTGGAGATCCGCTCGTCCTCCCAGCGGGCCATTTCCTTGCCGTTGCAGTAGTAGACCTGTAGGCCGGGCAGCCACAGCAGACCGCTGGTGATGAAGCCGTCGGGGTCGGGCTGGACGTAGTTGCCCTCGGTGTTGATGGCTTTGTGGGTTTTCTTGTCGTAGCCGTCCCAGTGCCAGCCGATGTTGAAGCGGTGCGGCCCCCAGCGGGTGAGGTGTTCCATGATGTCGAACTCCATGCCGCCGTCGAAGGTGCTTCGGCGGTCCCAGCGGGGCGCGTCGCCGCCGCGGTCGGGCATGATCCAGAAGGCCGGCCAAAGCCCCTGGGCGCGGGGCAGCTTCATGCGCGACTCGAAGTACCCGTATCGCTGTGTCTTCTTCCCGTAGGCTTCGAGGAACCCGCTGGCGTAATCGCTGCGGCTGGCCTTGGGATTGGTCCGGTCGAGCATCGACTGCGGGTCGTCGTTGTGGAAGCCGCTTTTCTTCTCGTAGCGCATCTTCACCACGCCACCGCCGACGATGACGTTGTCCTTGCTCCAGTGGCTGACCGAGTCCCAGTAGTTGGGGCCGGAGCAACTCCAGGCGGTGGTGTCGAGGGCGTCGCCGTCGAACTCGTCGTTGAAGGTCATGACCCAGTCGCCTTCCACGGGCGGGCGCTTGCCGAGCCAGTCGGGCAACTGGGCCACCGGCGCTTCGATGACGATCGATTCGACCTTGATGGCCGTCGGCTCGGTGTTCGTCGTCGCGAGTCGGATACCGCGCACCGCGTCGCTGACGAAGCGCGTGCCGGTGCCCGGCTTGCCGCCGAACAGGCCCGCGGCGGTGACGGGCGTGATGCCCTCGAACGGCACCGACGGGGCAAAGGGGATGGTGATCGTCGCCGCCGCGCCCGGCGCGACGGTGACGGCGGGCGTGAGGTCGGTCGGGGCGCGGTTGCTGGTGGCCTGGGCACGAAGGTCGATCGGCGCCGCCCCGACATTGCGAATGCCCAGCGTGATCTGCGTGCCCTCGCGCAGATCCCAGCGGCCGGTGGCCGGGCGCAGCAGCGCTTCCTGCTCTTTGGCCGACGCGGGGAAAGTCAGCTCGATCGATTGTTGATCGACCGACGCCTTCACCCCGCCGCGCGAATCGACGTGCATCGCGACGTTGGGCACGGGCAGGCCGGCATGTTCCGTCGCCCACGGTTTATCATCGCGTCCGACGAGGATGTTCGTTTCCGTCGCGGCGCCGGGGCCGAAAAGTTTCCCGCCGATCGGCTTGGCACGGACGGCGTTGAGATCGATGGGCGGCCTTTCGCCGGCAGGCCCGCCGGCGGTTACGGCTTCGACGCGGAACGACCCCGGCTCCTGCGGCTTCGAGGCGAACAGCATCAGTTGCGAGACCGCCGACGACTTGAGCGGGTAACCGGCCCGTTGTCCTTCCGAATAGCCGAAGATGATCTTGATCGCCTTCGTCTGGCCCGGCTCGATCTTGGCGCGTTCGGCGTTCCAGGGGCGCTGGCGATGGTCGCCGGCGTTGTCGATGCGGAACGTGACCGTCAGCGGGCTTGAGCCGGTGTTGGCGATGCGCGCCTCGACGTGCCCGAACGACGACAGGTCCCACGGCGCTTGCGGCGCGACGCGAATGCCGGGGTACGCCTCTTCCCCAGGCTTGAACGCGACGTTGACGCCCGGAGCCGTGGTGTCCGAACTCATCGTCGCAGTGACGTGTTCGGACGTCGTGACGACGTGGTTGACTTCGATGGTCGCCGCCGGGTCGATCAGGGCTTGGCTGTCCGCGGCATGGGCGGCTGATCCGATCAGGCATGACAATACAAGCGCCCGGCAAGTATGTCGGTTCATCATTCGCAGCATGAGTTTTTTATAGCCCTTGGGGCATGAGGTACTTCTTCTGTGCCAGCGCGTAGGGGTCGAAAGGTAGGAGTTCGACGTGCCCGTCCATGAACACGATGTTGGCTCGCCGATCGTGACGATAGGAAATGTTCCCGTTTCGCGCGGCGTAACTGGGGTAAGCCGGATCGTCGCCCATCACAATCACGGTGGCGTCACCCACTCCGCTGAGGACGTCATTCCGATCCTGTTCGACCAGCATGTACTTCTGCGACGACTGGCGGCTGAAACGCGCGAGCTTCGTGCCCATATAGTAGCGCACGTAGGTGGGATCGAAGCTGGAAGCGGGGGTTACTTCCAGGCCGAACTCGCCGCAGTCGGGGTAGGCGGCGCCCCACGAAGAGTTTCGCCCGCCGTTGAGCCAGAGATTCATGGAGTAGAAGTGCCAGTTCGAGTTGTTCTGGCCGATCTGCGGAGCGCTCGGGCAGTAAAGCCGGCTGTCCTTGGTGACAAACCTGGGCACGTGCGGCACGTATCGCGATCGCTTGAAAAATTCCTGGCTGAGGATTTCCTGCCAGGGAACGGTGGTAAGGGTGCCTCCGGAGTTGGCGTAGCGGGCGCTGCCCGGCGCTCGCCCGCCACGCTCCATGGAGAACATGAGGATGGCGTTGCCGATCTCGCGCATGTTGGACCCGCACTGGACCGCGCGGGCGCTTCGCCTGACCTTGCCGAGCGCCGGCAACAGGATGGCGATCAGGATCGCGATGATGCCGATCACGACCAGTAGCTCGACGAGAGTGAATCCGTTCCGCCGTCGTTGTCGTTGGATTGACATGAATTCTCCGCGCGTAAACTCCGCGACGCCATTTAAAACTGCGCCGCCGGACATGCAGGTTTGACCGTCGCAACGCCGATCAACAAACCGGGACGGACGCGGACTTCCATCGCCTCGTCCCGGCATCCGCGCGGCGATCACCTTCGCGCGGTCCTGCGACGAAGGAGCATCGCCCCGGCCGGCACGGCCAGCGCCGCCAGGGACGCCGGTTCGGGAACCGCGATGGTGAAATTGTCCAACGCGAGATCGTTGTTCGGCCACTGGGCTTCGGTCAGACGGTTGAAAATCCGGAAGCCGCCGTAGGTCGTATAGCCGCCAACGGGGGTGGCAGCGAAGGCGATGTTGCTGACCAGGGCGGCATCGTCGATCGTGATGCTGTACGTCGACGTCGCGTAATCCACCACGCCGGAGAGGGTGTGATAGGCCGAACGCGTCACGTTCGCGGTCGTGCCGGCGACCGTCACGTTGCCGTTGCTGTTCAGGTCGATCTGAAGCGTGTTGGTGTTGTTGGATCGGAAGAAAATCCGGTAGCCGTTCACGTTGCCGGTGCTGGGGCCGGCCAGGTTGAAATCGAACGAGAAGTTCACCACTTTCTGCGTGGCGAAATCCCCGCCGATCTCCGCCGCCGTGGGCAGGTAGTCGAGGTTGATGTTGGTGCTGCCGGGGTACGTTGGCGCGGTGAGGAGTCCCTTGCCGCCTCCCTTACCGACACCGCCGTCCACCACAAAGGAACCAGAGCCGGCAGCCCATTGCGTGCCGGAGCCGGAAGGCTGTCCGACGATCTCGCCGTTCGCGTAGTCGGTGAAGTTCACCAACACCGCTGCCGGCGCGGCGCTGGCCGTCGACGCGATCAAACCACCCAGAACCATCCTCGCTAATCCGCCTGCTCGCATTGCTTTTCCTCCATTTGGACGGTCAACATGACCGCCATTAATGGACCTAAGTATGAGAACAGACCGCAGGCGCAGCATCCCGTATTTGCGGATACTTTTTCAGGATTTGCGACAAAAGAAGCTGATTGTATGCTCGTGTGATTGCTTGACCGATGATCCGGACCCACCAAACCATCCCCATTGCATTATTGGCACACCTCGACGCCGGCTATTACCGGGGTGTTTTGCGGGGGATCAACCATTATTCCGACCAGGTGCGGTGCTGGGCCTTTGCCATGGTGGGCAATCTCTCCGACGTCCCGGCGATGCTGCGCGAGTTTCGTCCTGCGGGGGTGCTGGCGTTTCGCTACTCGCCGGCGTTGACGCAGATGCTCCAGGCGCTGAGGGTGCCGGTGGTGATGCTCACCAACACCGACGCGCACCAGACGCTACCGATGGTGAGCGTCGATGACGTCGCGGTGGGCCGGCTGGCGGCGGAGCATTTTCTGGGGCGGGGGTTTCGGAACCTCGCCTTCGTCGGTTCGTCGCAATACCGTTTCTCGAACCAGCGGGAGCAGGGTTTCTCCGAGGCGGCCGCCTCCGCAGGGGCGTCGCTCCGGTCGTTCTACGATGTGCGACTCCCCTCGTCCGCCAACGCCTGGGGCTGGAGCGGTCAGCCCGAACTCAACCAATGGCTCGGCGACCTGCCGCGTCCGGTTGGCATCCTCGCGGCGAACGACGCGCTGGCGTTTCGCGTGACCGAAATCTGCCGCCGCATGGAACTGCGCGTGCCGGAGGACATTGCGTTGGTCGGCGTCGATGATGACGAACCGGTCTGCAAGCTGGCGCATCCCCCATTATCGAGCGTCAAGCAGCCGCTGGAGCGCATCGGCTACGAGGGCGCGCGACTGCTGGACCAGTTGATGTCCGGCGAAGCGCCGCCGGCGCAGCCGATCCTGTTCCCGCCTATCGAGGTGGTGACCCGCCGCTCGTCCGACATCCTCGCGATCGCCGACCCGGACCTGGCGGTCGCGCTTCGCTTCATTCACAACAACGCCCACCGTCCGATCGGCATCAAGCAGGTGCTCGAAGAGGTGCCGCTGTCGCGCCGTTCGCTGGAGCGCAAGTGCCGCGAGGCGCTGGGGCGATCTCCGCTGGAGGAGTTGCTGCGCATCCGCCTGAACCTGGTCAAAACGCTGCTCAGCGGCACCGATTTGCCCATGTCGGGCATCGCCGCGCAAACCGGTTTTCGCAGCGGCAAACAGATGAGCATGACATTCCAGGAACAACTCGCCATCACGCCTGGTTTCTACAGGCGGCAATATCGCCAGCATACGTGACGCGGCTTTGCGCAAAAAACCGCGAAGCCATAAGCGGATACGCCGCGTGCCGCGATGTGCGCGAACGCCATCGCTTGCGTTTTCGCAGGATAACCGGTGAGTTTTGTGCAAAGCCCTCGTGGGGTGGAAGCGCGGATAGATAAAAGCGCCGCGCAACGTTCCAGAAATTGCGATAAGTCATTGCAGGAGAAGGGGATCGAACCCTCACGGTGTTACCACCACAGGAACCTAAATCCTGCGCGTCTGCCAATTTCGCCACTCCTGCGTGGGCGACACCCGGATCGCGGGGATTACACATCCGTTTGCGCGGACTGTCAAACGCCGTCGCCGAAGGGATGAAATGGGATTTTGTTTATCGGTCCCGAACAGCTGAATCATCTTGCCCCGTCTCACCGAAACCCGCAATTGTCGACTTGTATGAGGCAACTTGCCGTTGAACGGGCGTCGGTCATCGTTAGGATATTCTCTCGTTGTTAACTCTCATGAGGGGTTGCTAGTCCAAGGGCTGTGGAAAATGCATTATCTGGAACGCCTGGAAGAACGCCGACTGCTGGCCGCACATCCGGTTGGCATTAATTTTAACGACGAAGCGCTCTGGGGCGTGGACTTCGATAATGCCGTCGCCGAGGCCAAAAACCTCGGCGTGACCGCCGTCCGGATCTGGATGGGATTCGATGACGTTTCCGTTCGGCCGAACGCGTGGGACCCGGTCGGCCGTTTCGGCGCGCACAGCCTCGGGGAGATGCCTTCCAGTACCCCGTCGATCAACAGCGGCGGGCTGACGATGAAGCGGCTGTTCGACCTGTGGCGCGAGGGCTTCAGCGTCATGCTGATCATCAACGACCGCGATGGCGACGTCCCGTCGTCCACCGCGGAGTTGAAGGCGTTCATCCGCCATCTGATGGACTCGCCCGAGGTGCCCGGCGGCTCGCTGACGGTGAAGGACGTGGTCGATTATTGGCAGATCGGCAACGAGCCCGACTCGGCCGGCTACTGGAAGCCCAGCGGCGCGAGCAAGAACGCCGGCCTTCAGTCCTACGTTGATAACTTCCTCATCCCCGCCGCCGAGGAACTGAAGAGCGGCGCGAACGAGCTGGTCGTCTCTGCCGGCCCGAGTTGGAATCCCGCGGATATCAACGCGATCTTCGCCCACCTGAAGTCGCGGGGAAAGCTGAACCTGGTCGACTTCGCCGGCGTTCACCCGTACGGCGAATATGACCCGACCAAGGTCGGGGGCGCGAACCAGGTTCGCGACCGGACGCTGCAAGCCAAGGCCATCGCCGACCAGTACGGCAAGAAGATGATGGCCACGGAATGGAACGTCCGCGGCTTTGGCAACACCGG
>JBBCIV010000059.1:0-35142 GCA_037189665.1 Phycisphaerae bacterium | reverse complement strand
CCTGGCACCGGTCGGCAGCTACATTGCCACCGTCCGCCGCTGTTCGTCTCTGGCAGACCTCTCAGCGGTTGCACTAGTCAGATCGGATTCATCAGAGGGGGGATCAACTTGTTTTCATGGAATTTTTTGACGCGAAGCGTTATCGGAATCGAGTTCAGACAAAATGTTCGATGCGCGCCATATAAAGCTCCCCGAGCACAGGTGTTTTCCCTTATGCGGCGAGCCGCAAATCAGGTCTTCGGGATGTCTCCGCCCGTCCCCGCCAGTTTACCGGACGTGACGCGCGCGTATTCTTCGCCAACCCAGCCGATCGATTCCTTGTTCCGCTCCATCCATAGCGGGATTGGCGTGCGAAGACCCTGTTTGTCCAACTCCTGAAACTCCACCACCGCCTCGGCCCGGGTGTAGGCGCTCAGGTCGTGCAACTTGCCCATGTGAATGCATTCTGTCGGGCACGGCTCCGTGCACAGAGCGCAGAAGAGGCACTTGCTGTAATCGATTGCAAAACGGGTGAGCTTGCCGTTCTTCGGGTCAGATTCGTCGACCAGACCGCTAACCTTATCAATGCGGCGAGGGCCGGTCTTCTCGATATAGATGCAATCGACGGGGCACGCCTTGGCGCACAGGTCGCAGGCGATGCACTTGTTCAACTCGAACTCATGGATGCCGCGATACCGCGGCGCGAAGCTCAGCCGCTGCTCCGGATAGTTCACCGTCACCGGCCGCATGAAGATGTAGCGCAGCGTGATCTTCATCCCGATCGAAACGCTGCGGATCGTGTCGAAAATATCGCGGAAATACTCGCTGACGGTCATGGTGCTGATCGGCACGATAGGGCGTGCGGGAAATCATGTCCAGCAAAACCCCCTTCGCGACCGATAAGCAGGGTCTATGGTACGACGACGCACCGATCGCGCGGTCGAAAACGCGTGGCGACTGACCCTCGGATTCATCATCTTCGCCGCCGCGTCCTGCGCGGTCGTGATGCTGTACCACGCCTTCTTCGCCGGCATGCAGGCGCAGTGGGCACCGATGGCGATCCAAGTCAGCCTTGCCGCCACGATAGGCTGGGGCGTGCTGTGGTTGTGCAATAACCGAAACGACCTGACCGGCGCCGTCTAAACCGCCGCCGCCGCGGGCTGCGTCGCCAGTTCGGCGCTCGCGCCCGCAAGCAGGATGACGTTCACCAGCCCGTTCACGGCGATCGGGCCGTTGGCCATCTCGATCGCGCCCGGTTCATTCGACAAAGTGATGTTGAACACCACGCCGCAGTTAAGCGTGATCTCGCCGTCGCCCACATCCCGCACGCGGCCCTGCAACACCTTCGGCGGTCCCATAATCGGCGACACGAACAGGCCGCCCGACGGAACCGTATACGCCTTGCGCGCGTTCCCGCGGATCACCAGTTCCACCGGCTCATCCACCGGCCCGCTGTAGCCGGGCGACTTGAGCGCCAACTCATACGTGCTGTTGGACGGCCGAAAGACGATCACATCGCCTTCCACGCGGAGAACCTTTCCTTTGGCAGGGTGAGCGAGAGACATGGTTGGGAGGATAGCGTCGATCAAGGAAATGCGGAAGTGTGGCGTGATAAGCGTGACGTGAAAGGTGCCCCACGCCTTTCTTTCACGTCACGCTCATCACGCCACACAAGCCGTTCAGGCGAAGACCTTTCCCTCCCGCGAATACCTTGGATGGCGCTCGATCGCCCGCCAGTCCGACGCGTTCCACGCTTCCCACACCCCTGCCGCCGCGATGACCGCGTCGAGGGCGTCGCCGCCGGGGTTGCGTTGGATGGCCCGGATGAAGTGGGGAGCGATATCGATGCGTTGCGTCAGTTCCGTGAGGATCAACTTGCGGTTCCGCACTCGCTTGGCCTCCAGCGGCCCGCCGGCAGGTTGCTTATAGTTATTGTGCGGAGCGCCCCACCGCTTAAGCGTCGATCCGGGGCACGCCTCCACCACTGCCCGGTCAAACCGCCGCACCCGGTCGAACGGCGGGATGATCGTGCCCTTCGTTCCGGCGATCCTGCGCAGCACGTCGCGCATGCCGTGGAAGGTCTGGCAGATGATGCGGTAGTGATAGCAGTCGAACGGCGTCTTCGTCTCCGAATCGGTCGTGCGGCGGATGTGCAGCTTGTCACCCACGCGCTTCGCCCGCTCCACGCACTCGCGGCCGAAGGCGTAGGCGTCGCCGGCGTAGCCATCCACCCAACCCAACTGATCGCGAAAGCCCCACGCCCCCTCTACGATTTCCACCGGCAGCCCAAATGGAAAATCGATCCCCCACAACGCCTGATTCGACGTCAAGATCAACTGCACCAGGTAGTCGAGCGCCGGCGCGCGATCATCCGTCCCTGCCAGTTCTCCCAGCCGCCTGAGCGATTCCAGCCGTGGCCGGGGCGGCGCGGCGAAGTCCACCTGGGCGATCCAGATGTTCAGCCCTGCCAGTTTCGCGCCCGAGAAATCGACGCCGTACACCGTCGCGATCATCGCATCACGTCCTCTCCGACGTCGTCCGCCGACCGTATGAACCGGCCGAACCACTCGCTGGACGCGCGCACGTCGTCCAGCGACCCGCTGGCGGTCACCTGTCCGTCCTCGATCACGTAGATCAGGTCCGCCTGCGCCACCAGGCTCGGCCGATGGCTCGTGAGCACGGTCGTGCGGCCGACCATCAGCCGGTCGATCGCGGCAATGATGGCGGCCTCGGAATCGGGCTCCACGCTGCTGGTCGGCTCGTCGAGCAGCAGGATGGGCGGGTTCGCCAGGAACGCCCGCGCGATGGAGATCCGCTGCTTCTGCCCGCCCGACAGCCGCACGCCGCGCTCGCCGACGAACGTGTCGTACCCGTTCGGCAAACGCGAGATGAACCCGTGCGCGTTGGCGGCCCTGGTGGCGGCGATCACCTGCTCCATCGTCGCCTCGGCGTGGCCGTAACGGATGTTGTCGAGGATCGACTCGGCGAACAGGAACGTCTCCTGCTGCACCAGCGCAATATGCCGCCGAAAGCTATCGCGGGAAAGTTGCCGCAGATCGTGGCCGTCCAGCGTGATCGATCCTTCGGTCGGATCGTAGAACCGCAACAGCAGGTTGAGCACCGTCGATTTGCCCGACCCGCTCGGTCCCACCAGCGCGACCGTTTTCCCCGCGGGAACCTCGATCGACACTCGCCGCAACACTGGCTCGGCGGCATGGGCTTTCAACCCGTGCTCCGATACGGGTTGAGAACCCATGCCCCGATAGCGGAACGTCACGTCGCGCAACTCCAGCCTGCCCTGAATCTTCTCCACTGGTACGGCGTCGGCGGCATCGGGCATCTCGTCCGGCGCGTCCAGCACCTCGAAGATACGCCGGCAAGACGCGATCGCCCGCTGCACCATGTCGTTGACGCGGGCCAGCGTCTGCACCGGCCCGAACAACCGATACCAGTACGCCCGAAACGCGATGAGCTTGCCCAGCGTGAACGATCCGCCCGACAGGATCGACCAGCCGCCCACGCCGATCATGAAGATGTTGCTCAGAAAGCCCACCGCCCGCGTGAAGGGGAAGTAGATCGTGCGGGCGTTGATGGCCTTCACCTGTTGGCGGTAGTTGTCCTCGGTCGCCTCGCGGAAGCGTTCCGTCTCCTGCTTTTCGCGGCCGAAGATCTTGATGACGACCACGCCGCTCAGGTTCTCCTGCAACCGGCTCGACACCTTCCCCGCCGACTGCCGCGCGGCCGTGTAGATCGGCTGCACCCGCGCGTTGAACACCCGCAGCAGCACGTACACCACCAAGAGCGGCGCCAGCGACACGCTCGCCACCCGCCAGTCCAGCAGCATGACGATCACCACCGTCGCCACCCACAGCAGCCCCTCGCCGATGATGACGTCGATCCCGCCAGTGATGAACGCGCGCAGCTCGTCCACGTCCGACAGCGCGCGGCTCATCAGGTCGCCGGTCTTCTGGCGTTGCAGGTACGACAGCGACTGCGTCTGCAGCTTGTCGTACACGCGCTGCCGCAGATCCCGAATTGCCCGCTCGGCCACGCGCTGCATGACGTTGCTGCTGAGCGTCTCCAACGCCTCGAAGACGACGTAGACCACGAACATCCAGATCAACGTCGACGCCAATAGCCGATACGGCCCCTCGATCACCCCGCCGAACGACACGAGTTGGTGCACCATCCGCACCGCGAACGCCTCTTCGGGCTTCTGGAGGACGATGCCGTCCACGACGTACATCCACGCGAACGCGGGAAACAGTTCGCCCGGCATCGCCAGCAACAGCAGCAGCATGCCCGTGCCCATCGCCCGCCACTGGGGCCTGAGCATGCGCAGGAGTCGCCTGAAGACTTGTCCGCCGGATTCGTCGGGCATCAGAGTGTGCGATTGTAGCGCGGCGGGCCGATAAGAGTAGCGTGGATGACAACAGACAGAGTTCCCGGGGGGCATGGTTGCTGATCGGCCTGATCGCGCTGGTGGCGGTGGGCAAGGTGGCGCTCGCCGACACGATGGACCCGGACGCGTTCTGGCACCTTCGCGTCGCCGACCAGATGGCGCGCGACGGGGTGGGCCCGTTGGTCGATACGCTATCGTTCGCCAGCGACAAGACGCCGTGGACGCCGTACTCGTGGCTGGCCGAGTTCATGATGCGGTGGACGTGGAACGCCGGCGGATACCGCGCGGCGATCGTCCTCACCGCGATCTGCAGCGCGACCATCGTCTTCATGACCGCCGCCACGTGTTCGCTCACGCCGCGCGGCGAGGTGCGTGCCGACCTGCGCGCCGTGCTGGCGACAATGGCGGCAGCGTACTTCACGCTCGCGTTCCTGAGCTTTCGGCCGGTGACGTTCGCGCTGGCATTGCTCAGCATCGTGATCTTCCTGCTCTACCGCGATCGCGCGGGAGGCCATCGATCGAAGGCGGTGTGGGCCGTGCCGGCGCTGACGCTGGCCATCACGAACCTGCACATCTACTCGGTCTTCGCGGCGTGCGTGACGGCGATCGTCGCGATCGGCTCGTTCTCCGACGCCCGGCCGCGGTTCAGGCGGATGTTCCTGCTCGCGATCCTCACGGCGATGGCGGCGTGCTGCACGCCGATGCTGCCGGGCATGATCGAGACCAGCATCCGCTACAACGCGGTCGATCCGATGGTGGCCTCCACGTTCATCCGCGAGATGCGCCCGTTCTACGAGGGCGTCGGCGGGAAAGCGTCACTGGCGATCGTGCTGCTGGTGGTGCTCCTCGCCATCCGTGGCCGGCGCGACATGCAACTGGCGGACTGGATGTTGCTGATCTTCGGCCTCGTGCTGCTCGCAAGGCTCGGCCGGTTCGCGCCGGTGTTCGCGCTGATCGTCCTCCCTCTCTTCGCCCGCACGCTGCCGGCGATGAAGGGCGCGACGCTCCGAAGGAAGCCCGTCCAGATCGCCACCGCGGCGGTGCTGTTGATCGGCGCCGTCAACATCGCAATCCAGTTTCCGCGAAGCTCAACGACGTTCGACGCCTGGCTGAACCGCCACACCCCCGATGTCCCCGGCTACCCCACCGCCGCCGCCGATTGGGTGCTGAACAACGTGCAACCCGAGCGCCGTCGGTTGTTCAACGAGTTCGACTGGGGCGGCTATCTCGCGTGGCGGTTCGGCGCCGAATGGCAAGTGCTGCTCGACGGCCGGACGCAGCTTTACCCGCCGGACTTCTGGCGTCGCGCGTTCTTCCAGTCCGCCGACGACCAGCGGGCGCTGCTGGACTCCTACGACGCCGACGCCGCCATCCTGCCCGCGAAGCGAAGCGCCTTCCGACAGTCGCTCGAATCGCTCGGCTGGGCCGTGGCGTATGAAGATCCGATCGCGGTCGTGATGACGAAGGCCCCCTGATCATGAATGGCAGGACGCCGGGAACCGAATGGGGCAGTTCCCGGCGTCCTGCGATGGTTGGAATCATGGCCTCTCGCACCGAAAGGCCACGTTTGTATCTAAAATGTCTCCGCAAACTCCGCGATGAACTGCGGCACCGGGTAGTGCTTCATCAGGAACTCGCGCAACTGCTTTTTCTCCGCGATGACGAAGTACACCGGTTCGTCAAACTTCCGCGTCGAGAAATTCACCGCCCGCACCAATCCTTCGGCCGTCGTCGCGATGCCGAGGTGGTCGTCTTCACGATGGATCGGCGCCGCGTGGAACTGCCACGCCTGACGGCGGTTCATCAGGCGCAGGCATTCTTTATCGGTCTCGATCTCCGATAGGTCGATCACCCCCGCCACGCGGACGTACTGTTCCACCCATGCGTCCTCTACCGCGCGAGCGTCCACCTTATATAGTCTCTCGGCCAGATCGCCGAACGGGCGGTTTACCGAACGCTGGACCTGCAGAATGTGACGCACCTGCCGTTCCGTCAGGATGCCCTGTTCGATCAGAATTTCGCCGATACGGATACCTTGCATATTCACCTCTCTGGTTACGACATCGACTGGATCGACACCCAGATGAGGTGGCTGATGATGAAATCAGCTTCATTCCACGTTTCTTTATCAGCCCTCTATTTTTCTAACCGGATTAAGCGTTCTAACTTCCCGCCCGGCCGACGAACGGCATAATCTGTCAGCATGATTCGTGTCGGACTCATCGGTTGCGGCGTCGTCGCGTCATACGGACACCTGCCGGCAATCGTGGATACCAAGGGGCTTGCATTGCACGCCGTGCTCGACAACGACCCCGTCCGGCTGATCGAGACGCGCGAGCGGTTCGGCGTTTCTCGGACGTTCACGGACATCGACCTGTTCTTCCAGTCGGGCATCGACGTGGTGGTCATCACCTCGCCCGCGCCGATCCACTTCGCCCACGTGATGGCGGCCGCCAAGTACCGCAAGCCGGCGTTGTGTGAAAAGCCGCTGGCGATGAGCGAAGACGAGGCCCAGCAGATGATCTCCGTCATGCAGCAGGCAAACCTGCCGCTGTACGTCGGGTTCACCTACCGCTTCTCGCCGGTGGCGTTGGACATCCATCGCCTGGTGCAGCAGAACGCCATTGGCGACGTGCGCAGCCTGCGGCTGTCGTACGTGTGGGATTGCCACGGCAAATACGCGCACCGCAATCCCGCCGAAGGCCTCTACGATCGCCGGCACGGCCGCATGCTCGAGGGCGGGCCGATGGTCGATTGCGGCGTCCACCAGATCGACCTCGCCCGATGGTGGACCGGCAGCGAGATCTCCCGCGTTACCGGACTTGGCGCGTGGGTCGACACCGAACGCTACGACGTCCCCGACCACGTCTACCTCCACGCCGATCACGCCTCAGGCTGTCACACCCAGGTCGAGATCAGCTACACCTACGGCCACACCAGCAAAGACACCCGCTGCGATTTCTGGTACGAGCTGATCGGCACCGAAGGCCTCATCCGCTACAACCGCCAGCAGCGATACTTCGAGTGCGTCAACAAGCACGGCACGCAGTATCTGAACTGGACCGAGGAAAAGAACTTCCACGGCATGTACGCCGAATTCGAACGCGCGGTCCGCACCGGCACGCCCGGCAACATGCCGACCGCCCAGGACGGACTGATCGCCACCAGGCTGGCGCGGGTCGCGACGGAAGACGCGGTCAAGTGGCGACGAGGCGCATAACGTTAATCCCCCATGAAAGCCAACGCTCGCATCAACGAGCACGGACGTTCCACTCGTGACCTGGCAGAAACGGCCATGCTACCGATTTACAGCTTCACCGCTTTCCCCGTCCGCGCGCTCTCGTACACGCCGAGGATGATCTCCAGCGGCTTGCGGCCTTCGGCGCCGTGGATGAGCGGGGTAATGTTGTGCTGGATCGCGCGGATGAAGTCCTTCAACTGTTCGCGATGCGCGTCGCCCCAGACGGCGCCGGGATCCTTTTCAGAGGCGGTGGTGAGGCGCTCGGCGGCCTGGTCCTTGACGCTGGCGGTGCCGCCCATCGCGACGCTCAGCGCGTGCTGGCTGGCGCCCTCTGCCGTCACCTCCGTGCCGTTCTTCAGGCGGAAGAGCTTCAGGCGGTCGCCTTCGATGATCGCGCTGCCCTCGGTGCCGTAAATGTCGATGCGCGCCAGTTGCCCGTTGTAGCAGGCGGTGCTGGCGGTGAGGGTGCCGATCGCGCCGTTCTTGAACTTCAGGCTCGCGACCGCGATGTCCTCGACTTCGATCCGCTCGTGCCCGCCGGTGGCGCAGTGGGCGTGGATCGATTCGACCGGGCCGGCGAGCCACTGCATCAGATCGACGGTGTGAACGCCCTGGTTCATCAGCGCCCCGCCGCCGTCCCACTTGTACGTGCCGCGCCAGTCGCCGGAATCATAATATTGCTGGGTGCGCCACCATTTCACGCTCATCTCGACGAGGATGAGCTTGCCGAGCTTGCCGCTGGCGATGGCGTCGCGGACGAAGATGCTGGCGTGGTCCCAGCGATGCTGGCTGATGATCGCGAGCTTTTTGCCGGTCTTCTTCTCGGCGGCGATCATGCGGTCGCAGGCCTCAAGGGAGACGTCCATGGGCTTTTCGACGACGACGTGCTTGCCGGCGTTCAACGCGCGGATCGCCTGCTCGGCATGCATGCCCGAGGGGGTGGCGAAGATGACCGCATCCACCGTGGGGTCGGCGATCAGCTCAGCATCGCTTGCGTAGATCTTGCCCACGCCGAACTTCTCCGCGAGCGACCTGGCGCGGTCCGGCAGCACATCCGCGACCGCCACGATCTGGGCATCCTCAATCTGCTTGAGCGCCCCCGCATGCGTAGGACCGATCGCCCCGCAACCGACAATCCCGAAACGAACCATTTGAGCTTATCCTTCGTCCAAAACCTCGATCATACCCTACCGCCGGACCCCGTCGAGCCAATGCCGCTAGACTGCCAGATTGACAGTTGGGTTCGTTTGTTCAAATCATCCTGACGCCAAATGCCCACTATTCGTCACAAAACCCGTTTTTCGTGCATTCCAGCCACGCTGTCAGAGATCACAATTGGGTTCGTTCGGCCATTTTCCCTGCCCCCTGACCCCGGATTGGGTTCGTTCGGCCAATTCACTTCGCCGTCGATGATCGCCCGGAACATCTCCTAACCCCCTCCCTCATCGAAAACGCCACAAGTCCCACAGATGGCCATCGCATCCGGGGGATTAAGGACAATCCAATCTCGTGAGTCGGCGACGTCCCAATGGAGACGCCGAGCCGCATCATGTACCGTACTTATACCAAACAAAATCTGCCCGATCAATTGAAATCCATAGCTCTCCGCCGTCCTTCCACCGCACATCGCGACAGCACATTCACAACGCTATACTTGCCGCCCGATGCCGACGCCTCAGCGTATTCTTGTCGTACAACCCACCTGGGTCGGTGATGCCGTCATGGCAACCCCGGCGCTGCGCGCAATCCGATCGCTCTACCCCAAAGCCCAGATCAGCTACCTGCTGAAGCGGTACGTCAAACCGATGTACACCGGCATGCCCTGGGCCGACAAGCTCATCAGTTATCGCACGGGCAAGACGAACAAGAAGGCCGGCAACGCGCAATTTCTGGGGCTGATCGCGCGCCTGCGCAAGCGCAAGTTCGACCTGGCAATCCTGCTGCCGGGGTCGTTCAAGTCGGCGTTGATCTGCAAGATGGCGGGGATCGATCGGATCGTCGGCTACGACCGCGACGGCCGCGGGTTTCTGCTGACCGACAAGCTCCTGCCCCACCGCGAGGGCGGCCGGTATATCCCCACGCCGATCATCAAATATTACATGGGCCTGGCGAACTACCTCGGCTCGACCGAGCGCGATCTCACCATGCAGTTGTTCGTCACGCTCAGCGAAAAGCGCGAGGCCGACGAAATCCTCGCCCGCGCCGGCGTCACCGACCGCCGGCCGCTGATCATGCTCAACCCTGGCGCGCAGTACGGCTCCAGCAAGTGCTGGCCGCCGGAGTACTTCGCGATCGTTGCCGACCGGCTGATCGACGAACTCGGCGCCCAGGTGATGATCAGCAGCGCGCCGAAGGAGCGGAAGATCGTCGATGAGATCGTGCGGCGGATGAGCCACGTCCCGATCGACCTCGCCAAGGCCGGCCTGACGCTGGGGGCGCTCAAGGAGATCACCCGCCGGTCCGACCTGCTGATCAGCAACGACACCGGCCCCCGCCACATCGCCGCCGCGTTCGGCGTGCCGGTCGTCGCGATCTTCGGCCCCACCCATCCGGAGTGGACCGAGATCTACTATGCCAAGGAACGCATCGTCTCCGTCCCCGTCCACTGCGGCCCCTGCCAACTCAAGGTCTGTCCGCTGGACCACCGCTGCATGACCCGCGTCACCCCGCCGATGATCTTCGACGCCGCCCTCCGCCTGCTGCCGGCGTCGGCGAAATGATGATCGCCAAGACGCCAAGGGGCCAAGAATTGGGATCTGGAAGAATGAACGCGGAGGCGCAGAGGAGCAGAGAATAAGAAGATGATGGCCGTGCGCGTTCGGACGTTTCCAAAACGCCCAACGTCGCTACAACATTCAATTTATTGCAATAAATAACTGTCTCAAACGCGAAGTAGCGAAGAGGCGAAAAAATACATTCAGCCACGAATCACACGAATGAGAATGCCGTGCATCTGTCTTATTCGTGTTTCATTCGTGTGATTCGTGGCTGGACCGTCTTTTGTCTTCTCGCCTTCACGTTTTGAGATAATTACATTCCTTCTCTGCTCCTCTGCGCCTCCGCGTTCATTCTTTTCGCTATTTTCTTCTTGGCCCCTTGGCGCCTTGGCGATCATTATTTCGCCCGTCCATCGCTTCCCGGTAACCTTTCCTCAGCATGAAATCGATCATCGTCCGCGAGAAGGACCAACCGTCGATCTGGCTGCTCCGCGACCATCTGACGCCGCTGCTCAGCCCGGAGCACACCGGCGGGCTGTTTGCGGTGGCGAAGGGGGGCGTGCATCCGAACGACGGGCCGCCGCCGCACGTGCACCGGCGGGAGGACGAGGCGTTCTATGTGCTCGAAGGGGAGATGACGTTCCTCCACGGCGATCGGCTCGTCCGCGCGCCGGCGGGCACGTTTGTGTGGGCGCCGCGGGACGTCATCCACTGTTTTAAGTGTACGTCCGCCACGCCGGCGAAGCAGCTGCTGTTCGTCTCGCCGCCGGCGTTCCTGGAGTTCGCGATGACGCTGGCAAAGCCGGCGCCCGATTTCCTGACGCCGCCCGACCTCGATGAGATAACCCTCGGCAAGCTGATGCAGGTCGCGCCGCAGTACGGCATCGAAATGCTGCCCGGCCACGCGCTGCCGGCGGTCGTCTCCGACGCCGCCAGGCCGCGCAAGCGCGTCTGGGCGCTCGGCGAGGACGTCAGCTATCTGGCCACCAGCGAGGACACCGGCGGGCGGTTCAGCATCGTCGAGATCCGCACCGCCCCCAACGGCGGCCCGCCGCCGCACGTACATTCGCATCAGGACGAGATGTTCTACCTCCTCGAAGGCGAACACGCCTTCCTGCTCGACGACGGCTCGCGCCACGTCCTCCACCCCGGCGACCTCTGCTTCGTGCCCCGCGGCAGCGTGCACACGTTCAGCAACACCGGCCCCACCACCGGCCGGCTGCTCGACCTGCATACGCCGGGCGGATTCGAAAAATTCTTCGACGAGATCGGCATCCCCCACGCCGGCGAAACCGTCGCGCCTGCCACGCCGGTTCCAGGCCCCGACCAGGCGATCGCCCTCTTCGCCCGCCACGGAATGACGCTGGGCTGACGCCTCACGGCGTGGGTAGAAAGATTTCCCAGAAATCTATGTGGGGTTTCGCCGCCGGCCGTACATGATACGTCAGATGGTTCAGGCGGCGGACGATCTTTCGCTGGTGCGCGACTATGCCCGCACCGGCAGCGAGGCGGCATTTGCCGCGCTGGTGGCGCGCCACGCCGGAATGGTGTACGGCGCGTGCCTGCGGCAATTGCGTCGGGCCGATCTGGCCGAAGACGCGACGCAGGCGGTGTTCCTGCTGCTGCACCGCAAGGCGGCCGCCATCTCCGACGGCACGGTGCTGGCGGGCTGGCTTTACAACGCGGCGACGCACACGTCGAAGAACGCGATCAGGATGGAGAACCGCAGGCGAATCCACGAACGGCAGGCCGCGGAGATGGCGGAGCGACAGATGCGACAGAACCAAGAGAACCGAGCAAGCTGGTCGCAGATCGTTCCCGTGCTGGACGACGCGATCGCCGGCCTGAACGCCCGCGACCGCGAGGCGGTGGTGCTGCGTTTTCTCGAGCGGCAGTCGTTCGCGCAGGTGGCCCGGTCGATGGGGGTAACCGAAGATGCCGCGCAGATGCGGGTGAGCCGGGCCTTGAACAAGCTCCGAGCCCTGCTTGGGCGGCGCGGTCTGGTAATCTCGGCGGCCGCGTTGGGGGGCGCGGTCCGCGCCAGCGCCGCTTATCCGGCCCCCGAATCGGTCATGCGATCGCTCAACCTCAACGCGATCCGCGCTGCGGACATCGAAAGCGGCGACGATCTGCCGGCCCAACTGGCCGACCAGACCAGCGATTCGTTGATGTGGGAGGCGATCCGCGGCAACTTCGTCACAGGACTGGTCGCGGCGGCATTGCTGTTGAGCGCCAGCGTGGGAATCCATCAGTCTGTGATCCGGTCCGCAGAGGTGCTGCGCGCCTCGATGAGCGTGCCCGCCGAAGAAGGGGCCCCGCCGAGGCTGGTCGATCGACTTGCGCCGTGGATCGGAAAACACTAGGGTGACGAACGAACGCGTCACAACGGCGGCAGAGTGGATCGCGGGGGAAGGGGAATTTCGTTATGCCTGATTTCAACGACATCCCCGGGCAGGTCGAACGCCTGCTCGCCAGCGCGATCGAGCGCCGCGCCAGCGACGTGCACGTCGAGCCGGGCGAATCCGACGCGACGGTTCGGTTTCGCCTTGACGGCCTGCTGAGCGACGTCGCCCACGTCAGCCCCGACGACGGCCGGGCGATCGTCAACCGGCTGATGGTGATGGCACAACTGCTCACCTATCGGCTCGACGTCCCCCAGGAAGGCCGCGCGACGATCAAGGCCAACGACGGCCGATCGGTCGACCTGCGCATCGCGATCATGCCCACCGCCCACGGCCTCCGCGCCGCGGTGCGCCTGCCGGCGGAGTTATCGGGGTTGCAATCGATCGAAGACCTGTCGCTGGACGAAGGGACGCTATCGCTGATCGACGCATTCCTGCGGGCCGATTCCGGCGCGCTGCTCGTCGTCGGGCCGGCGGGCTCGGGGAAGACGACCACGGCCTACGCCATCCTCGAAGCGCTGCGAGACCGGTCGAGCGGGCTCAGCATCGTGACGCTGGAAGACCCTGTCGAGCGGCGCCTTCGGGGCATTACGCAGATCCCGGTCACGCCGTTCGGGCAACTCACTTACGCGACCGCGCTCCGCTCGATGTTGCGGCAAGACCCGCAGGTGTTGATGCTCGGCGAGATCCGCGACGCCGAGACGGCCGGCATCGCCATGCAGGCGGCGCTGAGCGGGCACCGGCTGGTCTGCACGTTCCACGCCTCCGACCCGGCCGGCGCGATCGTGCGGCTGCTGGAGATGGGCATCGAGCCGTACCAGGTCGCCAGCAGCGCGTTTGGCGTGGTGTCGATGCGATTGCTGCGCCGGAAGACGTCCGCCGCCGGCTACGCCGGGCGAGCGCCGGTGTGCGAGTCGGTGCGCGTGACCGACTCGCTGCGCAAGGTCATCGTCAATCGCGGCGACTCGGCGTCGCTGCGTTCAGCGTATCGCGGATCGCCGGGATATCGGTCGCTGCTCCAACACGCCTCATCGCTGGTGAAACGGGGCATCACCGATGCGGCCGAGGCGCAGCGCGTATTGGGGACAGGGGCGGAAGGCGAAGGAGCGTCAACATGAGTCAGTTCGAGTTCGAAGCCCAGAACCCGGCCGGGCAGCCGATCCGCGGTTCACTCGAGGCGCCTTCGGCCGACGCGGCGGCAGGACAACTGCGGTCGCTGGGAGTGAACATCCTCAGCCTGCGCCCGCTGGCGGCGGTCGCGCAGCGCGTATCGCTGGGCGCGGTGGACGTGGAGCAGTTCAACGAACAACTCCTGCACGTGGCGTCGGCCAACCTGCCGCTGGAACGCGGGCTGGACCTGCTCGCCAAGGACATGCGACGCGGACGGCTTCGCAACGCCGTGGAAGCGCTGTCGGCCGACCTGCGGTCGGGGCAATCGCTCGAACAAGCGGTGGCGTCGCGACAGGCGCAGTTTCCGGCGATCTACTCAAAGCTGCTCGACGCGGGCGTGAAGTCCGGCGATCTCGTCGGCGTGCTGCACGGCTTCGGCCGGCACCTCGCGACCGTCGCGCGGCTGCGGCAGGAACTGTGGCGCGCGTGCGCGTATCCGCTGGTGGTGCTGGTGGCGTTCGGACTGCTGATGATCTTCCTCAGCTACTGGGTGCTGCCGCAGTACTTCGCGCTGGTGGCATCGCTGGTCTACGGATCGTACGACTTTGGAAGACTCTTCCGCGGAACTTCGGCGCTGCCTCGTACGGTGGAAATCCCGCCGCTGGCGATCGCGATGTACTGGTTCGGCCGCGCCATGCCCTACCTGCTCGGCGGCCTTGCGGTCGCGGGGACGGCGACCGGCGTGGCCTGGCTGCTGCTGCGATCGGTCGGCCGGGAGCGCCGGTGGGTGGACGCGGTGATCCTCCGCCTGCCGCTGGTCGGCGGCGCGATCCGGCACAGCTATGTCGCGCGGTGGACCAACGCGTTGGCGATCGCCGTTCGATCGGGGCTCGACCTGCCGCGCGCGATAGACCTGGCGTCGCAGGTGGTGGCGCTTCCGTCGTTCGAGCGCGACGGCCAAGCGATGATCGAAACGCTTGAACAAGGCCGCACGCTCGACGCCTGCCCGCCGCTGAAGCGCCTGCCCGCATCGTTGCCGCCGGCGATCGCGCTGGCCTCGTCGGCGGGCAATCTACCGCAGGTGCTATCGGCCCTGGCAGTGCAATACGAACAACACGCCGACCGGCGCACGCGGCTCATCCCTGCCACGATCGTACCAGCGCTCGTCGTGCTGATCGGCCTGACCGCCGGCGCGATCGTTTACAGTCTCTGGGTTCCGATGGTGCGGCTGCTTCAATCGCTGACGTTCTGAGATCCGCGCGATGCTCGACTACGCTTCCAAACATCCTCACGGGCATTTCCGGCGCGACCGGCCCGCCCTCTCCGCGCTGCGCAGGGCGGCGTGGTGGGCGATCGGCGTCGTCGTAGTGCTGGGAACCCTCTTCGCCTGGATGGGGATGCCCCTGATCCAGGTGCTGTGGGAGATGATCTTCCCGCCCACGGTGAACACCTTCTGGGGCCCCACCCAACCCCGGCGGCCGTGGGGAATGTTTGCGCTGATCGGGTTGATGGCGGTCGGAGCGCTGGTGCTGGCGCAGATCGTGCTGTCGCTGCTTTCGACGGGGTTACAGCGCCTGCGAACGCGACGCGCGCAGCTCGTGATGGCGCACCTCTCCACCGCGATCCAACTGCGGTTGCCCATCCCGCCCTATCTTCGCGGCGCGGCGCAGGCCGAGTCGCGATCGGTGCGGCGGCGTTGCCTGCGGCTGGCAAACGAGATCGGAAACGGCCTGTCGATCGGCACCGCGCTGTACCTGAGCAATCCGGAAGTCGGCCCGCGCGCCATCGCGATGGTCGACGCCGGCGAGGCGACGGGAACGCTCGACGAGATCATCGCCCAGCTCGCCACCGAAACTCCCGCCCCCGCCCCCGAAAATCGGGGGGGGAATTCGATCACCTATGTCGTCACGCTCTCGTCGGTGCTGCTGATCGTCGTGTCGTTCGCGTCGATCTTCGTCATGCCGAAGTTCCGCGAGTTGTTTGAGCCCCCGCGGCGCCAGCCGGGGGTCGCATGGATGCCCGGCATCACCGGTCCGTCGGACGGGCAGATGCTGCTGCTGTCCCTGCTATCCGTACCGCTCCTGGCGATCGCGATCGCCATTGCCGCTCGAAATGCGCGCGGCATCTTCTCGGCGCGTCCGACGGTGCGGCTCTCACGCGTGCTGACCGATCCGATCGTCTGGCGCCTGCCGATGCTCGGCCGGCTAACCCGGGCGGCGGCGTATCGCGATGTGACGTCGGTCGCCTCAACTGCCGTAAGCCACGGCCAACCGCTGGTCGCGGCGGTGCGCGCGGCGATGATGCCTCACCTCAACCGCGTGCTGCTCGCCCGCCTGCGCGACCTGCACGACCGCCTCGTCCGCGGCCAATCGCCGTCCGACGCCGCGCGTGCCGCCGGCCTGCCCGATCTCATCGCCTCACCGCTTGCGTCGCCCGGAAACCTGTCGAAGGCCCTGTCGTTCGCGTCGCAGGTCTACGCCTCGCAGCATGCGCGATCGCTGGTGCTGCTGGAGTCGCTGGTTCCCGTCGCCACCACGGCGTTCTTTGCGGTGTGCGTGGCGATGATCGGGCTGTCGATCTTCCGGCCCATCACGCGACTGATCGAGATGAACATTGAGAGGATCTACCCGTCATGAACCGACGACGCGGATACATCATCGCCGACGCGGTACTGGCGATCGCCGTGGTGGCGCTGGCGGGCCTGATGCTCGCCTCCACGCTCGGCCACGCCGGCAACGCCGGCCGCGCGATCGCCGAATCGCGGTCGGCCCAGGCGTCGGCGACCGAAGTGCTGCTCTGCCTGCAAACGGGGACCGAGCCGCCGAAGTCGGACGGTTCGCTCAGGATCGACATCGTGCCTCTCTCCGATGCGCCGGCGGCGCCGGAAGGGTGGAGCTGGGTGCGGGTGGAGGCGCGCTACCGCGACAAGGGCCGCGCGTCGGTCGCCGGGCTGGTCAGGAGCAAACCATGATGCGCCCTACTCCTCTTTCCGCGCGTCGCCGCCAACGACGCCGCGCGATGATCTTCCTGGAGATGCTGCCGACGCTCATCCTCGTCGCCGCCGTCATGAGCATGGCGGCGGTGCTCCTCGGGCAGACATGGAAACTCGATCGCCGGCTTGCGGCCGAAAGCGCGACCGACCGCACGACCGAGCATATCGTGCAGGCCATCCGACGAGACGCCGCATCGGCGCGAACGTACACCTTCGTCGATGACATCAAGGGGATTTCGTTCGACGATGGAAACGTCGTTTGGCGTGCCACGGACAGCGAGATCACGCGTGCCGAACGATCGGGCCAGCGCGTTGCCTGGCGGACGGGAAAGGCGCCCCTGATCTTCGAAGTCCGCCCCGGCGGTTTCGCAGTCCTGACCCTTGAGAGCGGCGACCGCTCGCGCGAAAGCGTGGTCGTCGTGCCAAGCCTTTGGGCATCGGAGGCGTTGAAATGAGACGCTCATCGGCAAGACAACGCGGCGTTGCGCTCGTGATGGCGATCGCCGTCCTGGGCGTGGTGGCGGCATCATGCGTGGCGCTGCTGCTGGCGGTGGGGAACGATTTCACCCGCGTTCGGCTCGACCGCGAACGCCTGCAACAGGAGCAATACGAACTGGCATCCATCGCGATCGCCCACGCCCAGCTCAAGGCCGGCCGACCGACGGACGGCGCGCTGCCGCTACCGGCGGACGCGGGCGAGGCAACGATCGCGTGGACGACGGACCCCGTTGGGATTCGAACCTGCCTCATCACCATCGCCGGCCGCGAGGCGCGGTATGCGTTTCGGCAAGAAGGAACGGCCTGGACGCTCGCCAAGCCAGGTTGATCGAAATCTGGAGCGATGAACCGAATATTGTAGCTGCGACGCCTGCGTCGCCCATGGGGTTTCCGAGCGTCCAGAATGGGCGACGCCTGCGTCGCAGCTACAACAAAAACGCGTCGCTATAGCATGAGCGGCTACTTCATCCCGCTTTGGGCGACGGATTCGACGAAGTACTTCTGCATAGCGAAAAACAGGATCACGCATGGCGCCATCGCGATGACGCTGGCGGCCATCAGCAGGTGGGCGTAGGTCGTGCCGTACTGGCCCTTGAAGCTGTTCAGCTCCAGCGCGAGCGTGCGGTTCTCCGGGCTGTTGAGGTAGATCAGCGGCCCGAGGAAATCGTTCCACGCCCCCAGGAACGTATAGATGGCGACGATGGCGATCACCGGCGTGCTCAGGGGGAGCATGAACTGCCAGTAGATGCGCCAGTTGCTGCAACCGTCGATGCGGGCGGCCTCGATCAGCTCTTCGGGAATCTGGCTGAAGAACTGGCGGAACATGAACACGAAGAACGGGCTGGCGAAGAACGCCGGCAACACCAGCGGCCAGATCGTGTCCACCAACCCCAGCGATTTGAACAGCACGAACACCGGGATCATCGTCACCTGCGCCGGCAGCATCATCGTGCTGAGCATGAGGACGAACAGCGTATTCCGCCCGCGGAACTTGAAGCGGGCGAAGCCGAAGCCCACCAGCGAACAACTCAGGATCTGCCCTGCGATGGTAAGCGCGGTGATAAGAATGGTGTTGGACAACGCCGGAAACGCCGGAATGCTGCGGCCGGCGGTTTGCAGGCCGAGCTTTTCGAGCGCGTCGATGTAGTTCCGCCAGCGCGGCGCGTCGGCCGGCCAGACGAAATCGCCGGCCTGCACCTCGGCGTCGGTCTTCAGCGATCCGTTGACGACAAAGTAAAACGGCACCAGGAACGCCACCGCACCGACGATCAACGCCAGGTACACCCACACTTTCCCGGTATCGATGTGCCGCCGCTCCGGCCGGCGCATCGCCTGCCCCGCCGCCACGCCGGAGACAGGCGTGTTCGGCGCGGCCGGCGAGCCGACCTGCACGGGGTTCTGAACGTTGATCGTGCTCATCGCAGCCCCTCGTAGTAAACCAGCTTCTTCGACCCCTTGAACACCGCCATCGTCAGCACCAGCACGATCAGGAACAGCACCCACGCCAGCGCGCTGGCGTAGCCCATGTTGTGGAACTCGAACGCCTGGCGATACAGCTCCAGCACGTAGAACAGGGTCGCGTTGTCCGGCCCCGGGCCGGTCATGATGTAGGCCTGCGTGAAGACCTGAAAGCTGCCGATGATCGCCATCACCAGGTTGTAGAAGATCAGCGGGCTGAGCATCGGCAAGGTGACGTTCCAGAACTGCCGCGCCGGCCCCGCGCCGTCGATACGGGCGGCTTCATACAGGCTGGCGGGAATGCCCTTCAGCCCGGCGAGGTAGATGATCATCCCGCCGCCCACGCCCCACAGGCCCATGATGACGAAACCGGGAATCGCCCACCGCGCCGCGTCGTTCACCGGCGGGTCAACGGTCGTATCCACGCCGAACCAGTTCGGCGGCGTCGGGCCGGCGATCTTGCGCACCAGCATGATGATCGCCACCACCGCCAGCGTCAGGCCGACGCCGATCAACACGCCCGGCAGCACGCCCGCGCCGGGCGAGACGTTCTCGCCGCGATCCGACCGCCTCACGATCGCGCGCACCAGCAGCGTGCCCACGACCGCGAACACCGCGCCGAAGGCCAGCACGTTCCAGCCGATGGCCGACAGGATCGGGCGAAGCACCGCGTTGATGAGGCCGTAGTCGTTGTTAAACAGTTGCAGCCACAGCACCGCCAGCGCCGCGCCGCTGACCACCGACGGCACGAAGTAGATCGTGCGGAACACCGTGATCCCCTTCACGCGGCTGTTCATCAGCATCGCGATCGCCAGCGCCGCGACCTGCGAGATCGGCACGCCGAGGATCACGAAGTACGCCGTCACCTTCAACGACTGCTGAAAGTTCGGGTCGTAAGTGAAGATCTGCTTGAAGTTCGCCAGCCCGACGAACTCGGCATCGCCCAGCGGCGTCAGGCCCGTCCACCGGCTGAACGCCAGCAGCAGCGATGCGATCATCGGCCCAAGCGTGAGCAGCACGAACCCGATGATCCACGGCGCGATGAAGGCGAAGCCCGATCGCTCGGTCGCGCGATCGAGCGGCCCGAGCTTTTCGTTCTTCGCCTTCCACCACAGGAAACCGCCGGCCAGCGCCACGACGCCGATCGTCACGCCAACGATGGTCCCCCACGGCATCTTCGGCCATTGCCGGCTTCGCACGGGCGAGTTCAGCTCCCGATCCCACCGCTCCTGCAATTTCCGGGCGGCCTCCGTTGGCGTGTCCTGCCCGGTCTGGATCGCGCGGCTGGTGACCTGCTCGATCAGCCGGTTGAAGAGCGATGCGTCCCGCGGGATCTGGGCCAGCTTCGTGTGCGGAATCGCATCGAGGTACGCCTGGCTATTGTGCGCCGGGATGCCCGTGCCCTGCGGCGAGAGGAAGTCGGGGCTGTACGCCACGCTTTTGAGCGCCGGGATGGCCAGCCCGTCTCGTGCCTGTTGGATCTGGCCGTCCTTTCCGCAGAGGAAGCGGAGGAGCTTATATGCCTCGTCCTTATGTTTTACGCGCGACGACATCGCCCAGCCGGTGTAGAACATCTGCGACGCCTGCACGGTGCCCTTGGGCATGGGCAGGACGTCCCAGCGGAAATTGGTGATCGATTTGTACTTCGGCACCTCCCACCGCCCGACCGGGCCGATGCAGCCGATGTTGCCGATGAAGAACTCCTGCCCGCCGTCCTTGGCGATGCCGGTGGCGTTGAAGGCGGTGTGATCGGCGAGGCGCATGCGGGCGACGAGTTCCATCGCGCGCAGGGCGCCGGGCGTATCGAAGCCCACGTTGGCGAAATCGACCGTGCCGTCCGGACGGGTCTCGAAGAAGTCGGCCTCGTAGGCCAGCAGCATCCCGCGCATGGCGGAGGGGAAGAGGTTGAACAGCGTGCCGTAGATCTCGCGGCCCTCGAAGCCGGGCTGGCCGTTGAGGGCGCGGATCTTCTTCATGTCGGCTTCGAACTGGCCGAACGTCCAGCCGTCGCGCTGGATCTTCTGCCAGTCAATGCCGGCCCGCTCGAACAGGTTAACGTTGATGTAGAAGACGGCGGTCGTGAAGTCCTTCGGCAGGCCGTAGAGCTGCCCGCCCTGTCCGAACTGGCCGGTGGCGCGGTTGTAGCGGAACGCGTCGAGCAGGATGGGGAAGAAGTCGTCCTTCCATTCCTGCGGCTCATCCTGAAAATACGAATCGATCGGCTCGATCAGCTCCATCTGCGCCAACTCGGGCATCAGGTCAGGCGGCAGGTAGAACACGTCGGGCGGCGCGGCGGCCGCCATCATCGTCTTGAGCTTGTCGCCGAAGCCGCCGCCGGTGTTGATGCGGGTGATGCGGACCGCCGGGTTCTCGCGCTGGAACGTTTGAACCAGCCGTTCGACAATCTTGTCTTCCTCCGGCCCGCCCCAGTGCATGACCGTCAGCTCGATCGGCCGCTCGCGCCGCGCCTGCCAGCCCTCGACGTAGCGACGGCCGAAGTCGAAGAACGCCCACGCGACGATCAGCAGACACAGGCCCAGCAGGCCGAGCCGTACCGTAGTGCCAAGAATCCGCATCACGCGATCACCTCTCCGCGAGGATCGATGTGCCGTACGCCGGCAGGGACAGGCTGATCTTAGCACCCTGCGCGACGAGGGGCGGCGCATCGGCGATGATCTCGACAGTCGACACCGCGTCCGCCGACGCGTCCGCCGGGTCGGCCAGCTTTACCTGTTGGGGGTTCAGGTAATCGACGAACGCCTTGCCGGACTGCGCTTCTGCCACATCAAAGCTCACCTCGCGCGCCTCAGGCGACCGGTTGACGGCGACGTACACCGCCTGGTCCCCCAATCGACGCGCGAACACGATCACGCCCGCGCCATCGTCGATCTTCACCGGGAAGTATTCGCCGGTCTGCAATGGCGGCAGCGCCTTGCGCGTCGCGATGGCGCGGCGGTGGAAGTCGAAGATGTCCTGGTTGAAGCCGACCTCGGGGTTGGCGTACGGCTGAAGGTCTTCCCACACCATCGGCATGCGGTTGCTCGGGTCGTCGGGCGACCACATGCCGGCCTCGTTGCCGTAGTAGATCATCGGAGCGCCGACAAAGCTCATCTGCACCGCCACCGCCTGCTTAAATCGCGTCCACTCCTCATCGTTCGGCTTGCGGCCGGAGTAGTCCGGGCCGTTGTCCTGGATGCGGTTGGCGCCGTCGTACGGACGATCCGGGTTGACGAACATGCTGGCGACGCGGTCGGTGTCGTGGCTGTCGAACAGGTTCATCATCACCAGCGCCGCCTGAAACGGATAAACGTAGCACAGCCGCACCAGCCGCTCGTTGAACTGACCTGGCGTGATGGCGGTATTGCGATCGACGAAGAAATCCTGCGCCGCCATCGCGAACTGGTAGTTCATCACGCCGTCGAACTGGTCGCCGTCGTTGATCCAGGGCGTGGCTTCCGACCAGATTTCGCCGGCGATGTAAGCGTCAGGTTTGGTCTCCTTCACGACCTTTCGCCAGTCGCGCCAGAACGGGTGAGGGATGTCGTTGGCGACGTCGAGGCGGATGCCATCCACGCCCTTCGCCAGATCGCCTCCGGGCGCGAGCCAGCGGCGGGTGATCGCCATTACGTGAGCATAGGGGCCGGGGGCAAGACCCTTGTCCGCGCTCTTGCGGAAGACCGGCAGATGCCCGCTCGGTCCATCCCAGGCTTTGAACTTCAGGCCGCCGTCCTTGCCGAACTGTTCCGGGTCGGCGGGATGGGCGTCGGCAAAGGCTTCGATCTCGAACCAGTCGGCATACTTGCTGTCGCGGCCCTTCTGCACCACGTCCTGAAAGAACGGATGCAGACGGCCGGTGTGGTTGAAGACGCCGTCGATGCAGATGCGAATGCCCTGCTTGCGCGCCTCCTCCACGAAATCGATGAACACCAGGTCGCTCTTGGTCCACTTCCACGTCGAGGGATCGTCCGTCTCCACGTGCCCCGCCGGAACGGGCGTGCCGTCGAGTTCGAACAGCTGCGGCGCTTGCGCCGACTGCGGCGGCGGTTCGGGCAGCGGTGGCAGGCCAAGCTGCTCGCGTTGCTTCTGCACGATCGGCGGGACGGGGTGCGTCATCGCCGCGACGGGGTTGTCGTCCTTCACGCCGAAGTTGTCGTCGATGTGCCGGAAGTCGGCCGTGTCGTACTTGTGCATCGACTCGGCCTCGAACACCGGGTTCAGGTAGATCGCGTTGATGCCCAGCTTGCGCAAGTAGCCCAGCTTTTGCTTAATCCCCTGGATATCGCCCCCATACCGGCGTCGCCAGACGTTGCCGTAGCCGCCGTAAAAGTTCTCCATGCCTGGGGCTTCGCCGGGATGCGACGCGAACCACTCGCTCGTCCACGGCAGCGTGGTTTCGAACCAGTTTTCGCCAGGGTCGTTGGACGAGTCGCCGTTGCGGAAGCGCTCGGGGAAGATCTGATACCAGACGGCGTGTCTGGCCCAGTCGGGCGTGACGAAAGCGGTCTTCATCACGACCTCGAACGGCTTCCGCTGCGCCACGTTCAGGTCGCCGTCCGCCCCGCCGGCGCCGAGGTAGAGCGTTCGCGTGCCGTCCTTCAGCTCAAATACGTACTTGGCCGGCGACCGACCCACCTCGACGATGCCGCCGAAATTGTCGAAGCCGAGGCGGGCGTCGAGCTTGTTCAGCGTGACGGGCTGGCGGTCGGCTTCCGACACCAGGATCAGCCGCACGCCTTCGACGTCCTTCCCCTGCGTGCGCACGCGCAACCGCAACGATTTTTCCGACACGACGCTGGCGTCGATCGACTGCGACGGGTTGTGCAGCAGGCCTTCGGCGTTGATGAGGTTCGGCTGCGGGTCGGGAAACTTGCGCGCGTCCGGCCCGACGAGGATGCCGCTGTTCTTCCCGCCATAGGTGTCGTCGATCTCCAGCGCGGGATCGGCCTTGGGATCCTGAATCCAGCGCTCGCCATCGATGACGAACTTGTAGTGATGAATGCCTTCAGGCAGGTCGATCTCGGCCTTCCACAGATCGCCGTCCTGCTGCAGGCCGTTGGCCTCCTTGTTCCAGCCGTTGAACGAGCCGGCCACGTTCACCCGGACCGGCTTGTGCTCCCAATCGCTGACGTCCAACTGAAAAGACGCCTTATCCGCCCAGGCCGCCGCCGCCGAGAAGATCAATGCAACGATCGTGAAAACAACGACTTGCAGACGCGTCATGGCTCCTCCGAAATCTTTTTTTAGCCGCAGATGAACGCGGATAAAAACAACCCTCTACCCAGACACCGACTTCGCCATGGCCGTCGAGTTACGGACGACCAGGTGGGTCGGGAGTGTTTCGTTGACCGGCTCCGCCCGGCCGTGGATGCGTTCGATGAGGCGTTCGAGCGACATCGCGCCCACCTCGTACAGCGGCAGGTGGATGGTGGTCAGCGTCGGGTTGACGAACGCGGCGTGTTGCAGGTCGTCGAAGCCGACGACCGACACGTCCTGCGGCACGCGCTGGCCGAGCGTGACCACCTGGTGCATCGCGCCGATCGCCATCTTGTCGTTGCCGGCGAAGATCGCGGTGAGGCCGGGGACGCTCTCCATCAGTTGCCGCGCTGCCTCGGCGCCGCCCTCTTCGGTGAACTCACCGTCGACGATCCAATTGTCGTCCGGCTGCACGCCGAGCTCCGCCAACTTGGCGCGGTACGTCTCGCGGACCGACCGCGCGGTCTTGATCTCCGGCGCCGCCGTGATCAGGCCGATCTTGCGGTGGCCAAGCTGGATGAGGTAGTTCATCACCTGTTCGGCGCCGGAGCGATAGTCGCAGACGACGTGGTCGATGCGGACCTGGTCGAAGTGATTGTCGACCACCATGGCCGGGCAGCCGGCCTCGCCGAAGTCTTCAACCCAGCGGTGCCGATCATTGGTGCCCAGGCAAAGCACGCCGTCGACATACCGGCGCTCGAAAATGCGGATGTGCTGCTTTTCCTTCAGGAACTCGGGCTTGGCCTGCTCGAGCATGACCTTGTAGCCCATCTTGCCGGCCTTGTCGCAGATGCCGGAGATGACCTCGCCGAAATACGCATCCGCGAACGCGTGCCGCAGCGCCGGCAGCATGACCGCGACGACGTTGGTATAGCGGCTGGAAAGCGATTGCGCGAGCCGGTTGGGCTGATAGCCCATCCGTTCGACCAGCCGCTGGATGCGAAGCGAGGTCGCCCGGCTGATGCGCGGGTTGCCGTTGAGGACCATCGAGACGGTGGCGACGGAAACCTTGGCCTCCTTGGCGACGTCGCGCAGGGAGACGACCCCACCTCTGGCCGGGCTGGCGGCGCGTTCCCGTCGCTGCTTAAGGTCGGTACCCGTCGTCGACATCCGCTCGCCTCTTGCGAAACCTACTCGCCTGCTCGCTACCCCCAGCACTGTTGAAACAGTTTAGCAAACGCGTTAACACCTGCAAACCTTATTTTCGAGCGATGCGAGTTTGCCCTATCCAACGGATGAACCAAGGGTTGCGCGATACCCGGCCCGCAGAAAGACGCTTTTCGGCGAAATAAGACGCAATCGCACCACAAGAATTTCGTTGACGTGTTCGGCGAGGAAGCTAGGATTTCATCGGGCAAAGGCGGATTTGCCCGCATTACAGATCTTTATCGCGGAGAAATGAGCCCGATCGATTGAACAGTCTGACGAACGGATGTCAAACCGTTTAACCAAACTGTTCAGTTTCCGTCCAAACAGGGTTCCTCGGTGAATCGACATTTCTAGATCAGGGAACGCGGCCCCCTGTTCAATCACAGGCCGCAGGAGGATTTTATGAAGGTCTCCCTTATGACAACCTTTGTCGCCGGGAGCGTGGCGGCGGCAGCAGGCGTGGCGAGCGCTGCGATCGAACCGTTCACAGGTTATTCCGGAAACCTGTGGGGCAATAACGGCGGCAGCGCCAGTGGGTCCATCGCATGGACCAGCGCCTGGGGCGACACCGGCTTCGGCAATTCGCCCGACATCGCTTCTGGCTCATTAGGCACAGTAAATACCGTGACCTCGTCAGACCCGTATGCGTCAAAAACGCTGGGATACCTCGAGGCAACTCGTTCTTTCACGCCTCAGTCCAACACCGTTGTTTACGTTTCGTCACTCGTCCAGATCGGGAGCTTCGCCTCTGCGGATAACTTCGGCGGCATCGGCCTGTTTGAGGGCGGCACGGAGAAGTTCCTGGTTGGCCAGCGCTATCAAGCCACCCAGTGGGGCGCAACGACATCGAACCTCACGGACGGCGGCGGGCAGGATAGCGCCACGTCGATCGTCAGTGACACAACAGCACTGCTGACCGTGAAGATCGACCAGGTAAACAATCAACTTACCATGTGGGTGAACCCCGACTTCGCACAGACGGAAGGGGCGAATACGCCAGCGTTTATCCAAACGTGGTCGGACGGCAACGACGATATCGACCAGATTCGGCTTCGTGGCGGCAACTTCAATGCCGGCAGCGCGGTCTGGCGATTCGACAACATCGAAGTCAGCGGGTCTACGCCGTTCGTCCCCGAGCCCGCCAGCCTGGCGATGCTCGGACTGGGCGGATTGGCCATGCTGCGACGTCGTAAATAACTTTCAGTTCATTGGTTATGAAACACGTCGGTCCCCGGCAAGGGGACCGGCGTGAATCGAGTGGCGTCGAGGGGAGTCTGACCGGTATCCGGACCAGAACCCCCGAGGCGGAGCGATGAGGAACCCGGCTTAGGGTTAAACGGTTAACTTATGTTTGACGTTTCGCGTGCTGTTCTGCGACGTTCGTTGATCCTCGCCGCCGCCATTGCGCCGGTGATGGGGCTGGTGCATCGTTCGGCCGCGATGGACGAGAGCCCGCCGGTCATCCTTCAGTGGTTTGAGTCGAGCTACAAGACGATCGAAAGCCGCATGGCGGACGTTCACGCCGCCGGCTACGGCGCGATCTGGACCCCGCCGCCGGGGCGGGCTGATATTTCGAATTTTTCCGTCGGGTACGACGTTTACGACCGTTTCGATCTCGGCACGACCACCAACCACACGCTCTACGGCACGGCCACGGGCATTAAGCAGGTCGCCAGCACCATCCACCGCGCCGGGCTCGACTTCCACGTCGATTTCGTGCTCAACCACAACGGCTATTCCGGCACCTCCAACGACCCTCAAGCCAACGCCGACTTCAAGGCTGCCGGCGGATATCCCGGGTTTTTCTCCGAGTTCTTCGGCGACGTCGATGGCGACTTTAACTCCGGTTATTCTTACGGCGACGTCCAGGGGCGGCTCGCCGGGCTGATCGACATCGATCACAGCAAGAACTACCGTGCCATCCGCAGCCCCGTCCCCGGCTTCGCCAACAACATCGCAGCCGGCGCCACGCCGTGGAACGGGCGGATCGCCAACGTCGCGCTGGAGAGCAACCGCCAGTTTTACCCCGACCGGGACGGCACGCCGATCATGGTCTTCGACCCGATCACCGGCGAGCAGAACATCCCCGTTTACTCCTTCAACACCGCCAACCCGATGGCAGGAGATCCGGTGGAGGAAAACGCCCTCGGCTACCTGATGCGCAACGCCCAGTGGCTGGTGCAGGTGGTGGGCGTGGACGGGTTGCGCATCGACGCCGCCAAGCACGTCGACGGGTTCGTACTCGATTACCTCGACCGTGCCGTCTACCGATCCAACCCGCGTAACCTGCTGGACGGCTCGGCGAAGCACGTGTTCAGCTATTCCGAAGTCTTCGACGGCGATCCGCAATATTTGCTGTCGCACGTCAAGAAGACGATCAACCCCAACGATCCCGGCCGGATTGGCGGCAACCGCGATACGCTCGACTTCAAGCTTTACTTCGCAATGAAGGAAAACCTCGAGCAGTACGGCACGAGCAACGCCTGGTACAACATCAAGGACGCCGACCTCGACTACGCCGCCGACAACGCCCACAACGGCAGCCACGGCATGAAGTTCGTCAACAACCACGACGTCTTCGCCCCGTACAAGCTGAACAACGTCGCTCACGCCTACACATTGATGATGCCCGGCAACGCCGCGGTCTACTTCAACGGCAAGGAGTTCGGCGACAACCGCGACTTCCCCAAACCCGGCCGGGACGACGCGCTGAGCGTCGGCGGAAACGGATCGGTCATCACCGACCTGGTCGAGATCCGCAACACCCACGGCCGCGGCGATTACCGCGAGCGTTGGGTGGATAACGAGGGCCTCTTCGTCTTCGAACGCTCCAGCAGCGCGGTCGTCGGCCTGTCGAACCGCGGCGATCGCGGGTTCGACCAGCGAACCGTCCGCGTCGATTTCGCCCCCGGCACGCACCTGCTCGAACTGACCGGCAACGCCGCCAACACAGACGTTGATCCGTACAACGACATCAGCGAAGTCCTTACCGTCTATCAAGGACAAGACGGGCACAGCTATATCGACCTGCGCGTGCCGCGCAACTTCCGTCCGAAGCTGAACGGCGAGGAAGCCGACTGGGCCGGCGAACACCAACGGGGCTACGTCATCTACGGCCTATCTGGCCCGCAGTCGGCCAATGGGCTGGAGATCTCCAACGTCTCGCAGGTGCTGGCAGGCAATTCGTCCCCCGCCAACGGCTACGAGAACGGCGCGCAGCGGCAGACAAACGTGAAGGTGCTGACCGGCGACAGCACGCGGCTGCGCCTGCTCACGAACGAAGTTCGCCTGCTGGGCAGCGACGCGCTGCGCGACATCTACGCCGACGGCGACTTCGCGGTTTTCAAGATCAACGGCGGCATCGACGCCAACAATTCGGGCGGCGTCGATTACGTGACGCCGGGGTCGGTCGTCTACGGCTTTGAGAACTTCGCCACGAAGAACAGCCCGCTCATCGGCCGAAACGGCAGCTTCCAGTCGGACATCAACGCCCCGCGCGGCGACGGCGAGTTCCTTCAGGACATCGACCTCACCAAGCTGTCCGAGGGCTATCACTTCCTAGAGGCCCGCGCCTTCCGCCACCGCACCGACGGCGGCCCGGCGATCTACTCGTCGTGGAAGGAAACGATCTACGTCGACCGCCTGAAGCCCGAATCGTCGATCGGCGAGTTCCGCCCGTTCGGCAGCGGCGCGGGCGATAACGACATCTGGGTGAAGTCCGACGACCTCACCGCCAACAACGTCCACGTCTTCATGAACCTGCCGGCCAACCTGACCGACGCCGAAATCATGCAGCGCGTGCAGAACGGCGAGGGCGGCACCACGCAGCTCGACCGCGACATCTTCAAGACCGGCTTCTTCGGCGTGCCGAACGGCAACAACGTTTTCACGATCGTGACGTTCGAGATCACCGGGAACAACAACATCCAGCGCTACGCGGGCGTCACGCCGGGCAACGTCCGCGGCGCGGGCCTGGGCGATCTGAACCACGACGGTCAAATCGCCCAAGCGGATATCACCGGGACGAACTTCGGCTTTGAAGCCGAACTGTACCGCCGAAACAACAGCTTCAATCCCGCCGCCGACATGAATGCGGATGGATTGATCGACTCGCGCGATCTGTTCGCATTGGAGTCGCATCTGGCGGCCACCAACGCCCTGCCGGCGGTGCAGGCTGACATGCGACAGGTGGTGCTGCGTCGCGGCAACATCAACGGCGAGTTCGGCACGGACCAGTGGGACATCGACGCCCTCTACGCCCGCTTCGGCAAGACGACGGCGCAGGACAACTGGTTCGAAGACCTGGATGTCGATGGCAACGTCGATCAGAACGACGTCGACGTGCTGGTACGGCAGGTGCTGAGGTCGGAGTTCGGCGATTTCAATCTCGATCTGAAGATCGACATTGTCGACCTGCAAATCCTGGCCAGCAACTGGCAGCAATCCAACCGCGGCTACGCGTCGGCGGACGGCACGGGCGATGCTTTCGTCGGCCAGGCCGATCTGGACCTGCTCAAGCAATTCTGGGGCTTCGGCATCCCGTCCGGCCAGGTGCAGGACATCTACGCCGCGGCGGCCTCGATCGGGTTCACGTCGATCCCCGAACCGGCCTCGCTGGGCACCCTCGCCGTCGCGATGGGCCTGCTCCTGCGTCGAAGAAAGCAAGTTCACTAAGCCAACAAGAGGTTCTTATGCGTTCACGTCGAAATGGTTTCACACTTGTCGAACTGCTGGTGGTGATCGGCATCATCGCGCTCTTGATCTCGATCCTGCTGCCGGCGCTGAACAAGGCCCGCGCAGCGGCAAACAATACCAAGTGCCTGTCGAACCTCCGCCAACTGACGACGGCCGCGATCATGCAGCAAGGCGAACGTAAGCGGCTGCAATCGACGAGCGATAAGGACGTGCTCAACGTCGCCGATTCATCGCGACGGAAATATCAATACCGCGACGACGGCTCAGGCGGCAAAGACCCGCTCGACTGGGCGACCGCGCTCCTGCCCTACCTAAGCGTGGCGAAGAACCAAGAGTTCGTCGGCAACGCGCTGAAAGTGGAAGTCTTCCGCTGCCCCTCGGACAAGTGGCAGAACGCCGACATCGTCGGCTACTACGGCGGCCGCAATTTCTACGCGACGACGGCGCCGGACTTCACCGACTACATCCCGATGAGCTACGGCATCAACATCGACATCACCACCGAGGTCATCCCGACCGGCGGCGGCCAGTCGCACGGCGTGTTTGAGTGGGGCCAATGGATCGGCGTGACCGGCGGCCCCAACGCCGCCGCCTACGACGGCCGCTCCGGCGACCCCCTGCAAGGCCGTCTGGACCGCGTTGACCGTCCATCGGAAGTCGCGTTGTTCATGGACTGCGGCGTCCGCCCGTACGACAACGTCACCAACCCGCCGTCACAGAACCGCAACGACTCGCTTTACTTCACCACCAACTATATGACCAGCAACGGCGCGACCTCCTCGCTTTGGGGTACGCTGGAAGGCATCATCCTTGAAACTTCATGGCTGCGCACGCGATTCCCGATGGATCGCCACGACAGCAAGATGCGCGAAGTTGGCCCATTCGGCGCCTTCGAGTGGGGCCGGGCCGCAGGCCGCCTGAACGTCGCTTTTTGCGACGGGCACGTCGAAAGCGTCGGCCGGGCCGACTTCCGTCGCGTGCGGATCAGCCCGTATGGAAAGACGTTCTGATCGGGAACGCGCGCGGCGCTTCGGATCGTAAACAGGAAAGCCCACGCCAGGCATGGCGTGGGCTTTCCTGTGAGAATCTTCAGAAACACAATCAGACTGACGCCAAGTCGTACATCTGCGCGAACTTCTTGCCTTCGCGTCCCTTGTGCGCGCCCTTGTGGTACGCGTAGCCCGCGATGAGCGGGACGGCGACGGTGGCCTCGGAGAAGACCATTTGTTCGAACACCAGGTCGACCTTGCCCCAACTGCTGGCTTCCTTCAGCGTGGAGCTGCTGAGGGCGCCGTCGCGCACGTCGGCGACGGTGACCTGAATGGCGTACTTGTGCATCGGGGCGTCCATGCCGAGCGTTTCGGCGCAGACGACGATGTCCTGCGTGAAGTTCTTCGGAACGCCGCCGCCGATCATGAAGATGGCGGTTTCGGGGTTCTTCATCTTGATCTGGGTCAGCTCATAGAAATCCTTGCCGCCGTCCCAGCTCATGTGAGGTTGATCGCCCTTGGCGACGGCGTGCGTCACCAGGCCGAAGCCGGCGGAGCAGTCGTTGAACGCCGGGGCGAAGATCGGCACGTCGCGCTTGTAGCACTCGTAGATGATCGATTCATCGCACTTCGGGCCGCCGTTCTTCTCGAGGTATTCGCCGAAGGCCTTGAAGATCTCGCGGCTGCTGTACGGGCGCGGTTCAAGCTCGTCGAAGATGAGCTTGGTCGTCTCGTCGCAGATGCGGAGTTCGTCTTCGTCGATGAACGTGTCATAGATGCGGTCGATGGCGTGCTCGCGCAGTTCGCCGTCGAACATGCCGGACTTATACTTGTCCTCGGCAATCCAGTGGCGGAAGCCGAGGGCTTCGAAGAAGTCCTGGTCGACCATGTTCGCGCCCGTGCTGACGATGGCGTCGATCATGTTGTTCCTGATCAGGTCGACCACCACCTTCTTCAGGCCCGCGCTGATGAGCGAACCGGCGAGGGTGAGGATGATCGCGCAATCCTTGTCGCGAACGGCGCGGTCATAGATATCCGCGGCGCGGTAGAGGTCGCGGCCGGAGAAGGCCATGTGCTGCATCGAATCGACGAGCGGGACAATCCCGTTCATCTTCGTGATGTCGATGTGCTTGATCACATCCTTCTTGTACTGATCCTTGCCCTCGTGGGCGGCGGTCGCCTTGAACGTCTTGTGGTTGAACTCGGACATGTCAGACCTCCCGAAAGGATTGCCGCGATTGCCAATTTCCGAATGTCGATTGAAGCACGCGATTCGGAACGGGACAAGCGGACAAATCATTAAGGTTTGAAAAAGCGTCCGGCGGGAACAGACGGTCCACCGGATTGGCCGCTACGGTCTTGCGTGAACATCACGCTCGACCGCCATTGCAGGCCCGGTGGCTTTTGCAGGGCGGATATTATGCAACTTTGAAATCGCGACGCAAGAAAAATCGTCCGCTCGACGTCGCTCCTCCGTTTAGCGCCGCACCTTGGTGCGGGCTTTTCCGGCGCTCGATCGCGAGAAGAACCCCGCACCAAGGTGCGGCGTTAAACGAGTGTGATCACTTCGTCAGCGTCATGAACACGTCTTCCAGGTCGGCCTGCACTTCGGAGAAGTGGCTGACCGGGATGCCTTTTTTCAGCAATGCCAGCAGCGACTGGGCCAGTTGGGCGTCGTCGGCGCTGACCTCGTAGCGCAGCTTGCCGTCGTTCTGATCGCCTGGAACTTCGGTCCAGCCGCCGGGCGCCTCGGCGAGCACCTGCTTGGCGACCGATTGATGTTTGAGGACGGCGATCTCGATCAGCTTCTTCTGGCGCACCTGGCGCAGGATGTCCTGCACCGGGCCGTTGGCGATCAGGTTGCCCTTGCTGATGATGCCAACGGTATCGCACACGTCCGCCAGTTCCGGCAGGATGTGCGACGAGACCAACACGGCTTTATTCAGCTTGGCCAGGTCGCGCAGCAGCACGCGCATCTGCACGCGGGCGCGCGGGTCGAGCGTGGCGGCGGGCTCGTCGAGGATGATGACCTTGGGGTCATGCAGCAGCGTCTTGGCGATGCCCGCCCGCTGCTTCATGCCGCGCGACAGGGCGCCGACGAACTTATCCCGAAACTCGTACGCGTTTGCGATGCGCAGGCACTCATCGATGCGTTCCGCCCGCTTTTTCTTCGGGATCTTGTGGGCGGCCGCGAAGAAGTCGCAGTATTCCCAGACGCGGAGCGTGGGGTAGACGCCGAAGTTATCCGGCAGGTAGCCGACGAGCTGCTTGATGAGGTCCTTGTTGCCGGTGACGTCCTTGCCGTCGATATAAGCGGCGCCGGACGTGGGGTCGAGCAGGCCGCACAGGATGCGAAAGGTGGTGGTCTTGCCCGAACCGTTGGGCCCGATGTAGGCGAAGACCTCGCCGGGCTTGATGTTGAGGTTCAGATTGTTGAGCGCGAGGTGATCGCCGTACTTGCGGCTGAGGTTGTCAGTACGAAGGATCGGCGGTGCGTCGGTGAGCATGTGTGATTCTCTTCCTGTTGCGGTGCGTTACTTCGTGGGCTCGGGTTTCTTCGGGTCAGTTTTTTTCGCCGGCTCAGGTTTTTTTACGGGTTGTATTTGCGGGCGCACTTCGACCGGCCAAGTGGTGATGACCGCCTGCGGGCCCGATTTCACCACGCCGCTGAGCGTGGCGTCGAACCGCAGGACGCGCCAGTTGCCCAGCGATTGCTCGCTCAACCCCGCCAGCAGCGAGCCCGACCGGTCGGCCGGCAGCACGGACATGCGGAGCCAGACCCAGCCGTTGGCGTCAACGTCGGACGGGGTGACGTCGATCACCACTTTTTTCACGCCGGCGGCGTCCTTCCATTCGAGGATCGTCTCGCCCATCGGATTTTCCCGCACCTTGCCGCCGGAGCACTGGGCACGTTGAATCTGCACGTCGTAGCCGTTTCCTCGGATGTCCAGGTCAAGCGTCAACTGCTTCGGTTCGATCGTCGCCACGCCAGGAGGCGGCGCGATCGCGAACAGCCACGGACCGCCTTGCGACCCTTCCGACCACGTATCACCTTCCGGGCGGAACGGCAGGCTCAACGCAAAATCGCGGCGAACCTGCGTAAAACCCGGATCAAACCGCACCGTCGCCCCGACAGCCGGCCTTTCGAACGTGACGGCGGCGCGGACGAGCGTCTGCCCCCGAACCTCCGTCGAATCCGGCGGGGTAAAGCTGGTCTTCTCCCCCGGCCCGGCAAAGCCCACGAGCTTGGCGTCGGTCGACCGGCGAAGCAGGCCCTGCACGACGTCGCGGCGGGTTTCCACGCGGGTGAGGATGTCGGTTCGAAGCTTCGATTCTTCGCCGGCGATGACCGCATCGGCGCCTCCCCACTCGCCGGGGATGTTTCGCGGGCCGATCGCGATCGTCTGTTTGCCCGAGGGAACGTCCGACAGCGGGAACACGCTGCCTCCGATCAGCAGGCGGGCGGCGAGCAGTTCGCCCTGACGGGCAGAATCGACCTTGAGCGTCGCCCCCTGCTCGCCGAACGATACGGCCGCGTTGAGCGGCGCGGCGTCGTTCGACTGCGACCGAATCTCCCACACGCTGGCGTAGTTGCCCGGGCTCGAGGGGATCCCTTCGACGCTGAACGGGAACATCTTCACCTTCGGCGGAACATTGCTGGAGGTGAGCAGGGCGCGGGGAAGCGAGTTGTCGGAAAGGGCGAACTGGATGTTGTCTCGATGTTGGCCGAAAAAGGTGACGATTTCGCGCTGGCGGGCGGTGTCGCCCGAAACATCGACGACGCCGACGCGCGCGAGCATGAGCGGGTGATCGCTGCTCTGCACCGCGGTGATGCCGAGCACGCCTCCCGCCAATAGTACGCCGATCACCACGCACGCCACGATCGCCGCCGGTCGTCGGGCGGCGCCGATCAGAAGCAACACGACTGCCACCAAGCCAGTATAGATTAGCGAGATCAGCGCCGCGGTCTTCCACGGCGGGGCCGTCGCGCCGACCATCGAGGGCAGCACGCCCGCCAACGACGTGTCCGCCGGAGCGGCTGCCGTGAGGGGGGCTGACATGCCTGGCATCGCAGGCCGGGCGACGGGCGTTGAGTCGTCCAGCGACTCAGCCGCGGTCAGCGGATCGTGGAATGCCGATCGCTCGACGCCGATCAGCTTCGACCACAATGGCGTAATCGACGGATCAGCCGGATCGATCGCATTGGGCGGAAACGCCACCATCGCGATCCGACCGAAGCCCAACTCGCGATAGGCC
>JBBCIV010000058.1:0-16108 GCA_037189665.1 Phycisphaerae bacterium | reverse complement strand
CCCCCCCCCCCGCCACACGCATCTCGTTCATTCCATCTCCGCGTCCATCTCCGCCACGACCATGTCTTCGCTTACCTTGATCTCTTCCGCGGGCGCTTCGCGGAAGAGTTTTTGTTGTTCGAGGCGGCGCATGCGCTTGAGGCCTTCGCCGACGACGTCGACGTTGCCGTTGCCGAGGAGTTGTTCGAGGTTGTCGATGAGGTCTTTCTCAGGCTTGATTTTGTATTCGCCGGCGAGCTTGAGCGTGACCTTGCGGGATTCGTGGTCCAGCAGTTGTGCGTAGACGTCGGTATTGCCCTTGTGCTGCCCAAGGATCGGCTTGACGGCCGCCAGCACTTCGCCGGTGTGTTGGGTGGCGTCGAACTTGATCAGTACCGCGGTCGTCAGCTTGCCGATCGCCTCGGTGACGGGAATGACGTCGTTCACGATCAGGCAGGGGTTTTCGCGCTTGCGGTCAACCTTTGCCCGCACGAAGCAGATCGACTCGGCTTTGAGCAGGTCCGGGTATTTGGCGCTGATGGCGGCGAACGGCTCGGCGAAGAGCATGCCTTCGATTTTGCCGTCGAGGTCTTCCAGTTCGAGGATCGCCCATCGCTGCCCGGCGGATCGGCCGGACTTGGCGACCTTCGTCTTCACGCCCGACAACATCCCGCCGATCACCACTTCCGCGCCTTCGCCGCAGTTGCCGGCCTCACGTGTGGAGTGGGTGGTGTACTTGTCCACCCACTTCTGCTGCTGGGTCAGCGGATGGCTGGTGATGTAGAAGCCGAGAAGTTCTTTCTCCATCTTCAGCAGTTCCTGCGGCTCGAAGTCGGGGATGTTGGGCATCACAACATCGGCGCGGATGGTCGTCTCATTCGGATCGGGCGCGCCCCAGAGCGATGCCTGGCCCGACCGTTTGTCTTCCTGTTGCCGCTGGCCGGCGTCGAAGGCAGGTTCGAGCACGTTCATCAGCGCCGCCCGGTTGTTGGCAACGCTGGAGAACCCGCCGCAGCGGATGAGCGCGTCCACCGTTGATTTCTGCACCGCCCGCGTATCGACGCGTTCGCAGAAGTCGTAGATGTTCGTGAACGGTCCCTTCTTCGTTCGCTCGTCGATGATGTTTTCCACCGCCTTCTCGCCCACGCCGCGCACCGCACACAGGCCGAAGCGGATGACGGATTCCTTTTTCTTCGTTTTGCCCTTGCCCACCTCGATGCTTACGGGTGTGAAGACCTTGTCCGACACGTTCACGTCGGGCGGCAACACCTGGATCTTCATCTTACGTGCTTCGTCGATGTACTCGACCATCTTGTCGGTCGAGCCCATTTCGTACGTCAGCAGCGCTGCCATAAATTCGACGGGGTGATACTGCTTCAGGTACGCCGTCTGGAAGGCGACGAAGGCGTATCGCGTCGAGTGCGACTTGTTGAAGCCGTACCCGCCGAACTTCAGGATCAGGTCGAAGATTTCCTTGGCCTTGTCCTCGCTCACGCCCTTGGCCATCGTGCCCTTGATGAAGTCGGGCTTGAACTTGGCGATGACGTCGGTCGTCTTCTTGCTGATGGCCTTGATGAGCTTATACGCGTTCGCCAGCTCGATGCCGCCGAGCTGGTTGAAGATCTGCATGACCTGTTCCTGGTAGACCATGATGCCGTAGGTCTCCTTCAGGATGTTGTCCATGATCGGGTGAACGCTCGGCACCTCCTCCCGGCCGTGCTTGCGGTTGCAGTAGAGGGGGATGAGTTCCATCGGGCCCGGGCGGTACAGCGCGTTGGCGGCGATGAGGTCTTCCAGGCGGTCGGGCGCCATCTTCATCAGCAGGTCCTGCATGCCGCCGGATTCGAACTGGAACACGCCTTTCGTCTGGCCCTGGCAGAAGAGCTTGTAGACGTGCTGATCGGTGATGTCGACCTTCTCAATATCGAGGTCGATGCCCTTGTTGTTTTTGACGAGGTCTACTGCGCGCGTGATGACGCTGAGCGTGCGCAGGCCGAGGAAGTCCATCTTCAGCAGGCCGCACTTTTCGGAGATCGGGCCTTCAAACTGGGTGAGGACGTTGTCTTCCTTGTCCTTGCACAGCGGGATGACGGTATCCAGCGGCAGGTCGGCGATGATGACGCCCGCCGCGTGGACGCCGGCGTTGCGGCAGAGGCCTTCCAGGCGCTTGGCGACGTCGATCACCTGCTTGATCTGCGGCTTCTGATCGATCATCTGCTTCAGGTCTGGCACCTGCGCGATGGCCTTGTCGATCGTCATGCCGGGCGTACCGGGGATGAGCTTGGTCAGCGCGTCGATTTCCGGCAGCGGCACGCCCATCACCCGGCCGACGTCCTTGCACGCCGCCTTCGCCGCCAGCGTGCCGAAGGTGATGATCTGCGCGACGTGGCCGTACTTCTTGCGGACGTACTCGATCACCTTCTGCCGCCCGTCCTGGCAGATGTCGATATCGATATCGGGCATCTCGTTACGAGACGGGTCCATGAATCGCTCGAACAGCAGGCTGTATTTCAGCGGATCGACGTTGCACAGCCCCAGCAGATATCCCACCATCGTGCCGACGCCGCTGCCACGGGCGCCGACCGGAATGCCGTTGTCGCGCGCGTAGTTGCAGAAATCCCACACGATCAGGAAGTACGAGCAGAAGTTCTTCATGCAGATGATCTTCAGCTCGTATTCCATCCGCTCGCGGATTTCCTTCGACACCTCGCGCGTGCCGTAACGCCAGTCGAGGCCGACTTCGCAAAGCTGGCGGAGGTACTTCTCATCGTCTTTCAACTCTTCAATCGGGGCCGGACAGCTCGGCAGCTTCAGGCCGGCCTCCATTTTCTCTTCGGGTACGCGATAGACGGGGGCGTATCGCTTCGAGAAGTCCAGCTCGCAGTTGCACATCTCCGCGATGCGAACGGTGTTCTCCATCGCATCGGGAAAGCCCTTGAGCGCCGTCTTCATCTCCTCCGGCGATTTCAGGTAAAGCTGCGTCGGGTACTTCATCCGGTTCTCATCGGTGATGAGCTTTCCGGTGCTGATGCAGCACAGGCAGTCATGCGCGTGGTGATCCTCGGCCGTCAGGAAGTGGACGTCGTTCGTGCCCACCAGGCCCACGCCGAGCTTCTGCGCCAGTTCCGCCAGTTCCGGATTAACCGCGTCCTGTTCCTTGATGTGCTTCTGCACCTCGATGAAGAACCGATCCGGCCCGAAGATCTTCAGGTACGTCTCGGCCACGTCCTTCGCCACCGCCAGCTTGCGGCCCTTCATAAACTGCGTGGCGATCTCCCCGCCCAGGCACGCCGACGTCGCGACGATCCCCTCGCTGTATTCCGCCAGGATTTCCTTATCGATTCGCGGCTTGTAATAAAACCCCTCGCGATAGCTCAGCGACGACAGCTTGATCAGGTTCTGATACCCCTCGCGGTTCATCGCCAGGAGCAGCAGGTGATACGCCGACTCGCCGTCGATCTGCTCGCGGTCCTTGCGCGATTTGGGAGCCATGTACGCCTCAAGCCCGATGATCGGCTTGATGTCGTTGGCCTTGCACGTGTTGTAAAACTCGATCGCCCCATACATGCACCCGTGATCGCTGATCGCCAGCGCGTTCATGCCAAGCGCCTTGGTCCGCTTCACCAGGTCGGGGATACGGCAGGCGCCGTCGAGCATCGAGTAGTGCGTGTGAACGTGTAGGTGAACGAACTGGCCGGCATCTATGCTCATGTGTCCATTCTACGCGCGGGGCAAGGCATTGGAACCGCAGATGAACACGGCCTCTCGTACGTAATCTATCGTCGCAAGGTCATCCGGTTGGCTGGCCGCCGAACAGTGCCCGCACTTCAGCTTCCAAGTCTGCGTGGCGGATGCCGTCCAGTGCTTCACCAAACGCGAGAATGAAAGGGCGAAGTAACTGATCGGCTGCGCGGACCGTCTTGCGAAGTTGCCGGACGCGCTTCAGGAGTTCCTCTCTGCCTTCCTCGCGAACCAAGGATTCGGCGTTGTCGATCAAGACTCGATGGATCAACTCATTCCGTGCAGCAAGCGCATCCGACAACTTTTGGTCAAAGCCGTCGCTCATCGTCAGGTGTTTCTTCAACAAACTGATTAGCTGGCCGGCGGTCTTTTTGTCGGTGTTGCTCAGAATCAATTCAATTTTCGAGGGATCGAGACCGGCGACACCCAACCGACCGAAGTGGAACAATAGAAGTGCAATGCCGAACTCGAATGATTGACAGTCCATCAGCCCCGCACCGGCCTCAAGGAGCAGCGGCTGCAGCAGTTCTCGCTTTCTTGTCTCGAACTCGTCCACGAGCAATCCTCGCTTACCGGATACCGCAACGCCTGTTTAGTGACCTAAGCCGACGGTAGCGCTATCTAGCATGAACAGCCGTAACACAAAGGCACGTTCGCTACTGCGGGTATGAATGCCGTGTAAAGCCGGTGGGCGGAATTGAACCGCCCTCTCTACTCAGTTGGAAGAATTCCAGATTCCGTAACAACCCATCTCTGTGTTAATGAAGCTTATGCCAACCAGGCACCGGCAGTAGAGCGGCTCCGAAGAACACGATTGCGTTGAGATGTTTCATGAGTTTCTCCAAAAGTTCGGGGAAGTTTTTAACCACACCGAAGCTGAAGGCGAAGCTCCATCCCACGAAGATGTTAATTGAGACGTTCACATGGACCTTGAACCCAACGATCGCTAAGGAAATTGTCGCAGCAGTATCCTGCTCGCGCCCTTTGCTGGAGAACCCTTCCCAGCGGCGGGCATTGTCGGCGATGCTAACGCACGTCACATGATCGTCAACTAATTCCACTTGCGGGACGGATTCAATGTCGCCAGATTCTAGTCCGGCAGCGGGGACACAGGCGGTAGGATGCTATTTCATCGCGCCGACTTTCTATATGGGCACCGTGGCGCGTCGTTTTTCGTGAGGCGGGGCAAATTTGCCTGAATGGTCAATCGATTTGACGGGGTGACGCGGGCTTTGTCATAACCTGCTTTTCGTTTCGTGCGGCGAGGGAATTGAGAGATCGATACTTGGAGCAGGTGAACGAAGGCAGATACCCGCAGGAATCGGCGGGGAAATACGAGCTGGCGCGGATCGAGGGAACGCCTGTGGCGCTGCCGGCGGCATCGACTCGGAAACGCCTTGCGGTATGATCAAACCTTGGAAGGAGATCACGCCTGCCTGCGGCGGACTTCGGAGTGGTGCAGTTCGCGGAAGGTTTTGGGCGTTTGGCCGGTGGTGCGGACGAAGGCGGCGTGGAAGCGGGAGCGGCAGGAGAAGCCGGAGGCCGTTCCCACCTCGCTGACCGAGAGTTCCGTGTCGATCAGCAATGTGCACGCTCGCTCGATCCGGACCCGCTGGATTTCCTCGAGCGTCGACCGCTGGAGGTACTTCTGAAACCGCCGCTCCAGCACGCGGCGCGACACGGGCACGGCGGCGACGACGGCGGGGACGTCGATGGGCTCGGCGGCGTGCTGGCGGATGAACGCGAGGGCGGCGGTGAGGTCGGGGTCGGCGATGGCGGTGATGTCGCTGGATTTCCGCGTCACGACTTCCACCGGCGGCAGTTGGATCAGCGTCTTGTCGGGCGTTTCGCCCCGCATGATCTGGTCGAGCAGCGACGCGGCCTCGAAGCCGATCTTGAAGTTGGGCAGCGACACGCTGGACAGCGACACGCTGCCCGATTCGACCAGCAGATCGTCGTTGTCCACGCCGAGGATCGCGATCTGCTCCGGCACGCGAAGTCCGATTCGCTCGGCTCGCGCGATGGCGCGGATGCCCAACTCGTCGTTTGCGGTGAACACGGCTGCCGGCAGGGGGAGGGAGCGGAGCAGATCGGTCAGGCCGTCCATGTGCAGCGCCGATTGCACGGTGAACCCTGCCGCCTCGATCGTGTCGGTGAAACCGCGGCCGCGCTCGACGACGAACGATGCTGGCGGCGTCGATTCGCTATGTCCGCAGAATCCGAAATGGCGAAACCCGCGATCCAGGAAATGCCGTGCCGCCATCTGGCCCACCGCGTAGTCGTCGGTCAACACCGAGACCTCGTGCAGCGTCGGAAGAAGCGAGGAGACGCAGACCATCGGCTTTCCGGTCTGCTCGATCCGCCGGAAGGTGGGTTCGTCGGGAATCATGGTGATCAGCCCGTCGCCGACCCAGTCTTCGAGGAACGCGGTGGGCTGAAACATCCAGGTGCGCATCATCGAGATCTGCCACTGCCGGTAGCGTTGGAACGCGAGGATGCCGCGCGTGATCCCGCGGCCGTAAGTGCCGATGGAATCGACGAATACCCCCACGTTTGGCGCATCTAAGTTCTTGGCCATGACTTCCTGCCGTCCGGCGGCACGTTCGGGTGTCGCAAAATATCAAATATATGCCGAGGCGTTATGACGCTCCTGTAATCGGCTGTACCTCATTTTTAACGAATCATCCCAGAAATTTAAGGAATTATACCACTTGTCGATTCGGTTGTAGTGCTTTGCGACGAATTTTGCGCCCCTTTTGAATCGTCGTAAAACGAGACAAGGTAGTCGCAAAACGGGGCGGTCCAAGTCGGGGACGAGCAGTAGTATTTCGTGAGTTACGTGACGGCGGACTGCGGGCAGATAAGCGGATTTGCCCGTCGCTTTGCAGAACGCCGGCGGAGATGCGGGCAGTTTCACTTCCGGGCCGAACTTTTGAACGTAAGGCCCACTGCCCCATCCAAACCGCGGTTCACAGGCGGAATTGGAGTACCATCATGAACAGCAGCAGAATGTGTAGCGAGCAGATCATTGTCCCCGGGGGCAATGGGCGTCGGGCGTTCACCCTGGTGGAACTGCTCGTGGTGATCGGCATTATCGCCGTTCTCGTCTCCCTCCTGCTGCCGGCGCTCAACTCGGCACGGGAGCAGGCACGCTTGACGTACTGCGGCGCCAACCTTCGGCAGATCGGCCTTGCTCACGCCATGTACCAGACCGACAGCAAGGGCTGGAATCTCGCCCTCATCCCCGGCAGCGATACCGAGGTCAGCCGGTGGCATCGATTGCTTCGCAACAAGGGCTATCTGAAGACCGACAACGTCTTCCTGTGCCCGTCCGAACCGCTGGCACGCTTCAATGACTCATCGGTTTCGTACGGCCTGAACTCCACGTTCGTCGGCAATTCGTTCAACCGCAACGACCCGCAATCGCCGCCGACCAAGGTGGCGCGGGTGGCGACCATGCCAAACGGGAATAATTGCGTTGTGTTCGGCGAGTCGCTTCCCGACGGTTTCTCGTCGCTGATGTCGGGGCGCAACATGGCGTCGCGCATCAACCCCACGAACCTGATCGTCTGGCCCATCGACCAGATTCGCCCGGCCGGCGCGCCGTACATCTACCCGATCGCGGCGCGGCATCGCGGACGGACGAACGTCGCGTTCCTTGACGGCCGCGTGGAAGCGGTCCGTGGAACCGATCTGAAAAACATGGACAAGTACTGGTCGCCCCTGAACTACTACGGCTGGTGGTACTTCAAGCCCACCGCCAGCCCGGTGTCGTTCAACTTCAGCAACATGACGCGGTATTCGCGGTGAGGAATTCGAACGGGCGACGCCTGCGCGATCCAGAGATAGATTGTGCGGGCGTCGCCGTTTGGTTGGCCGGAGGATGATGATGGTTCGTCGAACGAAATGGATCGCGGTTGTAGCGTTGCTCTGCCTGGCCGGCGGCGTCAGGGCCGAGAGCTTGGCGCTCGACGCAAGCCGGCACGCCACGAGAGGGCCGGCCGTCGTTGAATCGACCGAGCAGGGGCTCACGCTCAAGATCGATGATCCGAGAAACGCCGCGTTGGTGATCAACGCGCCGGAAGGCGACTGGGATTTGTCGCGGTGGGATATCATCGCGGTCGACGTCGAGAATCTGTCGGCCGACCTGCAGGCTCGGCTGCTCATGTCGATCTATGCCGACGTCGCGAACCAGCCCGGCGATCGGGCAAACAACGTTGGCATCGGACTGAACCCCGGCGAAAAACGCACGCTGCGCGTCAAGCTGTATCACGACTGGAAGTACGGCCACCCTGACGGCGTGCCCGGCATTCGCGTTGTAGACACCAGGCGGGTGAGCCGAATTGAGTTTTTCGTGCAGTGGCCGTACGAGTCCACCACGCCGGGGTTGGTGAACTGTCGATTGACGAACCTGCGCGTCGAGGGCTCGTTGACCCCGACCGCACCGAAGACCGAAGCGGCGTATCTCCCGTTCATTGACGAGTACGGCCAGTTCATCCACGACGATTGGCCGGCAAAGGTGAAGTCGGCCGAGGACCTGAAGAAAAACCGCGCGAGGGAACTCGCCGAACTCGATCGCTCCTCGCGCCCCGACCAGTGGAACCGCTTTGGCGGATGGGCGAACGGCCCGCAGCTTGAGGCCACCGGCGCGTTCCGGGTCGAGAAATACCAAGGGAAGTGGTATTTCGTCGACCCGGAAGGCCGGCTCTTTTTCTCGCACGGGGTCGACGTGCTTTCCACCTATAACGATCCGCTGAAGGTGTTGCCCGGCAAGGAGAGCTGGTTCAAGTCGATCCCTCCCGACGCGAAGGTGTATCAGCCCACCGAACTGGCGCTGCAGCAGAAGTACGGCACGGCCGACTATCGCCCGGCGTATTTCGAGACCCTCGCGCGGCGCCTCGAACACTGGGGCTTCAATAGCATCGGCAACTGGAGCCGCGCCGAACTGATGGACCTCGGCCGAACGCCGTATGCGCTTCAGTTGACCGATTACGACTGGAAAATGCCTCGCCTTGCAGGCTCGAAGATCAAGTTTTACGACGTCTTCGATCCCGCCTACATCCGAAAATTTGAAATGCTCATCGCCGACGCCGCGCAGCGGAACCCGATTGTGCAGAAGTCGCTGACCGATCCGATGTGCATTGGCTATTTCATCGACAACGAACTGAACTTCGGAAATCGATCCGGCGGCACCGTGACCGACGAGGTGATGAAGTGCCCGCCGACGCAGGCGTCGAAGCTGGAACTGGTGTCGGACCTGAAGAAGAAGTACGAAACGATCGGGCGTCTGAACGAATCGTGGAAAACGGAATACGCCGATTGGGACGGACTGCTTCAATCGGTGGTCGTCCCCGCCAGCGAAGGTTACAAGGCTGACGCGGCCGTCTTTTTCAAGAAGGTGGTGGATCAGTATTTCCGGTTGGCGCGCGATTCGATCAAGTCGGTCGCCCCGCATCGGCTGTACCTGGGCACGCGGTTCATCAGCACGGACGCCGTCCGCCCGGTGTTGCGCGAGGCGAGCCAGGAGTTCGGCGACGTGCTGACCGTCAACATCTACTCTCACAGCGCCGCCAACTTCCCCGTTGAATCCATGCCCGACATGCCGGTGCTGATCGGCGAGTTCCACTTCGGCGTGCTCGATCGCGGCATGTTCCACGCCAGCCTTGCCCAGGCCGGAATCAACCAGGAAGACCGTGCGACGGCGTACACGCGGTTCATGCAGGGCGTGCTGGTGCACCCGAACTTTGTCGGGGCTCACTGGTTCCAGTACCGCGATCAGCCGCTCACCGGGCGCGGCGACAGCGAGGCGTACCAGATCGGCTTTGTCGATGTCGCCGATACGCCGTACGAAGAGCTCTGCCGCGCCGCACGTGAGGTAGGCGAGCACATGTACAGCTATCGTGCCGCTGGAAAGCTGACCAACAACATGGCTGGCGAGTAGGAGATTGGCTTTCGTTGCCGAGCTGCGCCTATCGTCGCGTATGCGGCTTCGCACTGGCACGTCTCTTTGGATCGATGGAAACGTCCGACATTTCAAGCACTGTCGATGCGTCGATCGCGATCTGCATTGCGATGTTGCGGTGGTCGGCGGCGGGGTGAGCGGGGCGTTGGCGGCGTGTCATCTGGCGAAGCGCGGGCTGGACGTAGTGCTCGTCGATCGCCGACAACCCGGCGCAGGCAGCACGGCGGCGTGTACGGCGCTGGTGCAGTGGGAAGTCGATTCGCCGTTGATCGACCTGACGCGGCGATACGGCGAGAAGGACGCGCGGCAGGCGTATCGCACCTGCTTCAAGGCGGCGGACTGGTTGAGCGAGCACGTCGAATCGCTCCCGTATGATTGCGGTGTTGCCCGCAGACCCACGCTGCAACTGGCAAAGAAGAGCGAAGACGTCCGGCGGATGAAAGCGGAAGTGACCGCAAGACAATCCGCCGGCCTGCCTTCGGCGTGGCTATCCGCATCAGAGTTGAGGGAGCGCTACGGCATCCGCCGGCCCGGCGCGATTCGGTCGGATGGCGCGGTGGAACTCGATCCGTACCGCCTCACGGTCGAATCGCTGAACCTTGCCGTCCGCCACGGAGCGGGCATTCATGCGCCGGCAGAGGTGAGGGAGTACGAGTTCGCCGACAAGCATGTGACGCTCACCCTCGCGCACGGCCCGATCGTTCGCGCGAAGCAGGTCGTCATCACCACCGGCTACGAAACCCCGCCGTTCCTGCGGGATGGCGTCGGCGCGCTGCTCAGCACCTGGGCGGCCGCCAGTCAGCCGGTCGAGCTTGGTGATGTCTGGCCCGAGCGCCAGTTGATCTGGGAATGGGGCAAGGCCTACCTCTACGCCCGCACCACGCCCGACAACCGCGTCGTCTACGGCGGCGCCGACGCGCGGTTTGTCGATGCCAATCGACGCGATGCCCTGATCGAATCGAAGACCGCTACCCTCACCCGCCGGGTGAACACGCTCCTGCCCGGATTGCGCCTCACGCCCGACTACGCCTGGGCCGGCACCTTCGCCGAATCGCCCGACGGCCTGCCGTACATCGGCGAGCACGAAGACCACCCCAACGCCTACCTCTGCCTCGGCTACGGCGGCAATGGCGTGCTCTTCAGCCTGATGGCGGCGCGGATCGTCACGGGAATCATCACGGGCGATCGGACGCTCAGATCTCCGGCGAGGTTGTTCCGGTTGGATCGTTGAGTTTCGCGGCGGGCGCTGTCAGAACTATCATTGCACGACTTCCACGGAGGATTCATGCCGCGTCTATGTCTGTTCATCGGGATTCTGCTCTCCCTCGCCGCGCTCACCCGGGCCGCCGATCCTGAAGTCGTACGCCTATGGGAAAGCGATGCACCCGGCGCGCTCGGAACGGCGCCGACGGATATCCCCGATCTGACCGTCTTCCCTGCCTCGCCTGAAACCGCCTCGGGCGCGGCGATGGTGATCTGCCCCGGTGGGGGGTATGGCGGGCTGGCGGGGCACGAGGGGGCGGGGTACGCGAAGTTCCTGGCCGAGCGGGGCGTGGCGTGCTTCGTGCTGAAGTATCGGCTGGGCAAGAACGACTACCGGCATCCGGCGATGCTCAACGACGTCAACCGGGCGGTGCGACTCGTGCGCGCGGGGGCCGAAAAGTGGAAGATCGACCCGCAGCGCATCGGCGTGATGGGCTCCAGCGCCGGCGGGCACCTGGCGTCGATGGCGGTGACGCACTTTGACGCCGGCGATCCGAACGCCGCCGACCCCGTCGATCGCCTTTCCTCCAGGCCGAACCTGGGCGTGCTGTGCTATCCCGTCATCACCATGGGCGAATTCACCCACGGCGGGTCGCGCGGCAACCTCATCGGCACGAAGCCTTCGCCGGAACTGGTGAAAGAGACGTCGAGCGAGCTGAACGTGACGCCCGACACCCCGCCCTGCTTCGTCTGGCACACGTGGGAAGACAAGGCCGTCCCGGTCGAAAACACGCTGTTGTTCGCCGAGGCGCTCCGCAAGGCCAAGGTGCCGTTCGACCTGCACATCTACCAGCTCGGCGGACATGGCATGGGCCTGGGCAGCCGCGATCCGAAAGGACCTTTCCATCCCTGGGCCGACGCGCTGATCCACTGGCTGAAAGTGCAGAAGTTCGTCAACAAATAATCGCCCGGGAACAATGCCCGCATGCCAGATGCGGCGCGGCGTTTTCCTCCGTGCCTCTGCGCTTCGATGATCAGTTCATCTTCTTGCAGGCTTCGCACCCGCGTCACGGCGGATCGCGCGTCGGCATCGGCGACGCGCCGGCGCGACAAGCGAAACGCATGTCGCAATTCGCCGGGCTTGTCGGCGTCATTTATGATGGTGATAACCAAGGGGCCGTATGATCGAACAATTGGAAACACGTCGACACCTTTCCGCTACGCTATCGGGCAACGTGCTGACGATCGTCGGCACGGATCGCGGCGACGACATCGCGATCGCGGCCGGCCGGCGGCAGTTCGTGGTGCACGACAATGGCGTACAGACGGCGTTCGACTTGGGGGCGGTGAAAACCATCCGCATCTACGGGCTTCGCGGCGACGATTCGATCATCGTCAGCCCGAATCTGCCCATCCGCGCCAGCATCGACGCCGGCCCGGGGAACGACCGCGTCGGCGGCGGGGCGCGGAACGACACGATCTTCGGCGGCCACGGCAACGACACGATTGCGGGCAATGACGGCGACGACTACATCGATGCAGGCCCCGGTGACGATTTTGCCGACGGCGGTAAAGGAGTCAGCGTTATCCATGGTGGCGGTGGGAACGACCGTGCGACGTCCGGCTCATTCCTGCTTGGGAGTGGCGTTGAGGACAAAAGCTACGGATTCACTACCGATCTCGTTCGCGGGGGGAGCGGGGTGTTGCTGATCGTCCGCGGCCCGGCATTGCTTGGCGACGAGCACGATCTCGGTCCGCTGAGCGATCTGCCCGACGGGACGCGAAACGTGACGCACCGGTTTGTGGAGGTCGTCAATGGGGCGAATTCGCCATACACGTTTGAAGTGTCCCGTGACGTTACCGACGGCATGCACGGTGGATTCCGTTTTACATATGTGAACGTCGTCGATTCACAGCAGAACTTTTCCGTGCCGTTTCTATTGCCTGCCCGATAGGGCTGCGTGGCAGTAAATGGGGTGGCTTCCGTCTCTTCTTCCTCTGTGCCTCTGCGTCTCCGAGGCCCACCTATTTCCCCCGCGAGCGGGACGCTCATGCCGCGGAAAGATAAGATGCCGGCATGTCGATCAACCACGACCTCGCCGACCTGTTCAAGACCGCCGCCGCCGTGATGGAGATCAGGGGGGAGCCGGTATTCAAGGCGATCGCGTTCAGCAAGGTGGGGCGACTGCTGGGGGACATGACGGTCGATATCCGCAAAGCGGTGGAGGACGGGTCGATCGCGACGATGACGGGCATCGGCAAGTCGTCGCGGAAGATCATTGAGGATTACGTGCGGACCGGATCGTCGCCGGACATCGAGGGACTGAAGGCGACGATCCCGGCCGGGCTGATCCCGATGATGCAGATCCCGTCGCTGGGGCCGAAGACGATCGCGCTGTTCTGGAAAGAACGCGGCGTGACGAGCATCGACGAACTCAAAAAGGCGATCGACGAGGGCAGGCTGGCGGGGCTGAAGGGCGTGGGGGAGAAGAAGATCCAGGCGATCAAGGACGGCATTGCGCTCCTGGCGGCGGCGGGAGGGCGTAAAGGGCTGGTAGAGGTGCTGCCGGTGTCGCAGGCGATGCTGGAGCAGATTCGCGCCATCCCCGGCGTGCTGCGGGCGGAAGTGGCGGGCAGCCTGCGTCGATGGAAGGAAACCATCGGCGACGTGGATATCCTCGCCTCGCTCAAGCCAAAGGCCGACGGACAAGCGGTGACGAATGCGTTCGCCAGCCTCCCGGAAGTGACGAAGGTGCTTGGACAGGGCGAAACGAAAGGATCAGTCCTGACGGCGTCGGGCCTGCAAGTCGACCTGCGCATCGTCCCCGACGATCATTTCGGCGCGGCGCTCCAGTATTTCACCGGATCGAAGGAACACAACGTCAGACTGCGCGGCTTGGCGCTGGATAAAAGCCTTACGCTGAACGAATGGGGCCTCTACAAGCTCGACGACTACGACAAAGCCAAAAAGGAGACGGGAAAGCCGCCGGCATCGGCGGCGGTGGCGTCGAAATCGGAAGTGGATATCTATCGCGCGCTCGGCCTCGACTACATCGAGCCTGAATTGCGCGAAGACCGAGGCGAAGTGGAGCTGGCCGCGCAGCACAAACTGCCCGACCTGATCAAACTTGAGCAGATCAAGGCCGATCTTCACACCCACACCACCGCATCCGACGGGCAGAACAGCATCGCGGAGATGATCGAGGCCGCCCTGGCGCTGGGGTATACGGCGCTCGCGATTACCGATCATTCCAAAAGTCAGGTGATCGCCAACGGCTTGTCCGCCGAGCGGTTGCTGAAGCACGCGGCGCAGATTCGCAAGACGGCGGCGAAGTACAAGGGCATCCTGGTGTTGGCGGGGTGCGAGGTGGACATCCTGGTGGACGGGTCGCTGGACTACGAAGATGCGATTCTTGCGGAACTCGATTTCATCGTCGCATCGCCGCACGTGTCACTGAAACAGGAGCCGGCGAAGGCGACGGATCGGCTGTTGCGGGCGATCGAGCACCGTTATGTGAACGTGATCGGCCATCCGACGGGGCGGCTGATCAACTCGCGGGCGGGGTTGTCGCCGGAGTTCGAGAAACTCTTCGCGCGGGCGGCGAGCGTCGGGGTGGCGCTGGAGATCAACGCCGGCTGGCCGCGGCTGGATTTGAACGACGTGAATGCCCGTGGCGCGTTGCAGGCGGGGGTGAAATTGTCGATCAACACCGATGCCCACTCCACGCCGGAGTTCAGGCAGATGTCGCTGGGCGTCTCCGTCGCCCGCCGCGCCGGCGCGACGGCGGCGGATGTGATCAACGCGTTCACGGTGAAGGATCTGAACGACTTCATCGCGCGGAAGCGGTGAAAAATCCGCGAATCTTCGCGAAACGACACGAATGAAAATGCGGACAAGAAACGCGTGAGCCACCGGTTGGCCAAGCGAAGAAAATCATGTCGTGGCACGGTCCGCGCCCGCTTCGAGTTCGATGCCTTCGTTTTCATTCGTGCGGATTCGTGACGATTCGTGGATCAATCTGTTCCGGATTCTGAATCGGCATGGAGCGTAGAGGTGAAAAAGAATCAGGCCGGAGAGGAGCCACCGCCTCCGGCCTGATCAGTCAAAGCAAAGTTGATGCACTAGAATCTAGCAAGCATCTCGCATGAGTCAACACGATTGTTCATTCTCGACAGGAATGAAGCGTCACGATAACGTGCGCGCGCGCGATCGTCGCCGTGTGTTCATGATTGCGTCAACGTCTTGAGGAGCGGCGCGATCTGCTTCCACGTTTCGGCATCGCGACTTGCGTAGATGAGGTTCGTCTTCAGCCAGTCGATCGGATTTCCGATGTCGTGGCGTTTCGATTTGAGCACCACGCCGTGAATCGGGCCGTTGTTGAGCTGGATTTTGATCGCGTCGGTCAGCTGAATCTCATTGCCCTTGCCCGGCGGCGTCTGATCGATACAGGTGAAGATGTCGGGCGTCAGCACGTAGCGTGCGGCGATGGCGAGTCGCGAGGGAGCTCCTTCTTTTTTCGGCTTTTCCACCAGCGTGTTGATGCGAATCGCGCCTTCGGACAGCATTTCTCCGCCGACGATGCCGTAGCGCTCGACTTTTTCGGGCGCCACTTCTTCCAGGCCGATGATGGTGGTGCCGTACTTCTTGTAGGCGTCGATAAGTTGCTGCGCGGGCGTGACATCGGCGCCGGAAAAGATGGTGTCGCCGAGGGAGCAGAGGAACGGGTTGTTGCCGACGTGTTCCCGCGCGTGCAACACGGCGTGGCCAAGCCCGCGCTGGTCGAGCTGGCGGGGGGCGTGGACGCGAATGCGTTCCTGAAGCGACAGGATCGACTGGATCAGCGCCGTCTTCCCGCCGGCCGCAAGTCGTGCTTCCAGCTCGGGATGGCGGTCGAAGTGGTCTTCCACGGCCTTCTTGTCGCGTGAGACGATGAGCAACACGTCCACCGCGCCCGCCCCGGCGGCCTCTTCAATGACGTATTGGATCGTCGGCTTATCGAGAACCGGCAACATTTCCTTCGGAATCGCCTTGGCGGCGGGCAACATGCGCGTTCCGAAACCAGCGGCGGGGATGACGGTTTTGGTAATCATGGGGAAGGAGCCAGGAGCCAGAAGTCGGGAGCCAGAAGAACAAACCTTCTTCTTTTCACTCCTGACTCCTGGCTCCCGGCTACGGGCTCCTATTCAAAAATATTCGGCTTGATGACCGTGCAGTTGATAGCC
>JBBCIV010000057.1:0-5641 GCA_037189665.1 Phycisphaerae bacterium | reverse complement strand
TCCGACTACTAGCAATTCGCTCGTAGCCACCACCTTCGGCGCAACTACAGGAGGCTGGAGTGTGCATACGCTAAATTTTATCGCACCTTCCACGTCTGCACGAGTGTATTTTGAAGACACTTCGAGTGCCACTGAAGCTGTTGACCTGGCTCTCGATGCAGTCTCAATCACACCAATTCCCGAGCCGGCCGCACTCGGCCTCATTGGTGTCGCCGTGGCGCTTCGCCGGCGTCGCATTTCGTGGGACACGTCGAAGCGCAGGTAGGGGCACGCAATAGCGGTTCATCAGAGTACCCCATAAATGAGGGGTATATTGTAGCGATGGTCCGACTACGATACTACTCGGAATATCAGCTATTGGTTAACTTTATTTGATTAACATTCTTATTATCGCGACAGATATCAGAAAGGTAGGAAAATGAAGGTGGAGTACATTGCGCTCGTCGTGTCCGCATTCGCCGCGCCGACGCTCGGCGCGATTATTTCTGGACCAGTTGTTAATCCGGAAAATGGACATACCTATTATCTGCTGTCTCAAAACACTTGGACGGCCAGCGAAGCTGAAGCGGTAACGCTTGGCGGGCATCTCGCGTCCATAGATGACGCCGCAGAAAATGCGTTCGTTCACTCGACGTTCGCCTTAGGTGATCGTGGTCTGTGGATTGGTCTGAATGACATGGCATCCGAAGGATCATTTGCTTGGTCAAGCGGAGATACAGTCACATACACCAATTGGAATCCCAATGAGCCTGGCGATGGGATATGGGGGAATTACGTTTACATAATCGGTCAGACAAACGCATATCCAGGGGCGGTAGCAGCTGCATGGGATGACGTGCCAAACTCAGGTTCACAGTTTTTCGCGACTTTCGGTGTCGTCGAAGTTATTCCCGAACCGGCAAGCCTGAGCCTGATGGTATTGGGAACCATGAATTTGCTACGTCGGCGTTGGCGATAAACAAATCGAGTGCATAGTCAGTCTTTTTATCCACATAAATTGTCTTATTGTGTAGCGAATGTGGTTATCCCATCAGGGGCAGGAGAAATGCAGTGAATAGATTAATGATCGCCTTGGTTTTGTCTGTCGGGTTACAGGATGTTGCCCACTCTCAGTGGATCATCACGAATCTGCATCCCGAAGGCGCATTGTCATCGCGAGCTTATGGCACCGACAACGGCCAGCAGGTAGGGAATGCAGTCTTCGGCAGTAGCAGTGGCTTTCGTGCCAGTTTATGGTATGGAACCTCGTTGTCGTGGGTAAACCTTCATCCTGGTGGGGCCGCGGCATCACAGGCTTACGGGATTCATAATGGGCAAGCAGTTGGGTACGTTCAGAATGACAGCACTAGCTACGCTCGCGCCAGCTTATGGGAGAGCGGAATCTCAACATCAGTTGTCAATCTTCACCCAACTGGTAGTGATATAAGAGGATCGACGGTCTATGGCATCCATAATGGCCAACAGGCAGGCAATATCCTTTTGGAGGGCGATTACTCTACTTTTTCCTTAGCTACGAGCTGGGGTGGGGCGGCAACATCATATGTGGATCTCAGCGGCTTTACACGCTCCGTCGCTTTAGCTGTTCATGATGGCGTACAAGTGGGATACGCCGACTTCACCAACGCCGAGAATGGGTGGCGTCAACGAGCCAGATTGTGGAGCGGAACCGCCGAGTCGGAGGTAGATCTCCATCCAGATTATGATGTACCTGGATCAGCAGCTTTCGCCATTCATAATGGGCAGCAAGTGGGATTTGTCGGGTCCATCGATGTACGACATGCCAGTTTATGGCGCGGGACTGCTGAATCATGGGTTGATATCAATCCGGCCGAGGCGACAAGCTCTGAAGCTTACGGTGTTCACGATGGATTGCAGGTGGGATATGCCACGTTTGATGACGTTCAACACGCTGTTCTGTGGAGCGGCACTGCCGATTCGGCCGTAGACCTTTCACTCGCCTTGAGCGGCTCTTGGGGGAATACCGTGGCTCGCGATATCTGGAGCGACGGAAACACAATATTCGTCGCAGGCTACGGTTTCAACAATGCTACCGGTCGTGATGAAGCCTTGCTCTGGGCGAAGGTTGTTCCGGAACCCACGTCACTTGGTGCATTGGTTATATTCAGCCTAGTGGCGCGACGACGTCGAATCAGAGCGAAGGGAAACGTGAACCGCGGATAAATTCTTTTTATTTAGGCGTAACAGCGCCTCTGTTACCACAATGATGAAGACGGAAATGATAATGATATACATAAGAATTATTGCGGTGTTTTGTTTTTTTGTGTGCTCGTCAACGCGGGCATCAGTCTACAACGTCTCGGGCACGTTCGCGTCGCCAAACGTCGGGCCGTTCATTCCCGGTAACGCGCCGGTCATTCCCGGCAACGCCTGGAGCGGGAGCTTTGCGTTCCAGGCGGATTTTGGAACCATCACGGGCACGGGGACCGAAATTGTATCGCCCGTTCCGGGAACGCTTTCGGTCACGCTAACGCCCGACACCTTCGGCGGCGTGACGTTCAGCGTCGCCAACGGGAACATCGGCGCCGGCATTCGCTTTGTGGATGGCCAGCCGGACTACATCTCCGTGGGCGGGATACTGGATGGGCTGTTTTACGCGACCCATAGCGGGGATGCGTTCACGGATTTCCTGGTTACCTATGAAATTGTCAGTGCCGGAACGGCTGAAATCAGGTTGGTCGTGGCTGACACGTCCACTGGAAGTGCTGGTGGATTTTCCACAATGCCAACCGGCATTGCGACGTATTCACCTGTTCCGGAACCGGCGTCGTTAGGGCTGCTGGGATTGGCGATTCTTCCGTTGATCGCTCGGCAGATACGCCGGTAGTGCGGCGAGGCTAGGCGGAGGATAGCGCGAATGCTCACTGCATTGCACGCGGTTTCGGCGTTGGCTTTCAAAGGTCGGCTGTGAAGAGACGTTAGGCCCGCACGAGCTTGGCGCGCAGGCGGGTGGAGACGGCGTCCAGCACCAGCACCACGGCGATCAGCATCAGCACGATCAGCCCGATGACGTGCCAGTTGCCCCAATCCTTGTGGAGCATCAGCTCGTAGCCGATCCCGCCCGCGCCGACGATGCCGAACACGCTGGCGGAGCGGACGTTGTACTCGAACATGAACAGGCAACTGCTGAGCACCGGCGCCCGGCTCGCCGGCCAGACCGCGCGGCAGAACCGCGCCGCCGTCCCCGCGCCGATTTCCCGCAGCGCGTCCGGCGGGCCGGGATCGACGGCCTCGAAATGTTCGTAGAAGAACTTCGTCAGGTACCCCAGCGAGTACATCACCAGCGCCAGCACGCCCGCCAGCTCGCCCAGTCCCACCGCCGCGACGAACAGGATCGCCCAGATGATGCTGGGCGTGGCGCGGATGCAGTTGAGCAGCAGCCGCGCTCCGGCGACCACGATGCCGGGCGCGACGTTCCTTGCCGCCACGGCGCTGAGCGGAAGCGCGATCAGGCAGGCGACCACCGTCGCCAGGAACGCCATCTGGACCGTTCGCCACATCGCCTCGCCAAGCTGTACCCAGGGAATGCCGTTCCACTGCGCCGCCGTCGTCGGAAACAGCCTGCGGGCGAAGTCGATCATGTTGCCGATCGCCCCTTCGCTTGCCCGTGGGGTGATGTTGAGCCCGGCAGCACACCACACGACTGCCGCCAGCAGCAATCCCGCTGCCAGCGCCGTCCACAACGCCTGTCGCAACGCCGGCGATGGCTGGAGTGCCGGCGCCGGCGATCCGTTCTGGCCGTCGCGGTGAGCCGTCGCGGTGAGGACCTCGCACGTCTGGCACGGCTCGAACCGCCGGAACCCTCGCAGGCCGGTGGCTGGTTGGGCGTCCGCGTCTTCGCGCGGGCGCTCGTCGTGGATGAGCATGCCCGACTCGAAGCCGAGCACGCGGTCGCCGAACTCCTCGGCGAGCGCGCAGTCGTGCAGCACGGTGACGAGCGTAAGCCCGCGTTCACGTTGCAGGTCGCGGAGCAGCCGCATGATTGATCTGGCGTTGGCGTTGTCCAGCGCGGCGACAGGTTCGTCGGCGAGCAGGATCTGCGGGTCCATCATCAGCGCCCGCGCGATCGCGACGCGCTGTTGTTCGCCGCCGGACAGCTTGCCCACCCTGGTGTGCAATCGGTGGGGCAGGCCGACGCGCGTGAGCAGTTCCGTCGCGCGTCTCACTTCGGCCCGCGGGGCGGGCAGGAGCGATCGCATACCCGAATGCCGCACGAGCGCCCCATCCAGCACGTTCGCCAGCGCCGTCCGCTGCTTGATGAGCCGCAAATCCTGGTAGATGACCGCGACTCGCCCCCGCGTGACGACCGACCCGCTCGTCGCCTTCAGCCGCCCGGACAGCAGGCCCAGGAGCGTGGTCTTGCCCGATCCCGACGCGCCGAGCACGACCGCGTGCGCGCCGCGCTCGATCCGCAGGTCGGTCTCCCGCAGCGCCGCCACGCCGCCGGGATACACCATTCCCGCCGCGCACAATTCCGCTGCCGCGTCAGGCGTCGGCGGTGGCGTGGCAGGAGGGTCGATCGCCAGTGCGGTCATCGTAAGTTGCAGGACGGCTTGGGGGGAGGCGCACGAGGATTACTTCGCGAGGCCTTCGATCGGCAGGCCGATGAAATCGATCGCGTCGATCGCCTGCTGGACGTGTTGCTGTTCGTCCACTTCCTTGAACGCCGACGCGCCGTACACGTCCGCCAGCAGTTCCGGCTCCTCGGCCGACACCTTCAGGAGCGCCGCCTTCATCTTCGACTTCAGTTCGTCGCTTAGCCCGTCGCGGGCGCAGATGAGGTGTGTTGGCACGCCGTCGGTCTTGCCGACGATGCGGAGCTTTTCTCGCTGCTCGGCGTTGAGGTAGTTATCGACGCGGGCGCCTTCGAGCACATAATCGCTCACGCACGCGACGTCCGCCCGGCCGGCGAGGATCTGCTCCAGCGCCTGCGAATATCCGCCGCCGAACGACACCGACTGGAAGATCGTCTTCGGGTCTTGGCGCTTCTCCAGCACGCCTTCCTTCACCATGCGGTAGTACGGCATGATGTAGCCCGACGTGGAGGTGGGGCTGGTGAAGCACATGCGCAGCTCTTTGGTCTTCTTCAGCAGTTCATCGACGGATTGGATGGGCGAATCCTTTGCGACGACGAACAGCGACGAATATTCCGTGCGCTCCGTGCCCGCCGCATCGCGGCGGACTTCCGCCAGAAGCAGCGTCGCCTTGCCGTCGCGCCGCGCCAGCAGGAACGGCAGCGAACTGACGTAGGCGAAATCGGCCTTCTTGCTGACCAACGCCTGCACCGAGGCCGAGTAGTCGCCTGGCACGATCGCCTTCACCGGCACGCCCACCTCTGTGCTGAGCCGCGAGGCCAGTTTGTCGGCGTCGGCCTGGATTTTGGCGGGGTCTTTCTGTTTCTGGAAGATGAAGACGATCTCTTTCGGATCTTCCGCCTGCGCCATCGACGCGCCGACGCTCACCATCGCCACCACTGCTGCCATTGCCGCCAATAAACCACGCTTTTTCATAGGGTCATCCTCGTGAGACTGATTCTCAATCCAAGTCTTTCCCTGTCAAGCCAATCTCCGCTCACCTACACGTCACGTATGGCCGGCGATCAGCGGGGGATGTCAGAAATCCA
>JBBCIV010000056.1:0-2200 GCA_037189665.1 Phycisphaerae bacterium | reverse complement strand
TAAAACCGTCATTTAAGTAGAGCGGCGAATAGCCCTTCGACAAACGCTCGTGGCCAACGCATCACGACGAGTAGTATCAAAACTGTCATACAAGCTTTTCTTATTTACTGGTCTGCAAGCCTTGAGTTTATCTCGCCTCGTCCACGGTGGTTCGGAAGGCGGATGGTGTTGCATCTGTTCGGCGTCACTGAGTGGGTAAGGTCAAAACACAGGTGCTCGGCCAGTCGGCTGAGCGATGTTCGAGAGGAACTGGGCATGGTTGGGGGATTGAGGATGTCGGCGGGACGGATGTCGCTGCTCGCAGCGGCAGGCTTTCTGCTGGTAGGGGGCGCATCGGCCCAAGCTGCCGATCTCGGCGGCGATTGCTGCGCGGATCTTGAGGAGCGCATCGCCGAACTTGAGGCTACGACGGCCCGCAAGGGCAACCGGAAGGTCTCGCTGTCGATCTACGGTCACGTGAACGAAGCGATCGGCTGGTGGGACGACGGCGTTGAGACCAACGTCTACAACATGACGAACGACAGCTCGCGCACGCGCTTCGGCTTCCGCGGCAAGGCGTCGATCACGAGCGACCTGTACGCCGAGTATCGCCTCGAGATCGGCGTGCGCGCGGCGAACCAGCAGCTCATGAGCGACAACAACCTCGGCACGGGCGGCAACTCGTTCGACCTGCGTCACTCGTCGTGGACGCTGGGCTCCAAGACGTACGGTGAAGTCACCGTCGGTCAGACCAGCATGGCTCACGACGGCATCATGCAGTCGCAGACGGCGAACATCGGCCACTTCTCGACCAACGACATCTTCGACTTCCCGAGCGACTTCATCGTTCGCGGCTCGGGTGTCCGTTGGGACGTGCTGATCCAGAACCGTGAGCCCGGTGAAGGCTCGCGTGGCAACCTGGTCCGTTACGACACCCCTGAGTTCGCAGGCTTCGCGGCTTCGGCGCACTGGGGCGAAGACGACATCTGGGGCGTGGCGCTCCGCTACGCTGGTGAAATCGGTGCCTTCGAGATGGAGGCCGGCATCGGCTATGCCGAAATGACGATGACCGACGAGGAATGTACGTCTGTGGCTCCCTCGGACGCGCAGTGCGAAGAGCTCGGCATGTCGGGCAGCATCATGCACACGCCGAGCGGCATCTTCGTCACCGGTGGCTACGGCGTGCGCTGGGACCTCCGCCGCGAACTCGCTGGCGGCTCTGACGAGAACGTCCATTGGCTGGTCCAGGCCGGTATCGAGCAGAAGTGGAACTCGCTCGGCAAGACGACCGTGTTCGGTGGCTACCAGCACCGCGATGCGGGCCGGAACTCGGCTGCTGCCGATTACGTCGAAGTCGACATGTTCGAGGTTGGCCTCAACCAGGAAGTCTCGGCTGCGGCGATGAACTTCTACCTGCACTACAAGCACTATGAAGCCGACCTCACGGACGCGGCTGGTGCTCACGTCCCGACCGAAGACTTCCAGACGGTCATCGGCGGTGCGATGATCAAGTTCTAAAGCGATCTCCCGATCTGCGAGGGAAGGGGTGCCCGTCTGGGCGCCCCTTTTCTGTTGGGATGCCGCGCGTCCTGAGCCCTGTGGAAAACTTAATGGGGGGCGATGGGGAAGCCGCGCTGGCAATGCACGCGGGATGCGCGAGGAAAATTTGGCGATTTCAAGCCGTTAGAAGGGTAAGATGGCGGCCCGGAGGCGGTCTTGGAGGCCTGTGACGCGGGGGCCACATGGCAGGGCAACCACACTCGGGGCCGGAAACGTTCATCGGCGCTTAACGATGCGCGAACATTCTTGTCACAAGCAGGGGGAAGCATCATCTTCGCGAGTCAGCAGGCACTGCGGGTAGGAAAATGAGCCGGATTGGGTATATCGCAATGGGATTGGCGCTGGCCTTGGCCGGTACCTCTGCCTTTGCCTTCCAGGAGGAAGGCGGAGCCGCGTCCGTTGCACCGCCCTCCGACACCAAGGCTGCTGCACCCCTCGAGCCGGGTCTCGACCTTACCCCGCCCGCCGCCCAGGTCGACAGCCCGAATTCTGGCACTGAGGTTCGCATCCCGGGTCTCGGCCGCCTCGGCGTTCTCCCAAAGATGGATTTTGGGCTTGAGCTGCTGTACGGCGCCAACGAGGCGAAGAAGCGGGAGCAGGAGCTTCCCGCTGCCAGCGGCGAAGACCTGACCATCCGCGGCACCGTTAAGCACAACTTCTG
>JBBCIV010000055.1:0-15160 GCA_037189665.1 Phycisphaerae bacterium | reverse complement strand
CCTCCCCCGCAGTTTGGCCGGTTCCCCGCTATACTCGCCCTTTGTCATGATTGAGTACGTCGCTGACATCCGCGAAATCTGGAAGATTTATCGTAAACCCGGAACGGACGTCGAGGTGTATGCCCTGAAGGGCGTCAGCCTGCGTATCCGTAAGGGAGAGTACCTGGCGATCATGGGCGCCAGCGGGTCGGGCAAATCGACGCTGATGAACATCCTCGGCTGCCTCGACCAGCCCACCCACGGCACCTACATCCTCGGCGAACACGACGTCAGCACCATGCCCGACGACCAACTCTCGGAAATCCGCAGTCGGTCGATCGGTTTTGTCTTCCAGAACTTCAATCTCATTCAGCAGCTGACCGTCCTGGAAAACCTTGAAGTCCCCATGTTCTACCAAGGCATGCGGCCGGCGGAGCGGCACGTGAAGGCGCAGGCGCTCACCGAACGCGTCGGCCTCGGCGAACGCGGCGATCACCGCCCGATGCAGCTCTCCGGCGGGCAGCAGCAGCGCGTGTGCATTGCCCGGGCGCTGGTGAACGACCCGCTCATCCTCCTCGCCGACGAGCCCACCGGCGCCCTCGACAGCAAGACCGGCCAGCAGATCCTGCAGATCTTCGACGACCTGCATAAGGCCGGCACGACGATCGTTCTCGTCACGCACGATCCCGGCGTCGCCCAGCGCGCCCAACGAACGATCTGGCTACAGGACGGCGAAATCTTCCGCGATACGGCAAACGAACAACCTCAGGCGGTGCTGCCCGTCGGATAAGGCACGCATACGATCGGGCATGGCAGCGGACCGAGTCATCATTTTCTCCAACCCCACCTCCGGCCGCGGGCGCGGGGTGGCGATCGCCAATCAGCTTGCCCCCGCGATCGAAAACGCCGGCTGGCGCGCGGAGCAGATCACCGACCACCCTTCCACGCTCCGCACCTTTTATGATCCCGCCGGCATCCACGCGATGATCGTCATCGGCGGCGACGGAACGCTGCGAGCCGTCATCGAACGCGTCGCACAGCTTGTCGGCCCGGACCACGTGCCGCCGGTGCTCGTCATGGGCATGGGCACCGCCAACCTCATGCAACAGCACCTGAAACTCGCCTATGCGCGCGATACGCTTGAGCGGGACATCGTCGATCTCCTGCGCGCCCGAAAGTTGCTGAAAGTCGATACCGCCGTCGCGAATGAATCGCTGTTTCTGTTGATGGCGAGCTGCGGATTCGATTCCAGCGTCGTCAAGCGTCTGTCCGACACGCGCGCCGGACCAATCACCAAATTGTCGTATGTCACCCCCATTCTGGCCTCGCTGAACGATTACGATTTCACGCCGCTGACCGTCGAGGTCGACGGCACGATCGTCCATGACGAGAAGCCTGCGCAGGTCTACATCGGCAACGTGCCGGAATACGGAACCGGCTTTCCGGTACTCGACCGCGCCAGTTCCTTCGACCAACGGCTGGACGTCTGCGTAATGCCGTGCGAAACGCGAAACGAGTTGCTCCGGCTATCGATGCTGACGCTCGTCGGCAAGCATCACGACGCCCCCGGTGTCGTTTACACCACCGGCCGCGAAGTGCGGGTGACGAGTCGCGCGCCGGTGCCGGTGCAGGTAGATGGCGATCACGCCGGATCAACGCCCGTCCACATCCGCTTGCTGGACAGCAGCGTCGCCTTTATCGTTCGCTGAACATGCATTCCCCACTTCAACTCGACCCCAAGCGCCTGTTCGTCGTCGCCGGCCCGTGCGTGATCGAATCAAAGGACCTGTGCCTCACGATCGCGTCGCACGTGAAATCGGTGTGCGACAAGCTTGGCATTCAGTACGTGTTCAAGGCCAGCTTCGACAAGGCGAACCGTTCCAGCGGATCGAGCTTCCGCGGGCCGGGACTGGACGACGGCTTGGCGGTGCTGAAGGGCATCAAGGACCAGCTTGGCCTACCGGTGCTGACCGACATCCACGAACCCGAACAGGCCGCCGCCGTTGCCGAGGTGGTGGACGTGTTGCAGGTGCCGGCATTCCTGGCGCGGCAAACCGATCTTCTACTCGCCTGCGGCCGAACAGGGCGTACGATCAACGTGAAGAAGGGCCAGTTCATGTCGCCGCTGGAGATGGGCAACGCCGTCGAGAAAATCCGCTCGACCGGCAACTCATCCGTCTGGCTTTGCGAGCGGGGAACGTTCTTCGGCTACAACCGGCTGGTGAACGACTTCACGGGCTTGGCGGAAATGAAATCCTTCGGCTGTCCGATCGTGTTCGACATCACCCACAGCACGCAGCAGCCCGCAGCCCAGAAAACGCAGAGCGGCGGCAACCCGCATTTCTCCCCCTTGCTCGCCCGCGCCGCCATCGCCACCGGCAGCGTGGACGGCCTGTTCCTCGAATGCCATCCTGATCCGAAGAACGCCAAAAGCGACGTCGCCACGATGCTGCCGCTCGACGCGGTGGAACCGATCCTGTCACAATGTGCAGAATTATTCGCCCTGCGGTCGAAGTGGACGGCAACGGAACTATAGCGGTCTGTTAGGATTGCTGATCGCCAATTGGGGGTGGAATAACCCCAATCCACGATTGGCATCGGCAATCGCCGTTACGACGTCACAGCGCCGCGGCAGGCCGGGCCGACGAGTTGTGCGTACTTCGCCAGCACACCGCGGTCGTACTTGTGCTTCGGGGCCTTCCAGGCGACACGGCGTTTTTCCAGCTCTTCGTCGCTGACCTCGAGCGTGATCGTGCCGACGTCGGCGTCGATGGAGAGGATATCGCCATCCTTGACCAGCGCGATCGGCCCGCCGACCTGCGCTTCCGGTCCCACGTGGCCGATGCACAGCCCGCGCGTGCCGCCGGAGAACCGGCCGTCGGTGATGAGGCAGACGTCGTAGCCGAGCCCCTGGCCGTAGATCGCCGCGGTCGTCGCGAGCATCTCGCGCATGCCGGGCCCGCCGCGCGGGCCTTCGTAACGGATGATGACCACGTCGCCCTTCTTGATCTTCTGCGCCTGCACCGCCTCCATGCACAACTCTTCGCTGTCAAAGCAGACGGCCGGGCCGCGGTGCTTCAGGTTCTTGATGCCGGCGACCTTGATCACACAGCCCTCTGGGGCAAAGTTGCCCTTCAGCATCTTCAGCCCGCCGGTCGGGCGGATCGGCTTGTTCACCGGCAGGATGACGTCCTGCTCGGCGCCGGGCACCTTCACGTCCTTCAGGTTTTCGGCGTGGGTCTTGCCGGTGACGGTGAGGCAGTCGCCGTGCAGCAGGCCGGCGTCGAGCAGGGCCTTGAGGATCGCCTGCGTGCCGCCCACCTTATAGATGTCGTACGCGGTGTACTTGCCGCCGGGCATGAGATCGACGAAGTGCGGCGTGCGGTGGCAGATGCGGTCGATCTCCTCCAGCGTCAGTTCGATGCCCGCCTCATGGGCGATCGCGGGCAGGTGCAGGAAGATGTTGGTCGACCCGCCGGTACACGCGCCGATGGCGACGGCGTTCTCGAGCGCCTTGCGGGTGAGGATCTGCCGGGCGGAGATGCCCTTTTCCATCAGCGCCAGGACCGCCTTGCCGGCCTCGTAAGCCCCCTTGTCGCGCGTTTCCTCGATCGCCGGCGGCGAGCCCGATCCGGGAAGCGCCAGGCCAAGCGCCTCGGCGACGCACGCCATCGTGTTCGCCGTGAACTGCCCGCCGCAACTGCCGGCGGTCGGGCAGGCGTTGCATTCGAGTTCATACAGTTCCTCGTCGGTCATCTTGCCCATGGCGTGGGCGCCGACGCCCTCATAGACGTCCACGATCGTCACGTCGCGGCCCTGGAACTTGCCGGGCATGATCGTGCCGCCGTAAAGGAAAACGCTGGGCACGTCCAGCCGCGCCATCGCCATCAGCGTGCCGGGGAGCGACTTGTCGCATCCCGCCAGGCCCACCAGCGCGTCGTAGCCGTGGGCGCGCATCATCAGCTCGATCGAGTCGGCGATCACCTCGCGGCTGATCAGCGACGACTTCATGCCCTCGTGGCCCATCGCGATGCCGTCCGACACCGCGATCGACACGAATTCCCGCGGCGTGCCGCCGGCCTCCTGAACGCCGCGCTTGGCACTTTTGGCCTGGCGGTCGAGGGTGATGTTGCACGGCGTGGCCTCGTTCCAGGTGGAGGCGATGCCCACCCACGGCTTGTAGATGTCGGAATCGCCGAGCCCCATCGCTCGGAAGAAGGCGCGCTGCGGGGCGCGCTTCGGGCCGTCTGTGACAATGGACGAATGCGGACGGTTGATTGCCATGATGCGGTTCTCTTTCTCTCTCTCGCGGTCGAGCCCGACATCGTAAAGGCGCGCCGGGCTCGTTGCCAGTGGCATCGGCCGCCCAGCCGGGGAAACTTCGGCGGCCAAACGTCTCTCTATTCAGCGTTGGTTGGGCGTGATATAACTCCCCTCCCCGTTCGGCGAACGGGGCACAACTTCCTATCGTGAGGTGAAGAGGACATGGGAAAGCCTACTGGTTTTAAAGAATTCGTCCGCGAAATGCCCACCCGCCGCAGCGTCGACCTGCGCATCCTGGACTACTCGGACGTCTACAACCCCATGCCTGAAGATAAGTTGCGCACGCAGGGCGCCCGATGCATGGACTGCGGCGTGCCCTACTGCAACAATGGCTGCCCGCTGGGCAACATCATTCCCGAATTCAACGATTTCGTATATCGCGGGCGAATGAAAGAGGCGCTGGATGTCCTGCTGAAGACGAATAACTTTCCCGAGTTCACCGGCCAGGTCTGCCCCGCCCCCTGCGAAGAAGCCTGCACCCTCAACATCTGGAAGACGCCGGTCACGATCAAGCTGATCGAGTGGAACATCATCGATTACGCGTGGAAAAACGGCCTCATCAAGCCCACCCCCCCTGCCAGGCGCACCGGGAAGAAGGTGGCGGTCATCGGCTCCGGTCCCGCCGGAATGGCGGCGGCGGCGCAGTTGAACAAGGCCGGGCACCTCGTCACCGTCTACGAGCGCGCCGACCGCATCGGCGGGCTGCTCACCTACGGCATTCCGAACTTCAAGCTCGAAAAATGGGTGGTGGACCGCCGCGTGAAACTGATGGAGGCCGAGGGCATCAAGTTCGTGACGAACGCCAACGTCGGCTTCAACGTGAAGGTGGAAGACCTGCGGAAGGAGTTCGACGCGATCTGCATCTGCATCGGCGCTACCGCCCCCCGCGACCTTCCCGTGCCCGGCCGTGAGTTGAACGGCGTGCACTTCGCGATGGACTTCCTGCCGCAGCAGACAAAGGTCGTCCTGGGCGACGACGTCGAAGGCCAGATTCTGGCGAAAGACAAACACGTCGTCGTCATCGGCGGCGGCGACACCGGCGCGGACTGCGTCGGCACCAGCGTGCGCCAGGGCGCCAAATCGGTCACCCAGATCGAGCTTCTGCCCAAGCCCCCCGCCGACCGCACGATCGACATGCCTTGGCCCTACTGGCCGATGACGCTCCGCGTCTCCACCAGCCACGAAGAGGCCGCCGGCAAGCTGAACAACAACCAGGAAATCCGCGACTGGTCGATCAACACCAAGAAGTTCACCGGCGAGGACGGCAAGGTGAAGACGCTCCACGCCGTCCGCCTCGAGTGGACCAGGGGCGCCGACGGCCGGTTCAACATGACCGAGGTGCCCGGCAGCGAGTTCGAGTTGAAGTGCGACCTATGCCTGCTGGCGATGGGCTTCGTCGGCCCGGAAAAGAACGGCCTGATCGAACAGCTCGGCCTCAAGCTCGACGGGCGCGGCAACATCGTCGTCAACGACAACTACGAAACCAGCGTCGACGGCGTCTTCGCCGCTGGCGACACCCGCCGCGGCCAGTCGCTGATCGTCTGGGCGCTCTCCGAAGGCCGCTGCGCCGCCGCCCGCATCGACCAGTTCTTGATGGGCAAGACGGACCTGCCGTACCTCAAGCTGTTCTGACGTAGGGCGGGATGGAAATCCCGCCGTGCCGCGCGAACTGTGCTGACAGAGCTCCATCCCACCCTGCGCGCTCAATCGAACGACGCAATTGCCCCGATTGAGCCATTCCATCCAATTTGGCAATCGACAATCCATCAAATGGGTCGTCATTATCATAATGCGTCAGCCCTGCGAAGATCATGCCGGGCCGCAGCCATTCACCTAACGTCAACTTTCGTTATACTCCGCACGCTGTGAGCGAGCGTTTGCAAAAGACCATTGCGAAGGAAGTCCAACTTCGCGGCCGCGGGCTGTTTTCGGGTGAGCCGGCGGAATTAACGTTTACCCCGGCGGACGTCGGGGCGGGGATCACGTTTGTCCGGCGGCTGGGGGAAAAGGTCGCGACCATCCCCGCGCTCGTCCACAACGTCGTCAAGCGCCCCAGGCGAACCTGTCTCAAGAACGGCACGCTTCAGATCGAAACGGTCGAGCACGTGCTGGCGGCGATGACCGGGCTCGGCATCGACAACGCCACCGTCACCATCTCCGAGTCGAAGACCGGCGAAATCCCGATGGGAGACGGGTCGAGCGTCGATTTCATCGAGGTGCTGCACGGCGCAGGCGTCGTGGAGCAGGACCGGCCGATCGAACCGATGATCATCAAGAAGCCGCTTCAGGTGACGCTGGGCGACGCCACGCTGGCGGCGCTTCCCGGGCCGACCGATCGGCTGGAGATCATCTACGACTTCGAGGCCGGCGCCCCGATCGGGCGACAGGTGTTCGCGTTTCACCTCGGCAAAGACGATTTTCTCAAAGAGCTGGCCCCGGCGCGCACGTTCGTCTTCGAGCACGAGGCGGCGGAGCTGCGCAAGCGAGGATTTGGCGAGCATTTGACGACCAGCGACCTGCTGGTCATCGCCCCCAACGGGCCGCTGGAAAACGAATTTCGCTTCCCCGACGAATGCGTCCGACACAAGGTGCTGGACCTGATCGGCGACCTCACCCTCGTCGGCCGGCCGATCTTCGGGCGGCTGGTGGCGCACAAGTCGGGGCACGAGTTGAATCACCTCATGGCGCGGAAGCTGCTCTCGCACGCCGACGCCACCTGGCGCGAGAATCTGCTTGGCCGCGAGACGGCGGCGCTGGACATCCGGAAGATTCAGGGCATCCTGCCCCACCGCTTCCCAATGCTGCTGGTCGACCGCGTGCTCGAGATCGACGGCGATACCCGCGCCATCGGCATCAAGAACGTCACGAACAACGACATCTTCTTCCAGGGCCACTACCCCGGCACGCCCATCATGCCCGGCGTGCTGATCGTGGAGGCGCTCGCCCAGCTTGGCGGTATCCTGCTGAGCCAGAAGCTCGAGCACACCGGAAAGCTCGCGGTGCTGCTCAGCATGGACCGCGTGAAGATGCGAAACCCTGTCGTGCCCGGCGACCAGCTCATCCTGGAAGCGATCGCCGTGCGAGTGAAGAGCCGGACGGGTCACGTGCGGTGCCGCGCGTACGTCCTGGACAAAGTCGCCGCCGAGGCGGACATCAAGTTCATGTTGGTTGATGCGGAACCGGTATGAGTAACCAGGGGCACAAGTAATCGGGCGCAAGTAATGTTACTTGCCCCATGCCCCTTGCCCTTAGCACTAATGCCCAATATCCACCCACTAGCCTGCGTTGACCCGAAAGCTCAGCTCGCCAGCGACGTTGAGATCGGCCCGTTCTGCGTGATCGGGCCGAACGTCGTGATCGATTCCGGCACCCGTCTGTACAACAACGTCACGGTCCTGGGACACACCACGATCGGCAGGAACAACACCATCTACCCCAACGCCGTCGTCGGGACGCCGCCGCAGGATCTAAAATACCGCGGCGGGCCGACTCGGGTGATCATGGGCGACAACAATCAGGTTCGCGAGGCCGTCACCATTCAGTGCGGCACGGAAACCGGAACCGGCGTGACGACGGTGGGCTCGAACAACCTGCTGATGGTCAACTGCCACATCGGCCACGACGCGAAATTCGGCGACAAGTGCATCATCGGCAACAACGTGATGGTGGCCGGCCACGTCCATTGCCACGATGGCGTGGCGATGATGGGCGGCGTGGGCATTCATCACTTCGTCACCATCGGCGAATACGCCTACATCGCCGGCTATGCCCGCATCCACCATGACGTGCCCCCCTACGTGAAGGTGGACGGCGCCGACCGCGTTCGCGCCCTCAACGCATTAGGCCTGAAACGACATGGATTTACGGACGCGGAGATCGAGGCATTGGAAACCGCCGCCCGCCAGCTGTTCTTCGGCCGGGAAAAGCCCTTCAGCGCCGCGCTGGCGGAATTTGACGCCATGAACGGGGTCAACCCCCGGGTAAAGCGCCTGGTCGACTTCCTTCACCAGCGCAACCAAGGCCGCCACGGGCGATTCCAGGAATCGCAGCGGAATAAGTAAGTAAGCCGCCCCTTTTTGCAGCCGGATCTTGTCAAACGTCCGATATCCTCGCGTCTGGCGAAATTGCTTTGCATGGTCAGGCGAACAATGGATAAACTGCGACGGTTGTAATTTCCCGGTTTTGCCGAGCGACGATCCTCATGGCAGCTCGGCCGTTTGTCTGTGACGCACCATTGATCCCGTACCCGAGCACCCCGGCGCACGTCCGCCGTCCGTGGAACAGCCGTTCCCGGCCTGCGTCGTGCGCGATGTAAGGCTCCAAACGATGCCGAATCAAACCCCCAACCTCGCCGTTGTCCGCGCCAATCGCGCCTTTACCCTCGTCGAACTGCTCGTGGTCATCGGCATCATCGCGTTGCTGATCGCCATCCTGCTGCCATCGCTGAACTCGGCGCGCGAGCAGGCCCGCATCATCAAATGCCGCAGCAACCTGCGTCAGCTTGGGGTTACGATGATGCTGTACGCCAGTAGTAACCGTGGCATTCTGCCATTATTTTGGTCACCCGAGCTTGATTTCGGCAATATTACACGTGGCACCGCATCGACTGAGGTCACCTACCAGTGGCCAGCCTCAGTGGTCTACACGCCCCTCGGAGAAGCAATCGGCGCCTCGAGCCCCAATGCGAGCATTCAGGCCTACTACTGCCCGACGCAGACGAGCGAATTTCATCTCTATAACACCGGCGTCAACCCATTCCCGGCGGTTCCCAGCTTTGATTACAACACTCGCATCGGTTACTCCGTCCGTCCCTACACGGCATACCAGCAACGCTCTGTTGCAGGTCTATTGGTGGGCTATCAAATGGGGTGGCGAACGGGAGCAACTAACCACGTCCACCTTCGCTGGGCTAAGCAAGGCAAAATCGAGGCTTGGCGGGCGATGCTGTCTGATCTCTGGTGTGCGAAAGAACCGTTGCGATCGCTCACCACAAGCCATACCAAAAAGGGCTTCAACGTCTATTTCGTTGACGGCTCTGCCAGTTGGGTACCCCATAAGGTCATTGAAGCCAGCTACCTCGCTCCAACAGCTGGCGACGGGACAACACCATCGGGCTTAGTGTTTGCAAACACCAATGGTATACCTGATCCAGAACTTCCCGTTAGCGGATTCTGGTACGATTTGGATATGTATCATCGATAAGAAGGTGCGACTTGCTCATCCAGTAAACTACGCATCCAACCGTAGCACAACACGGAATAAAGGATCGGCCCGCGTGAAGTTTCACGCGGGCCGATCCTTTATTCCGTGTAATGCGAGCGATCAGGGCGTTTGCTGATCTGCGCGCTACGTCGCCTGCCGACGACGACGTAAGCCGAGCGCTGCGACTGCAGTACTGGCAAGCGCCAACGTGGCCGGTTCTGGAATGGCCGTGATGTTTCTCGCGCTCTGATAAACGCGAACGTAGTCTACGTAAAGATAGTCCGGGAAGTTGGCTGGCGTCGGCGTTCCGCCCCAGCTGAACGATCCTGAATCCGACACCTCAAGGCTAAGGATTAGGTATTCGGGCGCATGCGAGATCGCCTCGGTCGTTATTCTGGACAGCACGCCATTGATGTAGAACGCGTAATAATCTGGTGTCCACAGAAGACCAAAGGTGTTAAAGCCATCCGGATCGACAGGCACTGTAGAGTTATAGTGCTTGGTCTGGTGATAGCCGGTCTGGTATCCGTTCCAATGCAAAGCGTGATTCGTCTCGCGGCCGGAACTGACGATCCGGTGCTCCATGATGTCGATTTCGGTCCCCAGCAGACCGGGGTTCGGTGTGGACAAACCAATATTGTCTGAGTTGGCTACCGACTGGAGCCAGAATGCAGACCAGTTGCCGGTCTTATTCTGAAGTTTGATCTTCGCCTCGAAATAGCCGTAAGTAAACGCGACACTCTGGTGAGTCGAAAGCATCGCTGTGGGGTAGAGGTTGGAAGGAATGGATGGATCGGCCCCCGTCCCTGGCGGCTTCGTAGTGAGTTGGAGCGCCCCCATGTTCAAGCTGGGCGTCAGCAGGTTGTCTACATCGCTGACCAACGATACTTGATCCATTGAGTTGTATCCGCCACGCCGTTCGCCAGGTTTACGAATGCTCCATTCTTCCTTGAGCGTTGCGTTGGCAGAGAACTCATCCGACCACTGGATCCCGTAGCCAGGTAAGTCGAGAAATGGATTTGTGATGGTTAACGGAGCAGCTACCTGACCAAACGCAGGAACAGCGATGGACGCAGCTAAAACGACGACTGAGCAAGCGGCGGCTTGGGGCGACATGGAACACCTTTCCGTGGTGCGTATCTCGGTTGAAAAAACGTCGGGCGCTCCGGGATTTCCCTACCGGAGCAGCTGGAAGCGGTGCTACTTTTGCTAAGTAACCCCGAATTTTCAAGCAAAAACTCGCCGCACCGTTTTTTCTGGACGACCGCGAAAGACGGCAAATCTGCTGGAAATTCTGCGTACTGTTCGCACCAGCATCGCTTTTGGCGTCGTTATGGGCTGAGTGAAAATGGGATAACAGCGCGAATTGTTCAGCGAAATGGGCTGAAAATGCCGGAAATCTTGGCCGGCCTGCCGCACCTGAATGTGGTTCTCGCTACTCGACGCGAACGCCCTGCTCGACGACGCCGCTCTTCTGGTTTGGATCTTTCAGACTGTGCGAAGAAACCCGGGCGTCCAGCTTCAGCGGCCGCAATTCCTGGTTCACCTGCGTCGTATCGTCCTGAGGAAGATAGCCGAGCAGTTCGCGGGCATTGGAAATATCCAGCCGCTTGAACCGGTTGTCGCTTAGACCGTTGAAAATCGCGAATTGCAGCGATTCCACGTCAATACATCGGCGGATGAGTTGATCCAGGTCGCGCTGCGACACCCAGGCATCCAGCATCGATACGCCCGTATCGCCCTTTGCGGCCTCCCGCGGCTGAAAACCGCCGATGCGGATCACGATGCTGCTCAGCCCTTCCTGCTCCGCCATGTACCGCGCGAGGGCTTCGCCAAAACATTTGCTGACGCCGTATAAGTCGCCGGGGTTGACGGGATCGTTCGACTTCACCTGCACGTCGGCGGGATAGCCGGAGACGGCGTGGATGCTTGAAGCGTAGATCACACGCCTGCACCCGCAAGCCTTGGCGGCGACAAAGAGGTTGTATGTGCCGACGATGTTCGCCTTCACCAAGTCGGGCCAATCGGCGTTCGGCGAAGCCTCGCCGGCCAGATGGACGACGGTATCGATCCCTTCGCAAGCGTGTTTGAGGGAATCCAGGTCGCCGAGATCCGCCGTCACCACGTCGCCGTACTCGGAAAGCGCGTCGCGGTGCTTTTCGTTGTGAATCATCAGGCGGAACTGATATCGGCTGGAGTTATGACGGGCGAAGTAGGTTCCGATGTTGCCCGCCGCGCCGGTGACGAGCACCAACCGGCTTCTCGACGACTGCGGCAAACACCCGTCCATTGCGAGGGTGAAAGCATCTGACATGGCCGGCCACCGCCTTTCAGGCCGCGATGCCGGCGGGTTCCAGCAACGCGTCTTCAACCTCATCGTCGGCAGACTCGCATTCCGCCATCATTTGCACGAGTTTCGACGCCTGGCTGTTCTCAAGCCAGTCCGGATCGATCAACGAAAGGACGTCCACCTTGTCGAATCGATTCTCTGGGCGGGATTGCGGAAAAGACTGCATCACGACGACCTCCATGTGGCGAACAGCGTTACAACGTCGAGCATCATCCAGAATCAGCGCTAGGACATCCTGAAGTGTGGATGAAATCAGATTTATTTCTGTCCACACCTTTTCCACCGTTAACTCCGTGTTAATTCACCGCCGAGGTGGTGGGAAATCCCGCTCGCATCGGTAAGATCAGCCTTCAACATGACTTCGGTTCGGCTCGACCACGTCACCAAACGCTTCGGCCAGCAAACCGCGCTCGACGACATCAGTCTCACCATCGAGGCCGGTGAACTTTTCTTCCTTCTCGGCCCCTCAGGCTGCGGAAAGTCCACCCTTCTCCGCCTCATTGCCGGCCTGCATGAGCCCACATCAGGAAAAATCTTTTTCGGAGATAAGGATGTCACCGGTCTGAGCACGGAGTACCGCAATGCCGTGATGTGTTTCCAGAGCTACGCCCTTTGGCCACACATGGATGCTCGGCAGAACATCCGCTTCGGGCTCGAGATTCGGAAGGTCAGCAAAGCCGAAGCCGACCGCCGCGTCGAGGAAGCCGTCGAACTCGTTCAGCTCGGCCAGTTCGCTCACAAGAAGCCCAACGAGATGTCCGGCGGGCAGCAGCAGCGCGTCGCGCTCGCCCGCGCCCTGGTCGTCAAGCCCGATTGCCTGCTGCTCGACGAGCCGCTCTCCAACCTCGATGCAAAATTGCGGCTGGAGATGCGCACCGAAATTCGTCGCATCTGCCGCGCCAGCGGCTTGACGGCGATCTACGTCACCCACGATCAGAAGGAAGCCCTCAGCATCGCCGACCGCATGGCCGTGCTGAATTTCGGAAAAATCGAGCAGGTCGGCCGGCCGCAAGATCTGTATCTGATGCCGAAGAATCGCTTCGTCGCAAATTTCATGGGCGAGACCAACTTCATCCCCGGCAAGGTCGCCGCCGCGTCCGCCGAGCGCGTCGAAGTGCAGACCGCGATCGGCCCGGTCGTCGCCGGCAAGCCGCCGGTGAGCGTGAACGCCGGCGACGAGGTGGTGATCTCGATCCGCCCGGAAACGATCCAACTCGGCAACGCGGGCGCCCCGACGTTCAACGTTTTCGACGCCGCCGTCCATGACACGATTTACCTCGGCGAAGTGGCCCAGCACGTCGTTCGCGTTGACGGCCACCCGCCGGTGGAACTGCGTGCGTTCGAACTGAACCCGAAGTTCGTCGCGCGCGACGGCGCAGTCGAACAGGCAAAGGCGTGGGTCGATCCGAATGATGTGATCGTGTTGAAGGACTGACTAGTTAGCCCTCAGATGGACGCAGATAAACACAGATGAAGAATGCCGGTGTTGGCGAACCGTATCCCCCCGAGGTATCCGAAGGGTCTGCTTACGGGCGGGCCGGAAGATGCTTCGGAGTACCTCAGCATGACATGTTTTTCTGCTGAATTTCACCTGCGTTTATCCGCGTCCATCTGCGGCTAAAAACCAAATGCTGAGAAGCGGAATCATCCTCGCCGTCCTCGCGATCATCGTCGCGTTGCCGTTCGTCTTTCGGCAACCGGCGCCGCAGGGCGATTGGCGCGAGGGCGATCCGTTGATCGTCGTTGTATCGCCTCACAACGAGGCGATTCGATATGAGTTCGCGCAGGCGTTTTCACGATGGCACAAGGCGAAGTTCGGCAAGCCGGTGAAGATCGACTGGCGTAACATCGGCGGCACCACCGAGATCAGCCGCTATCTCGCCAGCGAGTACACCGCCGCCACGCGCGCCTGGTGGATCGCGCAAGGCAAACCCTGGCCCGGCCAGGCCACCGACGAACTCACCCGTCCCGCCCCGGGCAGCGATGACACGAAGGAAATCCACGCCCTCTATCGCCAGACTGACGACCCCTCCGCCATCACCTGCAAAATCGACCTGTTCTTCGGCGGCGGCGAGTTTGATCACTCCAACGCGTTTCGCTCCGGCTTCGCGGTCGACGTGCTCGATCAGCTCCCGCCGGAATTGTTCAGGAAGGATGGCATCGACCTGATTCCGGAGCGCGTATCAGGCGAAGTGTGGCGCACGCCGTCGGTGATGGGAAACGTCGTCAGCACGTTCGGCATCATCTACAACGTCGACCGCCTGAACGACCTGAACATCACCACCCCGCCAACGCGCTGGACCGATCTGGCCGACTTGAGGTACGCCGGGCAGCTCGGCCTGGCTGACCCGACCAAGAGCGGATCGATCGCCAAGGCGTTCGAGATGATCGTGCACCAGCAGATGCACGAGGCAGCGGTAAAGCATATTAACCTGACGCGCGGACCGCAGTTCGGCGGAACCTCGGCCGATCAGCAAATCGCCGCAAACGAAAAACGAATCGACGCGTTCATCAAAGAGCGCGGCAAGGCCTACAAACGCGGCGATGTGCCCGACGACTTGAAGGATTACCAGGTGGCCCTCGAACGAGGCTTCGAAAACGGCCTGCACCTCATTCAGAAAATCGGCGCCAACGCTCGCTATTTCACCGACTCGGCCAGCAAAGTGCCGATCGACGTGAGCATGGGCGACGCCGCCGTCGGGATGGCGATCGATTTTTACGGGCGGTATCAAGCCGAATCGTCGCGCGCGCCCGACGGGACCGAACGCATGAAGTTCGTCACGCCCGTCGGCGGCACGAGCGTGTCGTGCGACCCAATCTCGCTCCTGCGCGGCGCAGGCGGCCACGCCCGGCCCGAACTGCAGGCCGAGACGCGACAGGTCGCCATTCGCTTCATCCAATTCATCCTTTCGGAAGAAGGCCAGCGGCTCTGGTGCTACAAGCCCGATACGCGCAACGCCAATGGCGAACTGCTCGGCCCGGAAAAATACGCCCTTCGACGCCTGCCGATCCACCGCGCGTTTTACCCGTCCACCCAGCCGGCAATCGAAGCGTCGCACGTCGAACACGCGAAGCACTCGGTCGACAAACTCGCCGACCCGATGATCGACCCGTATGCGGTCTCGCAGCAGTTCGTCTATTACCGCCGGTGGACCGGCGAACATTTTTCAGTCCTGCGAGACATCGTTCGTGCCATGTGCATGGACAGCGGCGACGAACTGAAATCCGCGTGGCTGCGGTCCGGGGGCCAAGCCAACTTCGGCGGCCTGCCGACCGTGAAGCTGACGAACCTCAAAGGCGAGTCCG
>JBBCIV010000054.1:0-27605 GCA_037189665.1 Phycisphaerae bacterium | reverse complement strand
GAAGCGGTTCCACAACTTCGACACCGTCGGCTCGATTCCGATCGTCTATCCGCTGGACGAAGCCCGCGAGGTGACGATCGCGATCGACAATGCCGATGGCCATCGGGTGCGCAACCTGTTCGGCCAATACCCGCGCAAGGCCGGCGATATCACCGACTACTGGGACGGATTGGATGACAGCGGAAACCCCGTGCCGCCGGGGTCGTACAAGATCAGCATCGTAGACCATGAGCCGATCACGTTGAAGCTTCTCAACAGCGTCTACAACGCCGCCACGCCGCCATGGGTGACCGATACCGGCTCGAAACTTTGGGGAGCCAACCATGGCCATCCGACGTCCGCCTCCACTCGCGGCGACGTGCGGCTGCTATCCTTTACCGGAACCGAAGGCACGTCGGGCATCATGCGGATCGACGCGCAGGGCAAGATTCTCTGGACCGACCATAACGAGTTTCTCGACGTCACCAGTGACGATCATTTCGCCTACGGTATTTCCCGCAGTGGTTGGCAAAAGAAGACGTTACTGTTCCGCTATCGCCTGAGCGATGGGCAAATCATCCCATTTGAGGATCAAGCCAAAAGTCCTGCGGTCACGCTACTGCCAGCAACGGATGGCGTGCCAAACACGACCACCATCGCTTCGGCCGGCGGTAAGCTGATCGTGTTGATACCGGGTTGGTCGCTGTGGGTGATGACGCCGAATACCGGCGAGATTGAAAAGGAGATCCCGGCCAACAATCTCGTGGCGGTGACGGAACGCGACGATGCGTTCTACGGCCTGACCGACGCCGGCGAAGTAGTGCGCATCGACGGCAACGGACAGATCGGCGAGACGGTCGTCAAGACCGTCGGTGCCAACAAGCCGGTTCGCTTGGCGGTGAGTTATGACCGGAAAAAATTCGCCGTCTCCGACGCCGCGACCAATCAGGTGCACGTGTTCGATGTGTCCGGCAAGCTGATCAGGTCCATCGGCGCCGCCTACGCCGGCGACGAACGACCGGCCGGCAAGTTTGAACTGGGAGACTTTGCGAAACCGCTGGGGCTCGATTTTGATGCCGATGACAAGCTTTGGATTGCCGAGGCGAGCAAGTCGTGCAAGCGGGTTACCCGCTGGTCTGCCGAAGGCACGCTGGAAGACCAGTTCTGGGGTTCGGCCGACTACGGCGCGATGGCGGGGTTCCCGTTGACGTTTGACTCTACGCGGTTCGTCGCACACGAAGTCGAATTCAAGCTCGATCCCGCGCCGGATATCCGAAACCGCAAGACCAATGAACAGCCGCTCATTTATCACCCGGAACTCAAAGACGAGAGGGGGCTGATTTATCGCGTCGAAGGGCGCGACTACGCCTGCGCGGCGCCCGGCTATAACAAGAGCGATCGCTTGAGCATCTTCCGCCGCGACGAAAACGGCGTGTTTCGTGCCTGCGTTCGCCTCGACCTTGAAGCATCGAAGATGGTCGACGGAAAACGCGTTACCACGAAGGGGCGTGCGTGGGTTGACCTGAACGCCGACGGCAAGGAATCGCCGGACGAGGTCACGGAGAACGTGCCCGTCCGTGGCATGTACTGGGCCAACGGCTGGGTGCGGCCGGACCTGACCATCCTGGCGATCAACGGCGTGAAGTTCACGCCGAAGGGCTTCACCAAAGCCGGCGTGCCGATCTACGACTTCGCCAATCCTGAGCCGGTACCGAACCCGTTGCCCGAAGCGGATACTAAGGGCACCGGCAGCACGCCGATCATGGATGATGCAGGCAACATCTCAACCGGCATCGCATTTCACACGACGGATGGACGGACGGGCCGTTATCCAAATCCCTATCGTCGCCACGATGCCCCGGCCGCGCAGCGAGGGGTGTTGATTGCACCGTTCCGCACGAATGGCGTCGTCGAAAACGTCCCCGGCGTCGGCAGCATCACCGCGGTCGGTGGCGACCGTGGGGAATGGTTCCTGATCTCGATGGATGGCCTGTACCTCTCCAGCATTCTGCAAGATTCCAAGGGCGACATTACGCTCGACGAGAGCTTCGTCGGCCAGGAGAGCTTCGGCGGGTTCATCTGGCGCGATGAAAACGGCCGTGTGCTGGTGCAACTCGGCGGGCCGTCGTTTCGCATCATGGAAGTGTTGGGATTGGAGACGGTTCGCAAGCAGCAGCAGGTGGTGACCATCTCGTCCGAGCAAGTGCAAAAGGGTCAGCAGCTCGCCGCCGCCGCTCGGGCCGCCTTGATCAGCGAGCCTGGCGAACTGACGATCAGCAGGATCGCAAAGCTCCCCGCTGAACCGGCGGTTCCCGATGACAGTACCTCGCCGCTGATCGACTCGGCCAGCACGTTCAAGGTAGCTGAGGGTGGCGATCCGAGCCGGTGGTGGCGCGCCTCGCTGGCGCACGACGGCAAGACGCTGGCGATCATGTACCAGGTGAGCGACGCATCGCCCTGGAAGAACGCCGCCGGCAGTTTCACGCACGCGTTCATCGGCGGCGACTGCGTCGACCTGCAACTCGACGTCGCCGGCCGCGGGCCGATGCGAATCCTCGCAGCTCCGGTTGGCGGCAAGCCCACGGTTGTCTACTGGCAGCAGAAGGCGAACGAAAAGGTGAACCCGACAACTTACGTCGTGGAAAACAACGAAGCTAACGCGCAGCAGTTCGACATCGTCAAACGTCTGGAAGCGGCTAAGGTGAAGGTTTCCGTTGGTGTGGCGAATTACACCGTGCTGCTGACGGTTCCCCTCGCCGACCTCGGCATCGATCCGGGCAAAGCGGCCGACTTGAAAGGTATCGTCGGCGTCATTTTCTCTGACCCGTCTGGAACGAATCGCGTTGCCCGGCTTTACTGGCACGACAAGACGACCGGCTTGGTATCAGATGTCCCGACCGAATCGCGGCTAAACGTCGGCAAATGGGGTCCGATCCGTTTTCAGAATTGATCGGCAACCACAATATGTAACCAGCAGCGTTTGCACTCATCTCGAATCGTCCGCGCCATTACGCGGCGGGCCGGTTACCAAACTGGTAGCCGGCCCGTCATGTGAGGATGTAGTCTTTAAATTCGTCCGGATAGCCGTCCTGCGATATCCCCGTTAACGCCACCGCCGAAGCATTGCTATGCCGCCCATTGCCAGCAAGCCAAGGCATACCGGTTCGGGAACAGCAACGAGGTGCGCGACCGCGTGGTAAGAGGTCGGACTGCTGGTAACGTCGGTGAACTTGAAGCCTTCGGGGGCGAACAATTGCGTGGGAACCAGACGATTGGTCCCTGCGCCGATGTCTCCGAGGCCAAGGTTGCCTTCACCGTTATATCCCCCTAGCAACACGATCAGTTGCCTTCCGCCATGCCGTGGTGTAAATTCTCCGATTCGCAACGCGTCCGAGTATCTCGTATTCGCGAACTGCGAGTGCCGAAGTAGCTCAATGGCAGAGCACCGCTTTCGTAAAGCGGGGGTTATGGGTTCAACTCCCATCTTCGGCTTTCTCTCCCTTTTCCAGCAAAGCCCCTCCTCGAAAATGCCGGATTATCGGGTTTTCCCGAATGATCTGAATGACGAATCGAAAGTGCGCGGGGTCAGTCAAAATCCCGCTTTGATCCTGGTGGTCGGCAAGCAGGAAGGCGATCGCTTGGTACACCTGTTGGTCTTCGGTCCATCGCGGCATCTGGTGGTAGGCGACGTGCCAGGGCGGCAGGTTGTCGGGCAACATCTATACCTATGGATGTCTGTTGGCGGCTCCGGCTGTCGGCCGGAATTACAGCGGCAGGTCGGCGATCTTCAGCTTGCCTGTCGCGTTTTCGTAGTAGCTGAATCGACAAACGCCGACGTAGTTGTCGCGGGCGTGAGCAATGAATCGGCCCGCGCCTGAGAAGATGGAGGTAAGCGTCCAGGGGCCCGTGTCGGATGGCTTGCGGGCGTGCGCAACGCTGTTGGTGCGCTTGTCGAAATACAGGACGTTTGGGTCGCCAGCGGAATCGAAATAGATGTTGCTGAACAGTCCGACGCCGCCTCGCGTGGCGACGTGCTCGGCGGTCCAGCGGCGGTTGGCGAAGCGGGCGACTTTCAGGTCGGCGGGCGTGGCATCGTAGTAGCTGATGACGGGGTTGTTGTCCGGGTCGAATGTCGTGGAGGTGAACGACACGCCGGTCATGTTCTTATCGACAGTGGTATGGGCCCACGACCCGGCTCGGGGGTTGTAGAGGGCGTACTTAAGATGGCCTCGGGTGGAATCGGCGTAGGCTACGCCGATGCGGCCGGCCGGGTCGATCGCGATCGCCGTATCACGGCCGACGTCGTCAGCCGTGTCGACGGCTTCGATCGACCAGGCGCCCTGATCGTTCATTCTCGCCACGCGGAGGTCGCCGCTGGTCTTGCGGTAGTAGCTGATCACCGGCAGTTCATTCCGATCAAAGGTGAGCGATGGATACAAGCCGGTGGAGTTCTTCGCATCAATGAGATGTACGGCCCAGCGAACGCCGTCGTACTGCGCATATTTCAGATCGCCGTTCGTCCCGTCAAAGTAGGCAACCGATGGTCGGCCGAACTTGTCAACGCTCATCGAGAGGTAATAGCCCTGATATGGCAGTGAGTTATCGATCGTCTGCAGCTTTGACCAGATGCCCGCGGTCGATCGCGTGCTGTAACGCATCGTGCGGGCAAGCGAGTCATAGTAGACGAAGTGCGTAATTCCGAAGCGGTCGATCGCGATCGAGTTGCCGTTGCCGTATTGCCCGAACAACTCCTGCTCCGCCGGCGATGCGGCGATGCGCGCGTTAGTGAGCTGAAGGGAAGTCAGGATGTCCAACCGCGGATACTTCAGCCGCGTTGTGGGTGCGGCCTCGGCGTCACCATCGAAGTTCAGCGGGTTGGACGAGGCGAGGATCGACCGCACATCGGCCGGGCGAAGCGTGGGATCAAGGCTGCGCATCATCGCCACCACGCCGGCGACATACGGGGCGGCAAAGCTCGTGCCGTCAACGACGCCAAATCCGCCCTGGCGGAGCGTTGTATAGACGAACTCGCCCGGCGCCAGGATGTCCAGCACATTGCCGCGTTCGGTGAAGGTGGAGATGACGTCACTGGAATCGACCGATCCCACGCTGATCACGTTCGGGTCGGCCGCCGGCATGTCGATGCCCGGGCCGGCGGCAACGCCGCCGTTGCCGCTCGACGAGATGATGCTGACGCCCAGGTCGGTCAGCGTGAGAATCTCGTCGCCGTAGACGGAACTGATCGTATCTTCGTTGAAGTGTCCGGTGCCATAGGAAATATTGACGATCGTGATGCCGAAGGTTTCACGATTGGCGATCACCCATTGCAGTGCCTGCTCGATGCGCGAATCGGGGATCGACGACGTGCCATCGCCATCGATGCGGAGGGCGACGAGCCTGGCGTCGGGAACAATGCCGCGCCGGCGCAGGCCGTCCGCCATGAATTCGTCTGACGCTAAAATGCCGGCAACCTCAGTGCCGTGGCCGAAAGTGTCGATGGGATCGTTGTCGTTATCGACGAAGTCGTATCCGCCGATCACCTTGAACCCCGCTCCGTAGCCGCTGCCAAGGGCGGGGTGGGTGTAGTCAATGCCGGAGTCGATGATGGCAATCGTCTGATTCGACGCGGACAGGCTGGGGAAGGCGGCGAGCGCATCCGGCAGGCGAATCAGGCGCTCGGAATCGCCCCAGTCCTCGAACGCCAGCATGCGGCGAGCCTCGAGGGATTCAATGGGAGTCGGAGTTAGGCAGGTACGACAGTCCATCGATTGCTGTTAAGCCGTCCGCAATTCAATAGACGCTTGTTCCTCGACCGCACACATAAGAAAGGTAAAGCACCTTCTCCACTTGAACACAATTATAGTAGGCCGGTACACAGGAGCAATTACACGAAAATAACGCCAATTTCCCAGGCTGCCTATTTGTTCCAATGGACGTACGTGTTCCTCGCGACACTAACGGCCGAGAAACGTACCCATGAGGTCGTGGCCGTTCGCGATCTGCAGGCCGTTTTTCGCCTGCGTTTCGCTGTACGCCGTTACCCCATTTGGAGCAAGCCCCGTCCCTGCCATCGCAAACAGCGTGGGGGCATAGCCGTGCTTGCGCGTGGCGAGGTTGGTGGGGTGGTCAGGCAACACCAGTAGCCGCCATTCGGGATAGGTCTTGAGCTTCCGCAACACCGGACCGACGACGTGCAGGTCGATCGCCTCGATGGCAGCACGCTTGGTTTTCCAGTCGGCCTGATGGGAGGCCTCATCGGGCGACTCGACGTGCGAGACGACGATGTCGTACTGCTCGATTGCGTTGCATGTCGCCTCGCCTTGGCCGACGTAGTTGGTGTCGTGGAAGCTGGTCATGCCGTCGACAGTGAGGTTCTTCCAGCCAAGCAAGGCCGCCAGCCCGCGAAGCAGGTCAACGCCGGTGATCATCGCACCGTGTTTGAGCCCGAACCGCTCGACAAACTTCGGCATGGCCGGCGGATGGCCTTGGCCCCATAGCCACACTTGAGTGGCCGGGTTCTCGCCGCGGGCGACCCGGGTGTGGTTTACCTCGTGAACGTCGAACATCCGCTGTGACTGGCCGATGATGCTCTTGAGCAGATCCGCGCCGGTTCCCTTGGGCAGGTGGTCGGCCGTCGGCTCGTCGAGGATTTCGTGGGGCGGGCGAGTGGTGACGTCGAACTTCTCATTTCCGCGATATACCAAGAGGTTTCGATACGACACGCCGGTGTGAAATTCGAATCCTGGCACGCGGACGGCGCGAGAGAGATCGCGGATCATGATCGCGGCCTCCTCGTCGCTGATCCCGCCCGCGGAGTGATCTTTCATGATGCCGTCGATCACGGTCACCAGATTGCAACGGAACACCCAATCCTTCGGCGTCAACGGGATGTTCTGTGCGGCCGCCTCCAACGGCGCCCGCCCGGTGTGGTAGACCGCAGGGTCGTACCCGAGCAGCGACATCGTCGCCACGTCGGAACCCGACTCATACCCCTCCGGCACCGTCCGGGCAGTGCCCAACACGCCGTCGCGCGCGATCGCGTCCATGTTGGGCGTGTGCGACGCCTCAAGCGGCGTCTTGCCGCCAAATTCCTTACAAGGCTCGTCGGCGGCACCGTCGGGGATGATGATGGCGTATTTCATTTGGAGGTCTAGAACTGGATGGGACTACTGATACTCGTTTGCGGCATCCGGACGTCGATTTGCCGGGAGTGTATCACGCGAACTCCTTCGGCGCATCTACGATGCGCAGGCAGGCGGTTTGGGCGCGGATGGTCGGCAGGGCGTCGATTTCCTTCAGGGCCGCCTGCATCGCGCCCTCGGTTGCCTTATGGGTGGTGACAACAACGGGGACCGTGCTCGTGCCGGCCTCGATTTCCTTTTGATAGACGCCGGACAGGCTGATGCCATGCTTGCCGAGTGCCGCCGTAATCTGAGCGAAGACGCCCGGCTCGTCGGCGGCGGTGACGCGGAGGTAGTAGCGGGACTGGAGTTGGTCGAACGGCAGCACCTTGGCGGGGGGGAGCTGGCCGGGATAGATGTTCAGGCGCTCGAAGGCATGCGGGATGATGCCGAGCGCCACGCCCAAGATGTCCGCGACCACCGCGCTGGCGGTAGGCAATTGTCCCGCGCCACGGCCATAGAAAAACTGGTGGCCGATCGCGTGGCCGTAGATGCTGATTGCGTTGAAGCTGCCGCTTACGTCCGCGAGCAGTTCGCCATGATGCACCAGCGTCGGATGCACTCGAAGCGCCAGCGCGTCGTTCTCCCGCTCGGCGATCGCCAGCAGCTTGATCGTGTAGCCCAGTTCATCGGCAAAACGAATGTCGTCCGCCTGCAGCGTATCCACGCCGGTGACGGCTATATCGCTCTCGCTCACCGCCACGTTGAACGCCAGGGACGCCAGGATCGCCAGCTTCTGTGCCGCATCACGGCCGGAGACGTCCAGCGTCGGATCGGCCTCGGCAAAGCCCAACTGCTGCGCTTCCTTCAACGCCTCAGCGTAGCCCCAGTGTTTCTGCGACATCTGGGTAAGGATGAAGTTGCATGTGCCGTTGATGATGCCGGCCAGCGCGTCGATCCGATTGCCCAGCAGCCCGCGGGTAAGCGCATCGATGATCGGAATCCCGCCGCCGCAGCTGGCCTCGAAGCCGATGCTGCGATTGTTCTGCTTTGCGAGTTGAAACAGCTCCGCGCCCTTGGCCGCCAGGAGCGCCTTATTGGCGGTGACGATGTGCTTGCCGGCCCTGAGCGCTGCGGCAATTTGTTCGTCCGCGCCCAGTCCGCCCATCACTTCCACCACGATCTGCACCTTCGGGTCGGCGATTGCTTTGGCAGCGTCGGTGGTCAGGGAATATTGTTTTGCCAGGTCGGCGTGCCTGCTCGGATCGCGGCAGACCACGTGGAGCAGGTCGAACACCAGTCCCGTGCGTTGGCGGAGCAACTCGCTCTGTTGCTGGAGGATCGAAATAACCCCCCGACCAACCACGCCCGCGCCGAGCAACGCAATTCCGACATGTGTGTTCTTCTGCTGATTCATCGTCAGGCCGCGAATGTAAAGATTCGACACGTATTCGCAAATGTTGGCCTTACTGCCTGTTGCGGTCATAATCCGGAAAGGCCCAACGCCGGCCGTACCGGGAGGAACGCGAGATGGAAGAGGGGCGTCGCGAGTCAAAATGGGCTGATTTGCTCTTGCCAGCGCTTTTGCTCAGCCTAACGCTCATCGCCGTTTTCAAAGGCGATCGTGGCACGTGCTGGTGGTGGGGCTGGGTGACGCTGGCGAGCGTCTTTATCGCGACGTTGATTGGCACGCTGCTTAACCTGTTGATCTTCCAACATATCAGCCGCGCGGCTGCCGGGCAGATCGCCGATTCGGAGGAGGTTCTCGAGCGCGAGAAACACACCTATCGTCCCGCACGTGATGCGGACTGGCGCGGGCTGAGCAAGCCGTTCTACGACGAGACGACGCGGGAAATGCAGGCGGCCGGTTTCCGGCCTTTGGGCGATTACGTGCTGGAAGAACTTGCCAACGCCGGCTGCATCAGCGGCCGGGCGGTGTTGCGGGTCTTTCTCGATCACAATGGATACGTTCAGGCAGCAGTGGCGGAGATCAAGATCATCGGCTTTGCCGCGGTTTTACAATGGCTCGGCGTGATCCCGCGAAAGATGCGGCTGGTCGAGTTCGAAACCGAGCTTTCGGATGGGCGATTCATCATTACCCATCGCGTTCCGATCGAGGACATCAGCGGCCACCCGCCCGAAATCGCGCACCACCGGGTCGCCGATGACATGACCATTGCCGAGATGAAACGCCTGCACGATTCGCGGGTCGCCGACGCGCTGAAGGCGTCGGAGGGCGTCACACCGCTATGGTTTGCAAGTGTGGCCGAGGTCTTGGCATCCCAGGCGCGACAGCAGCGGATGAAGGCCAAATACCGGAAGGCCAACCGCCTGTCGCCGGAAGACACGGTCCGCCAATACTCGGAGCGAGACGAACTGAACGAAACCGACGAAGAGATCGCCGACGCCCTACGCCACGAACGCGAACGACGAGACCGGGAACGCGAAGGGCGGCAACAAGAGGGCGGCGATCCGCCTTCCGATAACCGGTGAAACGGATTGACCAATTCCCAGTCAATTGCTACGTTTTATGGCCGCTGTTTGGCATTGTGGAATGCTGCGTTCGTGGCAATTCACGCGCGATTCATTTTCCGTCCGTTTGTGGACGCGAATCGCCCGTGTTCCTGTCATGAAAGATCCGACGCAGTCAGGCACGGCACGCGGACGATCGTCGTCCGCCTGGCTGGCCGAGAGCGATGTCGTGGAGCCCGAGTTTCTCTGATCCCGGCGATGAGCGCGCCTCGTTCGCTCGCGCATGAGGGCAGATCAGCGAACCCCGCGTTCCCCGAGGTTCTCATCAAGTTTTGTCCTGTTGTTCGTGCCCGACGGATCGGGGTACGGCAGAACCGAGAACGCCATGTCCCCAGAGTTCGCGGCGAAAGCCCAGGAATTGCTCGGCCACCAGTTCGCCAACGCCGATCTGCTCAAAGAATCCCTCACCCACGCCTCCATTGCCGATAATCGCCTCAAGAGCAATGAACGCATGGAGTTTCTCGGCGACGCCGTGCTCGACGTCATCATCTGCGAACTGCTGTACAAGCGCTTCCCCCAGTTGCTCGAAGGCGATCTCACCAAGATCAAATCGGCGGTGGTATCACGGAAGATCTGCGCCGAGGTGGCGATCGAAACAGGTCTGGCGGACCTGCTCATCATCGGCAAGGGCATCGCGTCGCGCGCGATGATGCCCTCGTCGCTCGCGGCGGCGGTGTACGAAAGCGTCGTCGCCGCCATTTACCTTGATGGCGGGTTCGATGTCGTCAAGGAATACGTCCTCCGCACGATGACGCCCAAGGTCGAAGCCGTGTGGGCCAACCTGCATCAGCACAACTACAAGGCCGTCCTCCAGCAACACGCTCAGAAGCAACTCGGCGGCACGCCGATCTACGAATTGCTGGATGAAAAGGGGCCCGATCACAGCAAGTGCTTCGAAGTCTGCGTCGTCGTCAACGGACGTCGCTTCAATGGCGCCTGGGGGCCGAACAAAAAGACTGCCGAGCAAAAGGCGGCGTTGCTCGCACTCGAGGAAATGGGCGTGATCGGACAGAAGGAAGTCGAGGAAATCTACGACACCTTGATCGAGCAGTAACGCCCTGTGTGCGAGCGCGTTAGCGTTCCGCAGTATTTTGTGCTTGCTTGAATTGTTTTTTACCGAGCGCTGTCGGGCGTATCGGAACGTTCGGCTTCCTTCAGCACGATAACGCCGGTAAAGCTGTCGTCGCGGCCGATGTCGATCGGGCCGGCCCAGCTTGCGCTTTCGCCTGTGTCACGCTTGTGCTGGATGAAGTTGAACTTCAGCATCACCGGCAGGTTCGGTTTGCCTTGACGGTTGAACTCGGCGGTCTTCGATTCGGCGACGAGCGACGGCCAGGGGATCGCAAGTTCGCCGCGCCAAGCGCCGTTTTCGATCGTGGCGACGTAACGCACCATTGGGTTGGGGTTGAAGTTCTCCCACGGATTGACGTGCATTCGCGGGTCGAGCTTGCGCTCGATCCAGACGTTGCCGCCGGGCTTGAGCGCGGCATGGACGAGCGGGCCGGTCGTGCCGTCTTCATATACAGCTTGCACGATGACCTGGCACAAATCCTCCCCCCATGCGCGGCCGTACTGGTAGTCGACGAAGTTGCGCGAGGCCAGCACGTTGCCGGCACGACTCAACCCTTCGACGCGGAACGCCACCAGCAGGTCGGTCTCGGTCCAGGCGCTGTAGATCTGCGATTCGGTCGACGCCATCTCCAACTCGTGCTGTTGCAGCGCCGGGCGGGACATCATCTTGACCAGCGGGCCGATCTGGATCGCGTCGAACGCGGCCCAGTCGTCCAGCGACCCGTTCAGCCGCAACGGCGCCGTCCGGCGGACGGATCGGCTGACCGGCGCGATGAACTCCACCGGCGTCTCCCGCCCGTCGAAACCGCTGCGGAAGCCCAGCCTCACCGGGCCGTGCTCGGCGGCGGGCACGCGGATCGGGTCGATGCGGGCGTTCATGCCGTGACGTTGCACCTGGTACACCGTCAGCTTCGGAATCGTCACCGGCGCCGGCTGGATCTGCCAGCCCTTGCTCGGCAAATCCTCGAAGCTGAGCTTGTTTTCGTCGAGGTTCGTATCGGACGCGTTGTAAATGTCGATCCCCAGCCGCAGGTTTACCCACGGTCCGACGTAGCCGGGCTCGGGCGAGCCGACCGACCATTGCGTAACGCGCGGCAGGATGACGGGTTTTTCGAGCGGCTCGATCCATTTGAAAGTGTCGAGATTGAGCTGGGCAAGCTTGTTCTGGTCCACTTCGATCCCCGGCCCGCGCATCATGATCGTGCGGCCGAGCAGCTGAGATGCGTCGCGCCAGGCGATGGGGTCGGCGGTGCCGAGCAGAAGGCTGTAGGTCGGATCGGGAGACTGGTTAGGCTGGATTTCGACCGGCTTGGCCATCACGCGCGCCATCGGCAGCACGTTCAGCACGCTGCCGCGCTCGCGGGCGAGATACAGGTATTCGAAGTCCTGCTGTGCGCGGCGCATCCATTTGAGCTGCACCGTGGCGACGGGTTGATCGACGCCAAACCACGAGCCGGGATAGAACCACGTCATCTCGCCCGGATCGGCGGGTTCGGAGAGGTTCGGCGTCGAGGGAAGGCAGCTTCCCCATTCGATGACGCGCGCGTCACGAAGGAACGCCACCCACGACCACACGCGCACGTCCGATTGATCGCTGCCCGCGCCGGCATAGGGGATGAGGCCGCGCAGATCGGTGCGGAGAAACGTCGTCGGCTTATCAAGATTGTCCGGCCATTTTCGCAGCGGGCTGCTGCTGATGAGCCCGGGCGCAACGCAGTTCAGCCGGGCCGTGGCGCGAGGATCGACCAGATTGGCGTTGCGGTCGTCGGCGATCTGCACTTCGTCCAGCTCCAGCGGCAACTGCACGCGGATGCGCGGGTGTGACGCGATGACGCGCTGCGCCTCGGCCGACAGCGCGATGCGCTCGTCGAGCGTGGCGCGGCCGGGCGTGAGCTTTTCGATCATCACCGGCGCACGCGCCAGCCAGTCGAGCTGATCGAAGTGCGACGCGGCGGCGGCGTAATATTCCAGGCGGGGGGCAAGCAGGATGTTATCGAGATAGTCGATTTTCGGCAGCGGCCAGTAGCCGAGGGGCACCTGGTCGGGAAAGGCGCTGCCGCTCATCCACGGCCGCAGGACGCCATCGAAATCGGTCCAGTCGATCTGTGGCGGACGCTGGGCGGGCCACTTCACCGTCGGCTGAAGACGCGGAACGTGGATCTGCGCGCGATGCGCGTGCGCCAGCAACATCAACTGATCGAGCGTGGCGATCGCGTCGTTGTGATTGCGGTCGGACCGCGACAGCAAATTCGGCTGGATGACCTCGAACCGTTCCGGCCAGTGACGCTTCAGCGCCTCCCACGGCACCTGCGCGACCATGACGAGGTGCCGATCGTCGGACAACACGAAGTCGAGCACGTTGATCTTCATGCGCAACGTCGCCTTCGGCGGATTGGGCACGTTCGCCTGGTTGGCGGCGGGAAGCGTGGGGTCGACAAGCGTGAGAACCGACTGATATGTGCCGGCCGGCGCATCGGCGGGGACCTGGACGTCCAGCCAGAGAATGATCGGCTGATTCGAGCCGAGCGCCCCGGCGGAAGTGTCGGCGGGCTTTTGCGGGTCGCGACAGCGGGCGAGGTCGATCCGGCCGTTCCCGTCGATCGGCAGCGGCAGGAGCGCGCGCGGCAACGATTCGACGGCAGCGGGGAGTCCGGTTTGGCGCACGAAGCCGGCGCGGTTCACGTCCACCGGCACCGGCAACACCTGGTATGCCCGAAACTGCTTCGGATCGATCGTGGAATTGGCGGCACGGAGCGCGGGCAATTCAACGACGGTTGGGCCACTGGTGGGATTAATATAAATGACAGAACTGACCCACTCGTTGCGCGCCGAGGTAAGCTCAATCGGTCCTTTCAATGGTTGGGCGCTCAGCCCGGATAACGTGGCGCTGGCCATCACGTCCGGTCGTTCCGCTTCCACCGAAACAGGGGTGGCGGCCAGCGCGACGACCGGCGCGACCGATCCAGTTCCAGTCGAAGGGGCTGGCAGGGGCGATGAAGATTGCGGGTTCGGCGCAGGCGGGGCTTCGCAGCCGCTCAGGAGAAGTCCGCAACAGAGGAGGAACATCGCGAGAAGGGCGATTTTGATGAATGGTTGGTCAAGTGCGGATGGCTGCATAACAAATGGGTGTTTTGCACGTTGTCTGTGCAACCGGGGCTTGGCTGCACGTTTCGTTCTCAGTCCGATCAGCGGTCGTGACTGATGAATCGGCGTTATCTGCCGGAAAACGCCATCGCGAGAAAAATCTTCGTAAATTTTGGCTCCGGCACGACCTTTGTAACTGTTCTTTCGTCGCAACGCGAGTGGCGACCAAAACAAGATAATCGCCCGGAGCGATGACGATCCTCGTTTCCTCCTCCGCCAGGCCGCACGGCACTAACCCTCCGCCGTGCGGCCTATTTTTTTGTTCCCTTGGGGAGAATGAAAACCCGCGTCAGGATGCGACGCCAAGCTGACATTTTGCCGCGATCAGTTTGATCAGCGCCTCGCCATCCCCGTCCGCAAAATCGATTCGCAATTTCGCCCGGGCGATCGGCAGGTCGTCCACGCCGGCAGTGGCGCGGAGTTTTACCCAGTCTTTTTCGGTCACGATGATCGTATCGACCATCCCATGCTCGCGCAGGCGTTGCACGTCGGCGGGGGTGAAGGCGTGGTGGTCGCCGGGCGACCAGGCGTCGACCACGTGCAGCCCGCGGGCACGCAGGCTTTCATAGAACGCCTCCGGATTCCCGATCCCGGCCACCGCCAGGCAGCGGCCGACGTGGGAGAGGTCGACCGCGTTGCCGCCGGCATCGATCAGACCGCCGAAGACGTGCTGTGATGCGAACATCGACGCCGCCGGCGCATGCCGGCGGATCTGCTGTTTAAGCTTGCTGAGATTGGGTTCTGCGTCCGCTCGGGTGATGAGGATCGCGTGCGCCCGCGACAGAGAAGATGCCGGCTCGCGGAGCAGCCCCCGCGGCAGCACATGGCCATGGCCGAAGGGATTGGTGGCGTCGATCAGCACGAGATCGAAGTCCCGCGCAGCCCGCCGATGTTGAAAGCCGTCGTCAAGGATGAACACGTTCGTTCCCGGCGATCGCGCCAGCACCGCCTGCGCCCCGGCCACGCGATCAGGGTTTGCCTCCACCTCCACGCCCGGCCGTCTCAGCAACTCGGCCTCGTCGCTCAGCCCGTCCTTCGACCGATACCCGCGCAGCAAAATGGCAGGGCGATGCCCCATCGCAATCAGCCGGTCGGCCAGCCATTGCACGACCGGCGTCTTGCCCGTGCCGCCGGTCGTGATGTTGCCAACGCTCACCGTCGGCCGGCCAAGCAGGCGGGCGGTTTTCACGTGCTTGTCGAAGAGCGTATTGCGCGTGCGGATCACGCCGCGATACAGCGGCTCGAGCGCTAGCAGGCCCGCCCTCGCCAGCGCCGGCCCGATCCCGCGGGAGCGGCCGGAGATGAGCGAGAGATAGTCGGCTTCACTGGGCATGGGTTCGCACGTCGTCGCGGCTATGCGCGCAGCCACCGATCGTCGTCCGATCGAAACACCACCGGCTCGCGCGATACCTGAGACAGGTTGAATCGCGATACGATCTCGTCAGGCTCCATCGTATCGCCCGCATCGATTCCCAGCCATCGCGAAAGCAGCGCCCGTATCCGGCCGGCCGGTACGCCGGCGTTGCGATACGTCGCCAGCCGCGTGTCGCCGTGCCGCTTTGCCAGTCGCCGGCCGTCCTCTCCGATGACCAGCGGCAGATGCGTGTAGGCGGGGGTGCGATCGGCCCACCCAAGGGCGCGGTAGAGCAGCACTTGGCGCGCGACCGAATCGATCAGGTCATCCCCGCGAATCACGTCGGTCACGCGGGCGAGCGCGTCGTCGACGACGACCGCAAGCTGATACGCGGGCGAGCCGTCCGGTTTGGCGATCACGAAGTCGCCGATCTGCGATGCCAAGTCGATCGACCGCCTGCCTGCGAACTGGTCGACGAAGTCGAATCGTTCGCCTGGCACGCGAAATCGGACCGCCGGCGACCGCCCGGCCGCTTGTCGCGCTTCTTCTATGGATTGGAACCGCCCGCGGCACGTGCCGGGATAAACGGTGCTGCCGTCCTCCGCGTGCGGCGCGCTGGCGGCCAGTTCGACTTCCTTGCGCGTGCAGACGCACGGGTACGCCGCGCCGGACTCGATCAACCTCGCGGCGGCTTCGCGATAGGGGGCAAGGTTGGCGGATTGCAGCGTTGGGCCGGCGTCCCAGCCGAGGCCGAGCCAGGTCAGGTCGTCGATCGCCTGCTGGATCGTCTCCGGCTTGATGCGCGGGCCGTCGAGGTCTTCGATGCGAAGGACGATCTGATCCCCGCGCCGGCGCGCGATGGCCCAGGTGGCGAGGAACGTGCGCGCGTTGCCCAGGTGCAGCGCGCCTGTGGGCGACGGGGCGAGGCGCGTCGTCCTGCCGTCGCGAGGCGGGCGAGTTTCATCGCGGGGCGACGCCGGCGTCATCGTATTGGAGGGTATCGAGCATTTTGGTCAGCCATTCCTGGTTGGCCTTGTAGCTCTCGACGGTGAGCCCGATGAACCTCAGCTCATACTGGTCATGGCCGATGCCGCTGGGATACAGCAGGGTGATGCGCCACTCCATCGAGTCTTCCGCGTCGTTTCCGCTCGGCGAGGCGGGCGGGCGGCGGATGTCGATCAACTGGATGCCGCCGAACTCGCGGATCGTAACGCTGCCGCCGGTCTTGGCGAGCGTTTCGTTTTCCTTTTTCAGGCGGTTGATGTAGTTCCGCAGGATTTCGCCGCTCATCGTCTCGCGCAGGCCGAGGGTGACGTGCGCCTCGTCGTTGATCATCGGCCCTTCGAGCATGGTGACCGATTCGGTGCGCGTATCGTGGTTCTGCACGGCCCACGATTCGGGCGCCTCGATCGTGAACGGCAACAGCTTGAGCGGGATGCGCTTGCGCGGCGCTTCGAGGATCGATTGCGTGCTCGGCCGGACTGCAGCCGGCGGGGGCGCGTCGGCCGGAGATGATTCTTCCACGGGCTGGCGAACGGGAAGCGAATCGTCCTCGCAGCCCGCCGTCGCCCACACGATCACACCTGCCGCCAGCCATGCCGCCGGCCACCCTCTGCGCTGGTTCATGCCCGGCATTCTGATTGCCCGGTTCGATCCGTGCAAGCGGTTCGGGCGAGAAACCTACTTCCCTTTCACCGGCGGCTCGCCGAACAGCGGATTGGTGATCATCTTCGTCGGCGTTTCCTCCGGGATGTCGGCCGGGGCGACGTCGGGCTTGTACATGCGGACGTTGAACGCCTTCATGAACTCGGTCCAGTTGCCTTCGCTGGTGGACTCGTCGTCGCGCGTCGCGCCGAGCGACATGGTGAGCTTGGCGTCGAGGTTTTCGATCATGTGGACCGCGATCGCCTCGGGCGTGGCGGGCTGCTTGGGGGAGCCGAACTCGAGTTCGCCGTGGTGCGAGAGGACGATGTGCTGGAGCACGTCGATCACCGGCCGCGGGATCGGCTCGCCCAGCGCCTCCGCCGCCGCCTTCGTCTTCTCTTCGATCCACATCGCCGCCTTGACGATGTGTCCGATGAGCTGCCCACCGTCGGTGTAGCCGAAGGAGGTTTCGTACTTCAGCTCCCAGGTCTTGCCCAGGTCGTGCAGGAAGATGCCCGCCAGCACGAGGTCGCGGTTGAGCTTCGGATAGAATCGCACGACCGCGTCGGCCACGTCCAGCGCGTTCTGCGTGTGTTCGAGCAGTCCGCCGATGTACGCATGATGAAACGACTGCGCCGCCGGCGACCGCCGGAAGTTCGCCATCAGTTCCTGGTCGTCCAGAAACGCCTGCACGATCGCCGACACATGCCGGTTCTGCAGGCTCTGGCACACCTCGGTCACGCGGGCGAACATCTTTTTGACGTCCTTCTTCGTCGTCGCCAGCAGGTCTTCGATGTGAAACGCGTTCTGCCGCGCCGGCGCCCAGGCCTCGATGATGATCTGGTTGTTGTTCTGGTAGTTCTCGACGCGCCCGCGGATGTGCAGAAACCCGCTTTCGGGAATCTGCGCGAAGATCTCCCGCGTGGCGTTCCACATCCGCGCCGTGCAGGTGGCCGACCGGTCGCCAACGAAGCACTTGATGTAATACTTCCCGTTCGACGTCACCGCGATCTGCTTGCCGGTGATCACGTATACATCTTCCACCTGATCGCCGGCCTGGGCCGTCTTGAGAAAAAAGCGTCGCATCGGGGCGTTGTAACGTGTGTGATTGCCGATTGCCAATTCGCGATTGCCGATTGGGCTTGCCCAGAGGAGACCGAATAGTCGTCTGAAGCGCCCGCGATTGACGGCGGGGTGGGATTCATAGTCGGGTGGTTATGCGAACTGCGGGCGATCGAGCGATCTGCTTTCACTTTTTACCGTAACGCTCCACTTCAGCGGCGGGGTATCCCGGCTCCTCGGACGACGGCGGGACTATAGGAAAACCTCGACGTTCATCGGTTGCGTTGAGAAACCGACGCCACACTTCTTCGATCGCTCCAAAGAGGCAGAACCCAAGCAGACCGAGACAACATGCCTCGCATCCAAAATAGATGTCTGGGCGATGAATCCCGCCAAACAACGGCCGCCAGCCGAAATTCGCCAATCCGACGCAGACCGCGGCGGCCGAGATAACAAAACCTATCCGAGTAACAACCAGGCGCGACACAACGCACGCGTAAACCGCTCCTACGCTCGTCAGTATCATCCCCGAGATTATGATTGCGTCCGCTGTCATCGTCCTCACTCCCGCCGGAATAACAACCATTAATCCGCGCCTTGCGCGAGAGAACATCTCTCGTGTGAGCACGGCCATTAGGATTTTAATGCGCGATGACAGACCAAATGTTCACTGGCCGGTATCGCACCGGCTGGCTTGCGCGGTATATCAAAACGCTCAACGTAGGCCTATTATATTTGATTATGCCGCTCTGTCTGTCGAAGGGGAACTGGCCCGCCCCAAGACTCGCCCGCCCATTTCCAAAGATCGCAAATTGCGACCTGATGGACGTCCTCGAACGGCAGCTGAGGCTCGATGCCTTTGATCGTGTATAGGACATTCCAAAGTTCTTGTCCTGACGGTGAGCCAGCCGGCGCCGACCGTCGAGGCATCCAAGATCTTAACGTCGCGCCGAACATCGCACGCGATGAAACGCGTGATCGTCTGTCCAGCGCGGTATCGCCGTGTCCAGTACCATGAGCGGATCTTGTGCATCGCCGTGAGCAGCATACCGGATCAACATTCAATAGCCGGTCCCAAGCCAACTGGCCTTTAATATATACGAATGCGGGATGCCGATCACACATGACGGATTTTGTTCAGCCCGTTCAGCGCCGCCACCTTGTACGCCTCGGCCAGGGTGGGGTAGTTGAAGACGTTGTTGATGAAGAATTCGACGGTGCCCTTGAACGCCATCACCGCCTGGCCGATGTGGATGAGTTCGGTCGCGCCCGATCCGATGGCGTGGACGCCGAGGATTTCGTGGGTGTCCTGGTGGATGAGGAGTTTGAGCAGCCCGTCTTCGTCGCCGAGGAGTTGGCCGCGGGCGAGCTCGCGGTATTCGGCGATGCCGGCCTCGTACGGAATGCCGGCGTCGGTGAGCTGGGCCTCGGTTTTGCCGACCATGCTCACCTCGGGGATCGCGTAGATGCCCAGCGGGAACAGCTCGGGGACCGAATTGGTCGGCGCGCCGAACGCGTGGCACGCGGCGAGGCGGCCCTGTTCCATCGCGGTGCTGGCCAGCGCGGGGAAGCCGATCACGTCGCCGACGGCGTAGATGTGCTCGACGTTGGTCTGGTAGTGCTCGTTGACGTGCAGGCGCTCGCGGTCGTCGGCCTCGATGCCGGCCTTATCCACTTGCAACAGGCCGGTCAGCCCCTGTCGGCCGACGGCGTAGAGAAGCGTGGCGGCGCGAAGCGTCTTGCCCGATTCGAGCACCGCCTGCACCAGCGGCTCGTTGTACTGGCCTTCCTTCGGCTCGAGCTTGTCGATCTTGGCGACCTTCTCGCCGAGGCGAAGCGTGATGCCCATGCGGCGCATCTGGTACATGAGCGCCTCGGCGATCTCGCGGTCGAGGAAGCCGAGCACCTCATTGCGGCCTTCCACGAGCGTCACCTTCACGCCCAACGCCGCCATCATGCAGGCGTATTCGGTCCCGATCACGCCGCCGCCCACGACGATGATGCTCTTGGGAAGCGTGCCGATCTTCAGCAGGCTGTCGGAAGTGAGGACGGCCTTGTCGTCAAACGGGATCGACGCCGGCTTGGCGGGGCGCGTGCCGATGGCGATGAAGAACTTGTCCGCGGTGATGCGTTCGGACTCGCGGCCCTTGGTGACGGTGATGAGGTTCGGCCCCTCGAACGCGGCGGTGCCCCAGATCAGCTCGATATCGTTGCGGTCGAAGTATTCCCGGACCAGTTGCAGTTCATGATGGATGACGCGTTGCGAGACGTGAATCAGGTCATCAATGGTGATGGTGCGTTTGACGCGCGAATTTTCGCCGAAAAGCCCGCGTTTGCTGGCGCCGGTGAGGTGGAGGACGGCTTCGCGAAGCGCCTTGGACGGGATGGTGCCCGTGTTGACCGCGGCCCCGCCGACGGAGGTGCTCTTCTCGATCACGCACACGCGCCGCCCGAGCTTTGCCGCCTGAATTGCCGCTTTCTGGCCCGCCGGGCCCGATCCGATCACAACGCAATCAAAATGTCGCATAGCACCTCAGGCTAAGCGGTTTGGTTGAGGGCCATGTTAACGCCAGTCGATCGATCCGACGACCACCTCGTCCTTAAAACCTCTGGGCGCACGACAAACGGGGAAAAATAAACGGATTAAATGATCTGCAATGGACAGCTTGGATTCATGTCGGCGGTCGTTACTATCCGATCACTTGATCCAAAAGGAGTTGCATGATCTCGTCACGTTCGCTCGTCCTCTCGGCGGCGGTTCTGTCGGTTTCGTCGGTTGCGATGGCCCAGACGGGCCCGGAATTGCTGCTGAACCCGTTCTCCCCGGACGCCCGGTTTGACGGCCGCGCCCAGGCGACCTACTTCTTCGATTCCAACACCGATTTCGGTGATACTGACGACATCGAAGCACAGATCTCCCGTTATTCCACCGCCGGCCGAATCCGGCTGATGCCGGAACACAAGGCCGACCCGCGGTTCGGCTACTCGCTGACCCACCTGAAGGTCGACTCCGACGACGGCGTGCTGCCGAAGAGCTTCACCGACGCCCAGATCGGCATCGGCACGGGCATCGCCGAGTTTGACGGGTGGGTCGCGGGCCTGACGCTCGGCTTCGGCTGGGCCGGCGCGAACGAGTTCGGCGACGGCGACGCCTACTACGGCGCCGCAACCGTCATGTTCGGCCGCCAGCTCGACGAGCACACGAGCCTCGGTATCGCGCTGGACTACAACGGCAACCGCACGATCTTCCCCGACGTGCCGCTGCCCGGCATCGTCTGGACGCGGCAGATCCCCGAGAACAACCTCGAGGTCAGCCTCGGCTTCCCCTTCGCCTACGGCCGCTGGCGCCCGACCGAGCCGCTGCTACTCGAAATCAACTTCACCTTCCCCGATTTCGTCGGCGCCCGCGTCAGCTACGACCTGGTGCCCGGCGTCGGCATCTTCGGCTCGCTCGCCCAGCGCACCGATGCGTGGCAGAGCGATGACCTGGAAAACAAGAACGATCGAATCTTCTTCGAACAGACGCTCGCCGAAGCGGGCGTCCGGTTCAGCGTACACGACCAATTCGTCGTCCTGCTGGCCGGCGGTTACGCGTTCCGCCAGGAGTTCTCCTACGGCTTCGACACCCGCAAGACCGACGACATCGTCGAAATCGATGACGGTCCGTTCGTCCGCATCGAAGGGTCGTTCTCGTTCTGAGTGACGGGTCCGACAAAAGAAATAACCAGTCGCCAAAGGGCCTGGGAATCGGGCGTTGTCCCGATTCCCAGGCCCTTTGTTCATCTGGCAGGGCGACTGTCAGTTTGACACCGCGATTGCCAAGACTGTCAGGCTGACAGAGCCAAGGGATAGAATGACATTGAGGAATGCTTGGTTAAGTGCTTTTGAAATAGGAGCTTACGATCTTACTGGTTGGGCGGGGCGTCTGGCGCGCCGGTTGTTATGGGGTGATCTGCGCGGACGGTCTTGGACCATCCGTGGCAGGAAACGATCACGAGGAAGACGCGAGGCGAGGACGTCTCGGAACACGTATTCAACGTTAACGATTCAGATTAATTAAGGAGAACCGCGATGGCTGCGAAGTTGCTGTCGTTTGACGCAGAAGCCCGTAAGTCCCTGTTGGAGGGCGTGACCAAGCTGTCCCGGGCGGTGAAAGTCACCCTCGGACCGCGTGGCCGCAATGCGGTGATCGATAAAGGCTGGGGTTCGCCCACCGTCACCAAGGACGGCGTGACCGTCGCCGAGGAAGTCGAACTGAAGGACAAGTTCGAGAACATCGGCGCCAAGCTCGTAAAGGAAGCCGCCAGCAAGACCTCCGACGTCGCCGGCGACGGGACGACGACCGCCACGGTGCTCGCCGAGGCGATCTTCAAGGAAGGCTTTAAGGCGATCAGCGCCGGCACCGACGCCATGGCGCTCGCCCGCGGCATCCGCAAGGCGGTCGAGGCGGTCTCCGCCGACCTCGCCAAGCAGTCCCGCAAGATCAAGGGCAAGGACGACATTCAGTCCGTCGCCACGATCAGCGCCAACAACGACCCCGAGATCGGCAAGATCATGGCCGACGCGTTCGAGAAGGTCGGCAAGGATGGCGTGATCACCGTTGAGGAAGGCAAGAGCCTCCAGACCGAGGTCGACGTCGTCGAAGGCATGCAGTTCGACCGCGGCTACCTCTCCCCCAACTTCATCACCAACCCCGACGACCTCACCGTTGAGCTGGAAAAGCCGCTCATCCTGGTGTTCGAAGACAAGATCAGCGCCGCCGCCAAGATGATCCCGCTGCTGGAGAAGATCCAGAAGGTCAAGAAGCCGCTGCTGATCATCGCCGAAGACATCGAAGGCGAAGCTCTCGCGACGCTGGTGGTCAACAAGCTGCGCGGCATCCTGAACGTCGCCGCCGTCAAGGCACCGGGGTACGGCGATCGTCGCAAGGCGATGCTGGAAGACATCGCGGTGCTCACCGGCGGCAAGGCGATCATGAAGGACCTGGGCATCGAACTCGACAAAGTCGAACTCGAACACCTCGGCACCGCCAAGAAGGTGACCATCGATAACGACAACACCACGATCATCGAGGGCGCCGGCGAGACGAAGGACATCCAGGGCCGCATCGAGCAGATCCGCCGGGAGATCGAGATCACCACCAGCGACTACGACCGCGAGAAGCTGCAAGAGCGTCTGGCGAAGCTCGCCGGCGGCGTGGCGCAGGTGAACGTCGGCGCTGCGACCGAAACCGAAATGAAGGAAAAGAAGGCCCGCATCGAGGACGCCCTCCAGGCGACCCGCGCGGCAGTCGAGGAAGGCGTCGTCGCCGGCGGCGGCGTCGCGATGATCCGCGCCACCCGCGCCTGCAATGGCAATCTGAAGCTCGAAGGCGATGAAGCCGTCGGCGCCAAGATTGTCCGCCAGGCCCTGATGGCCCCCCTGAAGCAGATCGCCGAGAACGCCGGCACGAGCGGCGCGGTCGTTGTGCGCCGCGTGCTCGAAGCCAAGGACACCGAGGGCTACAACGCCCTCACCGGCGAATACGTCGACATGTTCAAGGCCGGCGTCATCACCCCGACCAAGGTCGAACGCACCGCCCTCCAGAACTCGTCCGAAGTCGCCATCCTCCTGCTGACGACCGACTGCATCGTCGTCGAAGCCCCGAAGAAGGGCGCCGCAGGCGGGCATGACCACGACCACGGCGGGATGGATGACATGATGTAATTATGAGCGTCCCCGCTATCCGATTCGTCGCCCGCGCTCAGCCTCCAAAAGGATGGAGGATATGGGATCGGAAGTTGAAGAAGTGGTGGGGTGTTCATTATCGAGAGTGTCCTTATGCACTCTTGGACGAACTGAACGGTGGCAAAAGACAGGTTGAGCTAGCACGGTTGAACAATCTGCTACGCCAGAAGTGAGTAGGGTCCGCCTCGGCGGATCATTAAGCGAAAAAAGACGCGGTCCGCCAAGGCGGACCCTACGAAAGAGAACGAGGTATTTACGCAATGAAACTGAAACCCCTTCATGATCGTGTCGTGGTGAAGCCCGCGGAAGCGGAGACCAAGACGGCTTCGGGCATCCTGCTCCCGGACTCGGCCAAGGAAAAGCCGACGGCGGGCAAGATCGTCGCGGTTGGCGCGGGCAAGCCGGACAAGAACACCGGCAAGGTTCATCCGCTGTCGGTCAGCGTCGGCGACGTCGTCTACTACGGCAAGTACTCGGGCACGGAAGTGGAAGTCGACGGACAGAAGCTCGTCATCGTGCGTGAGTCAGATCTGTTGGGCGTTGCGGAATAAGTAGGTTGTGAGTCGTAGGTCGTGGGTCGTGTCAGAAGACAGCCCGCGACGTTTCCTACGACCCACGACCAACGACCTACTACTTACGAGGATTACCATGGCCGCTAAACAAATGTCATTCGAGAACGACGCCCGGCAGGAGATTGCCGCCGGTCTGTCGCAGTTGGCCCGCGCCGTGAAGGCGACGCTGGGGCCGCGTGGTCGCAATGTGGTGCTGCACAAGTCGTTCGGCTCGCCGCGCATCACCAAGGACGGCGTGACGGTCAGCAAGGAAGTCGAGCTTCCCCAGCCGTTCGAAAACATGGGCGCCAAGCTCATCAACACCGTTGCCTCCAAGACCGGCGACAAGGCCGGCGACGGCACGACCACCTCGGTCGTGCTGGCCGAGGCGATCTACCTTGAAGGTCTGAAGTACGTCACGAGCGGCGCGCTCAACCCCGTTACCGTGCAGCGCGGCCTGCTCAAGGCGACCGAGGTCGCCACCAACGCCATCGCGGCGCTGGCGAAGCCCGTGAAGGGCCACGAGGACATCAAGAAGGTCGCCACCATCTCCGCCAACGGCGACGAGCACATCGGCTCGCTGATGGCGGACGCGTTCACGAAGGTCGGCAAGGAAGGCGTCATCACCGTCGACGAAGGCAAGGGCACCGAATCGGCGCTGGAGTACACCGAGGGCATGCAGTTCGACAAGGGCTACCTCAGCCCGTACTTCCTCACCAATCCGACCTCGCTTGAGGCGGTGCTGGAAGACGCTTACGTGCTGCTGCACGAGAAGAAGATCAGCAATCTCGCCGAACTGCTGCCGCTGCTGAACAAGATCGTCGCCGGCAGCAAGCCGCTGCTGATCATCGCCGAAGACGTGGACGCCGAGGCGCTCACCGCGCTGGTGGTGAACAAGCTGCGCGGCATCCTGAAGGTGTGCGCGGTCAAGGCGCCGGGCTTCGGCGATCGTCGCAAGGCGATGATGGGCGACCTGGCGGTCGTCACCGGCGGGCAGTTCATCAGCGAAGACCTGGGACTGAAGCTCGAAAACATCGAGCTCGAACACCTCGGCCGCGCCAAGCGGATCGTCGTGGACAAGGACAACACGCTGGTCGTCGAAGGCGCGGGCACCAGGAAGGAAATCGCCGCCCGGGCCGATCAGATCCGCACGCAGATCGAGAAGACCACGTCGGACTACGATCGCGAGAAGCTCCAGGAGCGCCTCGCGAAGCTGACCGGCGGCGGGGCGGTGGGTCGCGCCGGCGCGACCACCGACACCGAGATGAAGGAACGCAAGGACCTCATCGACGACGCACTGCACGCGGTGAAGGCCGCTGCCGCCGACGGCATCGTGCCCGGCGGCGGGGTGGCGTTCCTGCGGGCGATCGAGGCGGTTGAGGCCGCCCGTTCCAAGGCAAAGGGCGACGAGAAGGTCGGCTTCGACATCCTCGCCGAGGCCCTCAAGGCCCCGACCCGCCAGATCGCCGACAACGCCGGCGAAGACGGCGAGTTCGTCGTCGCCAGCGTGCTCGAGAAGACCGGCGGCTTCGGCTACAACGCCGCGACCGATGAGTACGTCGACCTCTTCAAGGCCGGCATCATCGATCCGGCGAAGGTCAACATCACCGCCCTCCAGAACGCCGCAAGCGTGGCCGGCCTGGCGCTGACCACCGACGTGCTCATCACCGAGCTGAAGGAAAAAGACGGCAAGCCGCAGAACCTCGTCGCCGACGCGGTGGCGTAACGGTTCCCTCTCTCATAACGGAGAGAGAGGTAGGGCGAGGAGAGGATCTTTCCTTACTCGAACGCGACCTGCGGCAAGCGAAGTCAGACGTTTTCAACCACGGAGGCACGGAGACACGGAGCGAGCGATCGAAACGTGTTTCCGTGCCTCGCGGGCTTCACGGAAGATGAGAGTGGTGTGCGGCACGGGTTTTAACCCGTGTTCATGTCACAACAGAAGAGCAATCACGGGTTGGAAACCCATGCCACACACGGAAAGGGGCGCCGACCTCTCTGTGAATCGTCGCACTCTGTGGTAAATAGATAACCCAATGGCTGCCACCAAACGCGATTACTACGAAATCCTCGGCGTCGCCCGGCAATCGAGCGACGACGAGATCAAGCGCGCCTATCGCAAGCTGGCGATGAAGTATCACCCCGATCGCAACCCCGGCGATCACGAGGCGGAAATCCGCTTCAAGGAGTGCGCCGAGGCGTACGAAGTGCTCGGCGATCAGCACAAGCGCCAGCGCTACGACCAGTTCGGCCATCAGGGCGTGCAGGGACAGGCGCACGATTTCTCCGGTATGGACGTCGGCGACATCTTCTCGATGTTCGAGGACATCTTCGGCGGAGGATTTGGCGGCGGGAGCCGGCACCATCGCGGCGGGGGGAATCGGCCGACGCGCGGGTTTGATCTGGAAACGCAGGTCGAGCTGACGCTGTCGGAGGTCGCCTCCAGCGCGGAGAAGACGATCGAATTTGAAAAGCAGGAGATCTGCAACACCTGCGACGGCTCCGGCGCAAAGAAAGGTTCCGGCCCGGTGGCATGCGTGGCGTGCGGCGGGCAGGGGCGCGTTGCCCAGCAAGGCTTTGGCGGGATGTTCCGCATGGTCACCACCTGCCCGAATTGTCGGGGGCGCGGACAGGTCATTAAGGACAAGTGCCCCGGCTGCCACGGCGTCGGACGCGTTGCCGGAAAGCGGGTGGTCACCGTTCGTATCCCTGCGGGCGTGCACGAAGGCCAGGCGGTCCGCATCGCCGGGGAAGGCGAGCCCGGCGAAAACGGCGGGCCGCCTGGCGATCTGCACTGCTACATCACCGTCAAGCAGCACGACATCTTCACCCGCCACGGCAACGACATCGTCTGCCAGGTGCCCGTCAGCTTTACGCAGGCGGCGTTGGGCGCGGAGATCGAAGTGCCCACACTGAAGCAGAACGAGACGATCAGCGTTCCGCCCGGCACGCAGCACGGCGAGGTCTTCAAGATCAAAGGCAAGGGCCTTCCCGACGTCCGCTCGCACCGTAGCGGCGACGAGATCGTTCAGATCGTGATCGAGATTCCGAAGAAGTTGACCGATCGGCAGAAGCAGCTCCTTAAGGAGTTCGCCGAAACGGAAGACAACGAAGTCATGCCCCAGAAGAAGGGGTTCTGGGATAAGCTCAAGGGAGCGGTGACGGGAGACTGAACCGAAGCGTCGAAGGCGCCCCGACGCGTTATTCGACACTCGTTTTTTGCGTGAGACTGACATGAGCGAAGAAGTAGAAAAATTCGACAACGACGCCGATGAAGCCGTGACAGCTAACACCGGCAGCCAGAGCGCAGAGATCGATAACCTGCGGGCCGAGAAGAACGCGCTGTTCGAGAAGCTCGCCCGCGCCCAGGCCGATTTCACCAATGCCCGCAAGCGTCTCGAGGCCGACCTTGAAACCCGC
>JBBCIV010000053.1:0-28539 GCA_037189665.1 Phycisphaerae bacterium | reverse complement strand
ATTCAGAAAAACCAATGGGCGACGCAGGCGTCGCAGATACAACAAAAGGCGCGTACCTCTGTAGCTCACGGACACAGTATAGATATCGCCGCCGACGCCGGATGTCGGCGGGAAAATCGGGTAAACGGCCGAATTTCGGATGGCCGCGGGCGTTATGCCAGCAGCGATTTTTCGCGCAGCATCCGCGCCGCGGTGGCGATGGTGGCGAACGGGATGCCGGACCGACGGGAGATGTCGAGCAGGTCGTGCTGGCCGTCGGAGTAGTTCAGCACCCACAGCAACGCCATCTCATAGCCTGGCGGTGTCGCGTTTCCGCCCGTGTTGCTGTACAGGCCCCGCCGGCCGAGCTGAGGCTCGCAATGAGGAAACTGGTTGACGAACGCGCCGTTGTTCTCGATCACGTCGACGACCTTCAGCAGCGTTTGCAGCGAGTCTTCCAATGCCGCCGGCTTCACCAGATCGGGATTGTCCGCCGACGTGTGGTATTCCGGGTATTTTCCGTTCGGCGTCCGCATCAGCACGCCCACCGGCAAATTGAAGCCCGGCGAGCAATATTGCCGCTCGTCATATCCATACGGAACGAAATCGTTCACCTGGTGCGCCGCCCCCGATTCGCGCAGCACGTGCTCCACCGCCCGGTCGATCTCCGCCCCGCCCCGCCGCGATCGCTTGTAGGTCAGCGAGCCGGCATCGCCGAGGCACGAGAGCACCAGGCCGTGCCTGATCCGGTCCACCCGGTCTCGATTGCGCGACAGCCAGCAGATCGATCCGATCGTGCCCGGCGCGAAGATGAATCGATACGAATACCTTCGCTTCTCCCGCCCGATCGCCTTCGCCAGCGCCACCGCCGCCGCAATGCCGGCCAGGTTGTCGTTCGCCAGCGACGGATGACAGGCGTGCGCGCTGAAGAGCACCTCGTCTTCCGACTCGCCTTTGATGAGCAGTTCGCCATACGTCAGCGATCCGGGCTCCAGCGTCGTATCGATGTGAACCTGGTAATCGCCGTCGGGCAGCGATTCGACGACGCGATGCGGCAGGCAGAAGCCCCAGTTGGGCGCGTAGTAGCTGGTGCGATAGGGAATCCAGTCCGGCTTGTCCGGCATCGAAAACAAGTGCGGCCGCAGGTCGGCGAGCGGCAACGCCGTGCGGATCGGGGCGGAATAGTTCAGCACGTGAAGGTTGTGAACGCGCGTGTCGGCGATCACCCTGCCGTCCGGCGCCGTCAGCGTCGCGCGGTTCAGGTTCCATTCCAGCGGCACCGTCCAGTCGAACGCCTGCGTGCCCGACGGAACTTCCGACAGTTCGAGCGGCACGTGCTCGGCAATGATCCGCAACGTCTGCCGCAGGCCGTCGCCGGTGATGGAACGGCAGATCGGATACAGCCGCTGGATGAGCGACATCATCGCTTCGCCATCGTTGACGGCGCGGGAATCGGAATTGGGATCGGCGGCGTCGCTCATCGCTGATAATCCGGATACTGCGCGTCTCGCGGCGCGACGACCTTCGCCTCGCCCGGCCACTCGATCCCGAACGCTGGATCATCGTATCGAACACCCCGCGCGTGCTCCGGCGAATACGGCGCGCTCAGGAAGTAAGTCAACTCCGTCCCCGGTTCGAGCGTGAGATACCCGTGGGCACACCCCTTCGGGATATACAACTGCCGCCGATTGTCCGCCGACAGGATTTCGCCATGCCATTGGAGGTACGTCGGCGAATCCTTCCGCAAATCCACCGCCACGTCGAAGATCGCCCCCCGCGTCACCCTGACAAACTTCGTCTCCGCGAACGGCGGCAATTGATAGTGCATGCCGCGCAGCGTCCCCGCGTGCTCGTTGTAGGTGACGGCCGAGATGCTGAGGTCGACGTCGAGCCCGTTCTGCGCGAGCGTGTCGCGATCCCAACACCGCGCGAAGAACCCCCGATCATCCCCGTGCCGCACGAGGTCGATCACCTTCACGCCGTCGATTCTGGTCGGACTGATCTTCATCGCAATGTCGACTCCCTCAATAGATCTCTATCGGCGTTCAACCTTGCCCGCCCATCACCCTTCGCCTGACATTCATCCATCCCCGACCTCCCCATTCTCCGTCGGCCGCCCGTCTCGACATCACTATCACATGGAAACATTTCCATTCCAATGTTCTTGAGAACATTGGAATTTGGTGTCAGGCGAAGTAGTGTTCGATCTGGGCTCGGGTGTAGGGCAATGCGTCGGGGTCGGCGTGGCGGTACCACTCGATGGTTTTGGTGATGGCGGCGCGGGCGTCGAGGCGTGGACGCCAGGCGAGCCGGGATTTTGATTTGGCGCTGTCGAGGCGAAGCAACGCGGCCTCGTGGGGGGCGTTGGGGTCGACATCGACGAAATAGCTGCCGGCGCCCCAGGCGGCCAAAGCGAGTTTGACCACTTCTTCCACCTCCAGCGTGTCGCTGGCGTCGGGGCCGAAGTTGAAGCCTTCGCAGAAGGATTTCGGGTCGCGGGCCTGATGGGCGGCCAGCAGCAGGTAGCCGGTGAGCGGTTCCATCACGTGCTGCCAAGGTCGAACCGCGCGGGGGTTGCGGACGCGGACGGGCTGGCCGGCGGCCATCGCGCGGACGACGTCGGGGATCAGCCGATCCTCGCACCAGTCGCCGCCGCCGATAACATTGCCGGCGCGGGCGGTGGCGACGCTCTTCAAGTGCTTGTCGTACTGCTGCGGATGGAAATAGCTGAGGCGATAGCTTTCGGTGACGAGTTCGCAGCACGCCTTGGAGGTGCTGTAGGGGTCGTATCCGCCGAGCTTGTCGGATTCGACGTACGGCCGGCCGGTGTGGCTTTCGGCGTAGACCTTGTCGGTGGTGACGATCACGGCGCTGCACGGCCCGTCGTAGTGACGCAGGGCTTCGAGCACGTTCACCGTGCCGGTGACGTTGCTTTCAAAGGTATCGATCGGGTCGCGATAGCTCCGCCGCACCAGCGACTGGGCGGCCATGTGGATGACGTAGTCGGGGCGCGATTCGGCGATGGCGGCAGCGAGTTTTTCGCGGTCGCGCAGGTCGCCGAAGATCGATTTGCACAGCCGTTCGCAGCCCATGCGGGCGTAGCCGGACGGATCGGTTTCGGGCGCAAGGCCGTAGCCGGTCGTCTTGGCGCCAAGCATGTCGAGCATCGCCAGCAGCCACGGCCCCTTGAAGCCCGTATGGCCGGTCACGAAGACGCGTTTGTTCTTGAAGCTGTCGATCAGGAATGGGTCCATATCGTAGAACGGGCGTCTCGCCCGTTTCTCTTGTTCACGGGCGGGACGCCCGTGCTACACCACTAATTTCCTTGCCACGAACGCCTCGGCGTATCGCGTATTACTTTCCAGTCCGCGCAGCCGTGCCAGCGATCGGAACGTCTCATCGTCAAACCAGTGCTTGCTGCGCTGCGTGCCGAAATGTTCGAGCAGTAGGCCGATCTTTCGGTCCATCAGCTCTTTCTCAACCGTCACGTACACGTTCGGCCGTTGGAGGTCGCCGTCCCACTTGGGGATTTCGTATTCGAGGATCTGGTGCGAGCGGAACGCGTTCCACGTCAGCTCGTTGATCACGCGATGGTCCTGGTGCCGGTCGTCGCGCGAGTGCGTGAGCACCAGGTCGGGCTCGAACGCCTTCAGCGACTCGAACGATTCCTTGATCTGCACCTGCTGCGACGGGAAGTACCGATCCGGAAAGCCATGGCAGATGAAGGTCGCCTTTGGCGCAAATCCGCGGGCAGAGTTTCGCGCCTCATTTTCCCGGTCCGACCCGCCGCCGCTAAAGCAGACCCAGGTGATCTGGAGGTCGGGCCGGTCGCGCAGGAGGCGCAACACCGTGGCCCCGGCGCCGATCTCGATGTCGTCGGAATGGGCGCCGAGGCACAGGACCTTGCGGACGTTGTCGAACGCGCTCAGGGGCGTCATCGCGTCTACGCCGTCCGTTTCGTGGGTTTGACGCGCGGCGTGCGCCAGACCTGCCACGGGGCGCGGTCGCGGGCGTGCATGTCGTCGAGCGTCATCTTCTCTTTGAACGTGTCCATGCAGGCCCAGAACCCGCCGTGGCGGTGGGTCATGAGCCGCTGCTCGGCGGCCAGGCGGCGGAACACGGTGGGGACGATGTCGTCGCCGGGCTCAAAGTAGTTCAGCGCCTCGCGGCGGAACATCAGGTAGCCGCCGTTGATCCAGACGTCGGTCTTGTCGGCATCGACGAGATCGACCACCTGGCCGGCGTCGTCCACGCGAACGGCGTGCCAGCTATAGCCGGGACGGACCGAGAGGAACGACGCGTAGTTGTTCGACCTGGTGAAGTTGTCGATCATCGTCGGCAGGTGGGCGTCGGTGAGACAGTCGGCGTAGTTGGCCATGAACATCTCGTCGTCGCCGAGGTGGTCTTTCACCTCGATGAGCCGCTCGCCGATGCACGAATCCATGCCGGTATCGACGAAGGTGATCTTCCAGTCGCTGATATCCGATCCCATGAGCTTGAGGTCGCGGCCGCCCTCGGAGAGGACGAAGTCGTTCGACGTGCACTCGTTGTAGTGCAGGAAGTAATCCTTGATGGCGTCGGCGCGGTAGCCGAGGCAGAGGATGAACTCCTTGTGGCCGTAGTGGGCGTAGTACTTCATCTGGTGCCAAACGATCGGGCGATAGCCGACCGGCACCATAGGCTTGGGGACGTTCTCAGAATATTCCCGCAGGCGAAGGCCCTGACCGCCGCAGAAGATCACCACTTTCATAACGACTCCCTGCACTTTCCCGTGAGGCTCTCTCGCGCGCGTTTGCGCGCCTTATTCGACCACGCTCAACTCCGGCAACGGCACAACAAACCGGCCGCCCCATTCGCGGATGAAGCTCAGCTGCTTCATCACTTCCTCTTTCAGGTTCCAGACGAGAATGAACACGTAATCGGGCTTTCGTTCCCTGATCACGTCCGGCGACAGGATCGGAATGCGCGTGCCGGGCAGGTAGTTCCCCTGCTTGTGCGGATTGCGATCGACGGTGTAATCGATGAAATCGCATCGGACGCCGCAGTAGTTCAGCAGCGTGTTGCCCTTGCCGGGCGCGCCATAGGCGGCCACGGCCTTGCCGGCGCGCCTGGCCTCGATCAGGAACGACAGAATCCTGCGTTTGCTCTCGCGGACCTTCTCGCCGAAGTCGGCGTAGTAGCTGAGTTCGTAGTGGCCGGCCGCCTTCTCGCGGGCCTTGATGGCGTTGACGTTCTCGCTGACCGGCTTGCTGCTGTCCGCCTCGTGCCGGCCGTAGATGCGGATCGAGCCGCCGTGGGTGGGCAGCAGATCGACGTCGAACAGCGTGAGCCCGTGGTGGGCGAAGATCTTCTCCACGGTCGTGAACGACAGGTAGCTGAAGTGCTCGTGGTAGATCGTGTCGAAGTAGTTGTTCTCGATGAGCTTCGACAGCACCGGAAATTCAACGGTGATCACGCCCTTGTCCGCCAGCAGGATCTTCATCCCGCCGACGAAGTCGTTGATGTCGGGCACGTGGGCGAGGACGTTGTTGCCCAGGAGCAGGTCGGCGGGGCCGAAATCGCGGCGGACATCGCGTGCCGTCTCGCGGCCGAAGAACTTCACCAGCGACCTCACCCCCCGCTTCTCGGCGGCGGCGGCGGTGTTGGCGGTGGGCTCGATGCCCAGGCTCGGGATGCCCCGCTGAACGAAGTATTGCAGCAGGTAGCCGTCGTTGCTGGCCCCCTCGACGACGCGGCTCCTCTCGTCGAAGCCGAATCTCGAAACCATCCTCTGCGTGTAGTCCTGGGCGTGCTTCAGCCACGTATCCGAAAAGCTGCTGAAGTAGGCGTACTCGCCGTCGAAGATCTCCTCGCGCTGCACGTATTGCGGCACCTGCACGAGGAAGCACTCGTGGCAGACGTAGGCGTGCAGCGGGTAGAACGATTCGGCGTGGTTGAACCGCCCGGGCGTGACGTGGCGCTGGCAGAGCGGGCTGGTGCCCAGGTCAACGAAGGTGTGCTTCAGCGGCGTCGCACAGAAGCGGCACGTGGGCGTATAGGCGTTGGCTTCGTTCTGGCTCGACATCAGGGCTCGTCCCAAAATAGACCTCATGGCCAAAGCGCACGAAGCGCTCGCGCCACATCCATGGGATCGGCCGATTGCCGAGGCGACTCAATCAGGTTCAAATGGGTCCATGCAAAGAAGTGCGGAACAGGTCATCGAAAGCTTCGATTCTGCCAAGGAAGAGAACGCCTTGGATCGTTATCGGACGGGCCAGATCGTCAATTTGCCCCCCGACCACGAAGTCTGGATGACCGGCGACATCCACGACCACCGCACCAACTTCCGAAAGCTGCTCGCCGCCGCCAGGCTCGACGAAAACCCCAATCGCCATCTCGTCCTGCACGAGCTCATCCACGGCGACCACTTCGGCCCCGACCGCGCCGAAGACAGCTGGCGCATGCTGCTGGAGGCGGCGGAGCTGAAGTGCGATTTTCCGGACCAGGTGCACTTCCTCTTCGCCAACCACGACCTCGCCCAGATCCACGGCGAAGGCATCATGAAAAGCGGGCTCAGCGTCTGCGAGGCCTTCAACAAGGGCATCAAGCGCGATTTCCCCACCGAAGGCATGGGCGTTCAACTGGCGATCACCGAGTTCCTGCTCTCGCTGCCGCTGGCGATCCGCTGCCCCAACGGCCTTTGGTTCAGCCACAGCCTGCCGACCGACGAGCAGGTGCCGACGTTCGACTACACCGTCTTCGAACGCGCCCCGCTGACGAGCGCCGACTATAAAAAACGCGTCGGCCCGGTCTACCAGCTCATCTGGGGCCGCAAGTACACCGAGGCGGGCATCGCGGCGTTCGCGGAGAAGGTCGGCGCGAAGCTTTTCGTCACCGGCCATCAGCCGCAGGAGGTGGGCCACCTCAGCATCGGCGAACAACTGCTCATCATCGATAGCTCCCACAACCAGGGCGTCTTCCTGCCCCTGAGCACCAGCGACGCCTACACGATCGACGACCTGACCGCGCGGATCCGCAAGTTCGTGGCGGTCGACCTGTCGGACGACTGATCTCTCCCGCATGGCCGACGACGAACTCGAATCCCTGACCGCCCCCTTCCTCGCTTCCGACCTGGCGGCGGAGGTGGCGAACGTCTACCTCGAACGCACCGCGGTCGGCGTCGGCCCCGGCGAAGCGACGGCGGCGGTAATCCAGGCGTTTCGGGATTTGCTGGGCGATCCAGACGAAGGCCCAGTCATCTTCCTGGCGCTGGCGTCGGCGCAGTTGAGACAGGGGCGGACTGTGAAACCCGTTCGTGATGCGGCCCTGTCGTTGATCGATTCCGGCGACGCCCAGCGGGCCTGGCGTCAGCCCGACGCCGGCATCGCCGTCCAGCGCCGCGCGGCGCTGGCGGCCCTCGCCGAACGCCTTCGCCAGGCCGATCTGGTGGATTGAAGCGCGCGACCACGGGTATAGTATCCCCACCTTGCCAGGACGCCCCAAGAAACCCGCCCGCACGAAAGACGTCACCCGCGCCTACGAAACCGGCGCCTACGACGACGACGGCGGCAACGTCGAATCGCAGGAGCGGTTCAGCCAGAAGTCGAAGCACTTCCAGCGTCACAAGACCATCAAAACCCAGAACGCCCGCTCCGACGAGGAAATCGAAAAGCTCCCGCGCGGCCAGGTGATCCAGGTCCACTCGCTCTTCAGCGAAGTGCTCCACGAAGGCACCTCCTACCGCTGCACGCAGCGCAAAACGCTGGCCAAGGTATCCGACACACAATTGGTCGTCGGCGACCTCGTGCGGTTCGAGATCGCCAAAGAGCGAAACGACGTCAGCCAGTTCGAGGGCGTCATCGAGCGCATCGAGCCGCGCACCACCGTGCTGGCGCGGGCCGACAGCTTCAAGGCGCGCGACGTGCACCCCATCGTCGCCAACGCCGACCAGATGCTGATCGTCGCGGCGCTCCATCTGCCGGAGGTGAAATGGGGCCTGGTCGACCGCATGGTCATCGCCGCCCGTTCCGGCGGGCTCGACGCGATCGTCTGCCTTAACAAAATCGACACCGCCGCCGGCGCCGAAGATCTTGCCGAGGCGGACGAGATTTTGAGGCACTACGAATCGCTCGGCATCCGCACGCACCGCACCTGCGCGATCAGGCGGATCGGAATTGACGAACTGCGAGCGATGCTGAGGGACAAGACCACCGTGCTGGCCGGGCACAGCGGGGTGGGCAAGTCATCGCTGGTGCGGGCGATCGAGCCGTCGTTGGATATCCGCGTCGGCGAGATCAGCAACTTCCACAACAAGGGCATGCACACCACCACCTCCGCCCGACGTTACCCCCTGACGGGCGGAGGGCACGTGATCGACACCCCCGGCGTCAAGCTCTTCGGCGTCTGGGATGTGACGCCCGACGCCCTGATCGAGTTCTTCCCCGACGTCGAATCCGACGCCGCCCCCGACTGGCGACGGGAGTCGTACGAACGTATTTTATCGTCACTTTAACGGCAAAAAGCCGTTTACACGCCCCCTAAAGCCGTTTTATCACGGGCTGCCCGTTGGACATTTCCGGCCGATTCCGTACCATTCCCGATTCATTCGAGTGAACCCAACAGAGGACCAAACCGCGTGGCCAAAAGCGAGCCGATCGAAGTCGAAGCGACCGTAACCCTTGCCCTCCCCAACGCCATGTTCAAGCTGAAGCTGGACGGAAGCGATAAGGAAATCCTGGGCATCGTGTCGGGAAAGATGCGCAAGCACTTCATCCGTATCCTGCCCGGCGACCGCGTCCGCGTCGAGCTTTCCCCCTACGACCTGACGAAGGGTCGCATCATCTTCCGCCAGAAGTAATCGCAAGACGTCCAAAACGGCCCGAAGTGTTGTCCGATCGGGTCGGACCCCGCCGAAACGCTTGTTGACGCGCTGGCGCGAAGGGAAAATCGCGCGGCGATGACCTGCGCCCCCCTCCTTGCCAGCGTTCTGATCTGCTCCCTGCTGCTGTTCCCCTGTCCCAGCTTTGCCAAAGTCGATTTGCAGGACAACGGCGACCAGCTCGTGCTCGACAACGGGCTGATCAGGCTCGTCATCCTGCGCAGCAACGCCTCCGTCCTCTCCATCGAAAAAGACGGCCGGGAGTTGTTGCAGCAGGTGGAGAGGAAAACCCGCGGGCAGGGATACGTGCAGATCTACCCGATCGGCGGGTACCGCAACCCGACGATCGACCGCGTCGACGTCCGCCGGACGGACACGCTCATCGATGTCGGTTTCATCCAGGATAACGACCGCCTGCCCTTCTACATGGAGACGCGTTACGTCATCCGCGAGGACGTCAGCGGCTTTTACGGCTACATGGTGCTGCGGTACGACCATCAACGATACCTCACCTCGTATATCCCCGCCCACAACGCCCGCATGGCCGAGCCGTCCCGGCACATCGCACCAGATGACTGCGCGTACGTGGAGCAGTTGAACTTCTGCTTCTTCATGGACCCCAGGCTCTTCACCCTCGAACGCGTGGACGACCTCCGTCACCGCCGGCTGCGGACGAAGGCCGATGCGGGGGAGATGGTCATGGACGCGACGTTTCTCGAGCCGGATGGACGGATCTATACCAAGTACGACTTCCTGTTCGAAAACCTCGACCACCGCGTCCACGGCATCAGCGGCAACGGCGTCGGCGCCTGGGTGATGCAGGGCACCGGCGAACACCTCAACGGCGGGCCGATGGCGCAGGAGTTGTCCACCGAACACGCGATCCTGCTGCAGCACTTCTGCGCATCGCATCTGGGCTCGCGCCGCGTTGAGATGTCGCCGACGGACGACGGGTGGGCGAAGCTCGCCGGGCCGTTCCTGTTCTACTTCAACACGGGCGACGACGAGGCCTCGCTCTGGTGGGACGCACGCCGGACGGCCGACCAGTTCGTCGCCGAGGCGCCGTATGAGTGGATGCAACACGACCTGTATGCCAGGCGTCGCGGCACGTTGACGGGCAAGCTCCGCATCACCGACGGCACGAACCCCGCCGGCGCCCTGGTGCTTCTGGCACAGCCGCCGGGGGAGAGCGATCCGGAGTGGCAACGCCAGGGGAAGGATTTCTTCTTCTGGTCGCGCGTGCGTTCGGACGGGACGTTCACGATCCCCAAGGTACGGCCGAACACCTACACCGCCTACGTGTTGCACGATGACCAATTCGGCGAATTCCGCTTCGACGGCATCTCCGTCGCCGCCGACCGCACGACCGACGTCGGCGAGCTGATTTGGACACCCGAAATCATGGGCCGCAAGGTCTGGCAGATCGGCCGGCCCGACCGCAGCTCCGCCGAGTATGCGCTGGGCGCGGACCGGTCCTGGGGCAAGTGGCGAGCGTATCGCCAGTTCTTCCCGAATGACGTCAACTTCACCGTCGGCCAGAGCGACGAGAAACGCGACTGGTTCTACGTCCACACCGTCTCGCCTAACGCGGCGGGCGAGGCCTACGCGCCGACGTGGACCGTTCGATTTCACCTCGATCGTGCGCCTTCAGGAAAGGCCGCGCTGCGGTTGGGCGTGGCGGGCGTACGCGGCGAAAAAGCAGTGGGACTCTCGCTCGCGATCAACGGCCAGCCGATCGGCGACGCGACCTACGCCAGCGACAGCTCGCCCACCCGCAGCGCGTCGCGCGGGTGGTATCGCGAATCGGCCTTCTCCTTCGACGCCGCCCATCTGAAAGCGGGGGAAAACGTCCTCGCCCTCTCGCTTAAGCCCGCTACCGTCAACATCGTCGAAAGCAAGTACGGCAAGGTCCCGTCCGGCATGATCATGTACGACGCGATCCGGCTGGAACTCGACGAAGCGCCCTGACACCGGCGGCCGGTCGTCAGACGGCCATTTGGAAATGTTCTTTCACCGATCGACGCGACAACACGACCAGCACGATGATCGGCCAGGCAATGCCGAACAGGCCGATCGCCACCGCAACCCCGATCGACCACGGCGTGGGAGGCGTCGGTTGCTGGTTCGCCTCGCCGGAAAAGGCGGCAAGCCATTCCCAGACGGTCAGGCCGAGCATGACCGAGCCGGCGATCGCCACCGGCAGCTTGATCAACGACCAGAACGTCAGGATTTTTCGGCCGACGGGTCGCCCGCGCAGCACGAAGATCGCGCCGATCAGCAGCAGGATCGCCAGCCCCCCCGACGCCGCGGTGGACACCAGCAACATCTGCGACCACAACGTTCGCACGGGCCGGCCGGCGAACAGGTTGGTGCCGGGGTGCGGGGCGTCGAGGCTCAGCAGGGTTTCGTTGCCCAGCGAATCGATCCGCACCTGCGCCTTGTCCGTCTCAAACCACGCCCCACCATCGGCGAACGGCCCGGCAAACAAGACGGCCGGCGGGGCGCCGGCGATCGATTGTTCCGGATCGCGCAACAGCCGGCGAACCGTCCCCACCTGGGCCGGGCTCAACTGCAGCCCGCCGGTCGATTGCACGGCGGAGAGGAGCGTCGTGATATCCGTTTCGCTGAGCGACCGATCGACCGCCACGTCTCCCGACCGCACGGCCGCGCCGTTGTCGGGCCGGAAGATCGCGTTGGCATCGCTCACCTCAAGCCGGCCCGTGCCGGTAACGTAGAAATCGCCCGTTCGACCCGTTCCCAGCAGCACCGGGCCGCTGTCGCTGATGTTGGCCTTGGCGCGCAGGATGGTGATATTGCCGACGTCGAACGAGAACAGCTTCCCGCCGTGCATCCGCGCCAGCGACCGCACGTGCTGCCGGCGCGTCGGCGAGAGCGGGCGGGTACGGCTGAAGGCCTCAACGATAAAATCCGCCTGCTGGTCGGTCACCGAATCGGGCGTTGAAGCCTGCGCTGCGACGAGCAGCGGATAGCGCTGGGCATCAAGCGTGCTGGCGGTAATCCGTTGCATCTGCGCGGTGAGCATCGCGGTGAACGCGAAGCCGGCGGTGGCGACGCTGGCGATCATGCCGACGATCGCCAGGATGATGCTGATCACCCCCAACGCCGTCACCGCCCCCGGCCGGGCGGGCGCCATGGGCGGGTACGAGGGCATGACCGGGATCACCGGCATCGGCGGAGGCGGATAGGAAGACATGCGGGCAAATATAGCCTCATCCGCCCGGCATTGGATATTTCCCCATTCGGCTTTCGCGCGAATCGTGTTACACTCCCCACCCACACGCTATGGATTGGCGTGGCAACAAGACGCATGGACGCGAACCATTTCCAGGGCGAACCTCACCTGATCATCGATGCCGCCGCGCTGCGGACGAACCTGCGCACCATCCGTCGGCACGTCGCGGCCGAGGTGAAGGTCTGCGCCGTGCTCAAGGCCGACGCCTACGGCCACGGCGCCGCGAACGTCGCCCGGGCGCTGTGCGCCATCGAACGCGAAAACCCGTTTCTCCGCGTCGATCAGCTCGCCGTCGCCACGATCGAAGAGGCATATGAGCTGCGCGATTTCGCCAAGCCGCTGATGGTGCTCCGCCCCATCGAAAACGCCTTCCTCGGCCGACAACGAGAGCTGATCGAAACCGCCATCCGCGCCGGCTGGACCCTCACCCTCTCTTCGGCCGCAGCAGCGGACGATGTCGCCCGCATCGCGATGCACCTGCAGAAGCGCGCCGGCATCCAGATCATGCTCGATACCGGCATGACCCGCTGCGGCGTCGCGATGATCGACTTCGCCAACCTGCTGGAGCGGTCGCTCCACCACGCCTCGCTCAAGCTCGAAGCCGTCGCGACGCATTTCGCCAATTCCGAACTCCCCGGCGACCCGTACACCGCCGACCAACTGCGGTGCTTTAACCGCGCGATCAACGAATATCCCATCCTCGATTCCGTCCCCAAGCACGCCGCCAATTCCGGCGGGATCTTCTTCACGCCGCGCGCCCACTTCGACATGGTGCGCCCCGGCATCTCCCTCTACGGCATTGACCCTACGGGCAGGCCGAGCACCGACCGGGCCCTGGCGCCCGTGGCCCGGCTGGCGGCGCCGCTGATCGCCATCCATGACGTGGAGGCAGGACAGACGGTGGGATACGGGCAATCGTGGATCGCCCCGACGCGCACGCGCGTCGGCGTCCTGCCGATCGGCTACGCCGACGGCTACCCCCGCTCGGCCAGCAACCGCGCGATCATGATGATCGGCGGCAAGCTGTGCGGCATCGTCGGGCGCGTGAGCATGGACATGACCGCGATCAACCTTGCCAACGTCGCCGACGCGGTGATCGGCGACGAGGTGACCGTCATCGATAACAATCCGCTCTCGGCCGCCTCGGTCTACCCGCTGTCGCGGGTCGCCGACACCATTCCCTACGAAGTGCTCACCCGCATCGGCCCGCGCGTTAAACGCGTGTTGGCCGGCGTGGAGCAGCACGATGACAGCAACATCGAAGAGACGATGTAGAGCCTCCCCATACAATGCATGAAGCTCGCGGAACCTGCTGTCCCGCGAGCGTCGTTACTTTTTAAAGCGACGCGCTTTTTTTGTAGCTGCGTCGCCTGCGTCGCCCATTCGAGACGTTCGGAAAAACCAGTGGGCGACGCTGGCGTCGCAGCTACAACATGCGGTTCGTTGCTCCAGGGCTTGAAATGCCCGCGATCAGCGAACCGGACGCGCGTCGTCCGCGGAGGTTTGCGCGCCCCCGATTTCCGCCGGCCGGGTTGTCGGGCGCTGGTCGTTCTCGATGATCGGCGGCGCGGTCATGATGTGGTCTTCGGCGCCGGGCATCGTTTGCAGTTGGAAGACCACCTGCGCGAACTCCTTGCCCGCCGGCGCGTTGGAGGGGACGAGGAGCTTACGGTCGGCGAGTTGCTGGACGATGCCGACCACGTCGCCGTAGCCGAAATCAAACTTTCCGCCGTCTTCGAGGGGCGGCCCGCCGCCGCCAAGGCGGGCGATGAGCAGCGCCAGGTCGGGCAACATCTGCACGTTCGCCTCGGGCTCCCAGTCGCCGCCGCGATGGAAGACGCGCATGCTCTGTCCGCCGGGTTCGGCGACGATGCTGAAGCGGTTCTGCATCGTCATGTAGAGCAGCGGCGACGCGAGGCGCGCCGGCTGGCCGATCAGCGCGAGGCGAGGCTTGCCTATGCGCGTCGCATAGATGATCGGCGGGCCGTTGGACGGGACGATATCGAGGACGAACTTCTCGCGGATCGACTGCGAGTAGATCGTGTTGTCCTGCATCTCCAGCATGGCGCGGTAGGCTTCGATGCGGACCAGCAGGTGGTCGGTATCGATCAGCTCGTGCAGGAGCGACACGACGCGGGCGTTTCGCTGCAACTGCCCCAGCACCCGGACGGCCGACAGTTGGAAGGCGTTGTCGGACTGGCGGGCGATGCGGGCGAGCGTCTCTTCCGCCGCCCCATCGCCGAGGAACGCGCCGGCGCGGGCGGCGGCGTAGGCGACCTCGGACGAGTCGTTCACGTACAGCGGGCGGATCTCGGGCAGCACGGCCGGGCCCATCGCCTCCCAGCAGTAGGTCATGTTGAGCAGCGGCGCCTTCTCCCGCTCGGCTTCCGCCACCTCGGCGAGCTGGCGTGCCTTCAACACGGCAAAGTCGTTCGACGGATTCAGGTACAGGTGCGTCACCACGCCGGCGAAGCGTTCCCAGTCTTCCTTGAAGGATGCGGGGACGAAGATGTTGACGTCGCCCTCGGTCTGCATCGACGCGATGTTGCTGCTCTGGAACTTTTCCTGGATGCGGCGTTCGATCAGCCGGGCGATGCGGCGATCCGGCTGGCGCAGCTTGAGCACCAGCGGCCGATCTTCCATGTTCATCCCGCGGCCCATGACCACGCCGTTGCGCAGGCTTAGCTTCTGGGCGCTGGTGGCGTCAGTGTCGTCGAGGGCGTAGGTCGGATTGACGAAGATCGGCCCGGACGCGCGGGCGTAGGTGTTGATGGCGGCGGCGCCGGGGTTGAACGGATCGGCGCCGCGCGGCGAAAGATCGGTGGTGTACAGTTGCCCGCGATGCAGGCTGGTGGTGTTGCTGTTCTCCAGCGCCGACACCTGCACGTCGAAAAGCTGCCCTTTGCGCGCGCCCGGCGGGATGTAGCCGTCCACGCGAACGATGGCGGTGCGCTTCTGCGGGTCGTTCAGGACTTTGTCAGGTCCGAGCGTGGCAAAGCCGGGCTGGTTCAGATTGCCGAAGCCGTGCTTCTGCATCTGCTTGATCATGTACTCGCGCACCTGGTTGGGCGCGCGGGTGTCGCCGGTGCCCGAAAGGTTGACGACCAGCCCGAAGCCCGAGACGCGCATCGGCTCGACGCCGGCGACGTCGACGTGCTCCCAGATGGTGCCGCGAAGATAATCGGGCATCTGCTTCGGCGGGATGATCGGCGCCGAAACCTTCGGCGCCGGCGGCTCGACCGGCTTACAGCCGGCGAACACCGCCAATGAGCCCAACAACGCAAGCGAGCGAACCGATCGGGACAACATCATCGTGTGCAACTCCGCAGGTGTGTCAGTGGTGCAGGAACATCTTACCGAACCGATCGCCGAACGCCGCAGGGAAAACGACCTAAACGTTTACGCCGAACCGCTCCTGTGGAGCACTCCATTCACAATTATGCGTCAACGGTCGAAAGACATTCCACGAATGAACACGAATCTTCACGAATAAATCCGCGTTTTGCTCTTTCGCCCATTCGTGCAGATTCGTGGATCAGCTTCTACCCGGCCGTGTCGGACCGCTTTGCTCAATCCTGTGAAACCGGCGACTTCGGCTTCCGCATCTTTTTTTCCGCCGGCTTTCCATTCTCCGCCGCCGGCACGATCGGCGGCTTGGGTTCGATGAAGAGCCGGCCCTGGGTCGGGTCTTCGAACCGCTTGGCGTCGAGCACGTTCTGCGCCGCCTCGATCAGCTCGTCCAGCGTCTTAAACTGTTTGTAGACCGACGCGAACCGCACGTACGCTACCTGATCGAGCCTTCTTAGCCGCCCGGCGACCATCTCGCCGATGTCGCTCGTGGGGACCTCGCGGTCGTGGGTGGAGAAGCATTCCTCCTCCACCTCCTCGGCGACCCGCAAAATCTCCTCTTCCGGCACCGGCCGCTTGAAGCAGGCCCGCTCCAGCCCGTCGACGATCTTCTGCCGATCCCACGGCACGCGACGCCCGTCCTGCTTCACAACCGTCAGTTTCACCGAACCTTCGATGCGCTCGTAGGTGGTGAACCGCTTCTTGCAGTTCACGCACTCCCGCCGCCGGCGGATCGCCCGGTCGCCGTCGCAGGCGCGGGAATCGATCACCTTCAGCGAATCCTTGTCGGCATGACAAAACGGGCACTGCATCGGGTCACGAAACGGTACCGTTTGCCGCGTGAAAATGCAATTTGACGGGCCTCAGACGCCTCGCCAAAACACGGCCAGCTCGCCCGCTGCCAGAGGACGTCCGATTACGAAAAATGCGGTTTCCCGCCTGCAAATGCGGCTTCGGGTCCGAAAACCGTATCGAACCCTCGAGCATTCAAACCAAATGCTCGAAAGGTCAGAGCAAACGCTCGGGCGTTTGACGCGAAGGCTCGAACGTTCAGGCCAAATGCTCGGGCGTTTAACACAACCCCTCGAGCGTTCATCGCAAATGCTCGAGGGTTCAGGGCAAATGTTCGAGCGCTTGACGTAAATGCCCGCGCGTTCGAGATCAACGCCCGCCCCCCTCAATCCCCCGCCTTTTCCTCACGACGATCCACCGGGTCCGGCGGCGGCGGGTCGAACGTGACGCCGACGTAGACCTCGGCGGCGAGGATCTCCACCGACACGCTTCTCAGCGGAACCGCCGCCACCAGCCCCGTCCACGACTGAAACGCCCACGTGCCGTCGCCCTGCCGAAAGAACGTCTCGATCCGCGCCTCGTCCGACGCGACGAGGACATACTCCTCCAGCGATTCCAGCGAGCGGTAGTACTCGAACTTCTTCGTGCGGTCGTACCGCTCGGTCGTCGGCGAGAGGACTTCGATGACGACGGTGGGATTGGTCACGGCCTCGCCTTGTGTCGCGGCTGGGTCGATCGCTGGCTCGCCGCAAATGATAGAGATGTCGGGATAGACAAATCTCGACTCCTCACGAATCGACACCTTTAGATCCGATCCATGCGGCTGACACGGTTTGCCGCGCAACATCGCGCCGATGGCGACAAGCGTGTTTGACGCGATCCGCGAATGCCTCACACTGCCTCCCGCCATCGCAAGGATTTCGCCGTCGTGATACTCATGGCGAACGTCCGACGCTCGCTCGAGTTCCAGATACTCGGCGACGGTGTAGCGATGTTTGGCGACCGGGAGAGCCATGCGCGCCACAGTATACCGATACTCAACTGCCTTTTCAGTAGGATTTCACAGCCACTGAGACGTGGCGTGATCAGCGACGCATACCGGATGACGCCGCTCGTTCACTTTACGTCATCCGTCGGCGGCCTCGTCGGTCCCGGATCGTCGAACATCTGAAAATGACAAGTTGAATAATCGCCAGAACGAGCGGCATGAGCATGATGCCGACAGCAGCGAACAGAATCATCGCCCCGAAGTAATTGACGAAGGCGCTCCTGAACCACCAGCCGCAGAGGGCTAGCGTAAAGCCGAATGCCCCGAAACCAAATGCCACGCGAGCGATTATCAGCCACGGAAGCTCATGCCACCGATTGAGGATCATCACCTCACCTCATGCGCCGGCTTCGGCGTATCCTCGCGGATCGTCTGCTGTTTCGCCTGATTGCCATCGAACGAGAACAGCATCATGTCATCGTCGATGCGGGCCTGCAGGTGGCAGGGGCGTTGCCAGACGCGGTGGAGATTGCGAAGGGTTTCGACGGCGTACTTGATCTCGATGTCGAGGCCGTTGTGCTGGTGGGCGAGGTAAAGCTCGCCGCGGTTGGCATAGTTGCCGTCGACGACATAGATGAACGGCCGGCCGAGGTTGGTGAGGCGGTACATCAGGCTTTGGCGGATGCGCTTCGGGTCGCGGCTGACGATGCGCAGTTGGCCGGTGTGGGGGTCCTTGCCGTATTGGTAGTAGCGGTGCTTGTCGATGAACTCGTCGGTCATGAATTCGTCGATGAACATCACGTCGTTGTACAGCCGGCGCACCTCGAAGATCTTCTCCCGGCCGAGGCCAAGGCCCTTGTCCCACTTCTGCTTTTCGCCCAGCTTGTCGGCGGCATCATAATCGGGCCCAAACTTGCCCTTGTTCCAGCGGTCTTCGATGTCGCGGAACATCTCCACGCCGATCTTGTACGGGTTGAACCCGCCCGGCGGCATGTGCACCGTGCCGCTGTGATGGTCGGCGTAGTCGATGACTTCGCTGCTCTCAAGAAAATGCGTGGTCATGAGCTTGCTGTGCCAGTAGGTGGCCCAGCCTTCGTTCATCACCTTGGTCATGCCCTGCGGGGCGTAGTAGTACGCCTCCTCGCGGATGATCGACAGGCAGTCGGCCTGCCAGTCTTCCATGCGGGCGTTTTCGATCAGGTAGGACAGCACGTCGCGCGTGGGCTTGAGCGGGTTGGCGTGCCTGAAACGGGCGATCTCGTCCTGGCGTTTCTTTTCCTCCGCCTCGATCACGCTGGGCGGGTTGATCCAGCGGTCCATGTAATCCTTGGCCTGGAACCGCGACGGGCCCTTCTGCTCCGGCTTGGACGGCAGATCGGACCGGCTGGCCTGGCGCTTCATGAAGACGCTGTACGGGTCGATCTGGTCTTCCAGCGAGATGCACACGTCCAGCCACCGCTCGACCGCGTCGTACCCGTGCCGCTCGATGTGCTTGCGGATGCGGGTGGAGTGGTTGGCCATCTCGTCCATCATCTTGCGGTTGGTCTGGCTGAACCACAGGTTGTTCTTGAAGAAATCGCAGTGGCCGTAGACGTGCGCGATGACGAGCTTCTGGTCGACCAGCGCGTTGCTCTCCTGGAGGTAGGCGTAGCACGGGTCGTTGTTGATGACCATCTCGTAGATGCGCCCGAGGCCGTAGAAGTGCTGCTTGCGCAGCTTCTCGTACTCCATGCCCCACCGCCAGTGCGGATAGCGCTGCGGAAACCCGCCGAACGCGGCGATCTGGTTCATCGTCTCGTAGTCGCACATCTCGAAGATGGTTTCGTAGAAATCGAGACCGTACGACCGGGCCTGCTCGCGAATCTGCTTCTTGGCGGCAAGCAGTTCCGGGGGGAAAGGGATCAGCGTGTGTGCGGGCATATCCGTCTGCCTCGGTAATCAGGGCGATCGCGGTTCACCCCATCATATCCGACCGGCGACCGATCCCGAGCGATATTTTCGCACCAGACGGCGCGGATGTCGATCACGCCGACGATCGCGATGACGGCACGCCCCACTCTTTGCCGATGCGTTTGAGCACGTCGCCGAAGGTGGTGTCGATCTGGAAAGACTGCCACGCCTCTTCGGTCAGCCGCGACAATTCGGCATAACGCGCCGCGTCGCTCGTTATTTCCTTCACGATGCCCGCCAGCGCCGCGGCATCGCCGGCGGGGAAAAACCGCACGCCCTGGCCATCTCGGAAGTACGACTTGAACACCGGATGATCGCTCAAGAGCAGCGGCGTTCGGACGGCCAGCCCCTCCTGCAACACCAGCGGCAACGCCTCGGCGAACGCGTGACGCGTCGGCACGCAGACGACCGTCGCCTCGCGCATGCGCCGGACGACCTCCGCGTTCGGCAGCTTGCCGGCAAGCTCGACCCACCCTTTGGCGACGGCGGGACTCTGCTGCAACTGCGGCTTGATCGGACCGTCGCCGCAGATCGTCACGTGAAACGCCCCGCCGCCGAGTTCCGCGGCGCGGGCGAGGTCGCCGGCGCCCTTATTTTCGATCAGCGACCCGGCGAACATCACGCGCGGCGCGCCTTCCGGCATCGTCCGGGGCAGGTAATCCGACGGCTTGATCGTCGGCGGCTGGTCCCACGCGACCGCCTTCTCGGCCTTCAATCCGCAATCGATCAGGCTCTGCGTGGCGACGCGATTGTGATTGCCCACCAGCAGCACGTTTGAGGCATTGGCAAGCTCACAAAAGCGGCGTTGAACAGGATTATCCGCGCGAAAGCACGCCGCGATGTTGATCGCCGTCGGCAGGTTGCGGGCGTTGGCCCACTTGAGCAACTCGCAGCCGAGCACGTCGCTGATGCGAAGCAGTAGATGCGTTGGTTTGAACGCCTCCAGCTCCGCGATGATCCGCTTCGCCCGAACCTTCTCCCGCCAGCGCGTCGGCAGGAACTTGATCTTCACCGGCGTGGAGGAGACGAACGTTCCCTCCCCCTCCACCTTCTTCGCGTGCTTCGCGCCCGTCGAAACAACCAGATGCGGCACGCCCTGAACCAGTTCCGCCAGCGCCGCGGTGGTGTGCCGCTGCCCGCGGTACGTCTCATCCCCTCCACCCGCGAGGCGGTCGCGAGCCTCGAGGTAGTCACCGGCCTGAACACTGGCGATTCGGATCGATTGGGTCATGCGATGTGCATGTTCGCGTTTGCACGGCGGGATTCAACTCACGTCATTAAGCAGACTGAAGCACTTCGACGGCAACAATATCTTTCAGAGGCACAATCCGCGTTTTGCGGGCCACGCCAGTTTCGGCATCCTCGTTGATGCCGAAGATCGCGATCGGATCATAGATGGAGGTTCGCAGTGAGCGCTTTACCTCGAACGTATCGCCGGACGCAAGTCGAACAATGAATGGTTTGAATGGTTTCTGATAGATAATGTGTTTCAGTTCTGCGTCCGTCATCATTCAACTCCTGCCAAACGGTCCGGCTCTTTTCGCAGGATAGGGACGATAAGGCAAATATTGGGGATCGAGACCAATTGGAGTCTCGGCTTGCCGAATGGGCCAGTATCTACAACGGAAAGAGTCAAATCCGAGATACTAAGCCCTTCACGTCGCCACAGTTCGATCACGGACCCACTCGCAAGCGTCAGCCGCAACGGGATGAACGGCTCAATGTCTATCAATTCCTGCACTTCTGACGGGCTCATCTACTCTCCCCAAATGCAAGTCGTTGTGGAATACCTCACAAGGCTGGTCCAGTCGAATCCCGCTGTGACTCAATGCCCCTTCCCGAAGAACGTCTTGATCGAATCGTAAATGTCGTCCTTCGAGTTCACGCGGCTCGTCAGCAGCTTGGGCTGATTGCGCAGGTGTTCGTGCAGCGTGTTGATGAAGTTGCCCGAGCCGTAGGCCGAGGCGACCTGGCAGTAGCCAAACATGTTGCTGATGGGGATGAGCTGCTCTTTGACGATGCGGACGCACTCGCGGTTGTCGGCCTCAGAGCTGTTGTCGCCATCGGAGAAGTGGAAGAGGTAGATGTTCCACTCGCTGGGCTGGTAGTGCTGGTCGATGATCTGCTTGGCCAGCTTGTAGGCCGAGCTGATCTTGGTTCCGCCGTCCTCGCGGAGGTGGTAGAAGGTTTGCTTATCCACCTCTTTGGCGTTGACGTCGTGGACGATGTAACGCGTCTCGATGCCCTCGTAATTCTTGCGCAGCCACGTGTCGATCCAGAAGCTTTCGAGGCGGACAAGCTCTTTCTGCTCCTCGCCCATCGAGCCTGAAACGTCCATCATGAAGACGATCAGCGCGTTGCTCTGCGGCGCCTTGATCTCCTTCCAGCTTCGGTAGCGGATGTCCTTTCGCTGGGGGATGATGATCGGGTTGTCCGGGTCGTAATCGCCGGAGGTGATCTGGCGTTTGAGCGCTTCCTTGAACGACCGCTTAAAGTGCCGCAGCGAATCGGGGCCGACGCGGCGAAGGCTGCTGTAGCGTTCCTTGACGGTGGTGATGCGGTGCGCCCCCTTCGGCTCGATCCGCGGGAGCTTCAGCTCTTCGCCGAGCAGTTCCGCCAGTTCGTCGAGGGTGAGATCGACCTCCATCAGGTGCTGCCCGGCCTGCTCGCCGCCCTGGCCTTTGCCGTTGCCCTGGCCGGGCACGGCCTGTCCTTCATCGCCGTCTCCCGACCCGACGCCGCCGGAGTTGTCGCCGTAGCGGAAATTAGGCAATTCGATCGAACGAACGGGGATCGAAATGAGGTGCTTGCCCTCCTTGCCAATCAGCTCGCCCTTGGACAGGAACTTCCGCAGGTCGTCGCGGATGCGCCCCTTGACGATCTGCCGGAAGCGCTGGTGATCTTTTTCGATCTTCATGATCATGGGTTTTTGAAACCGCAGATGAACGCAGATCAACGCAGATTGTTGATTGATGAAGCCGGCATTCCCGCATCCGCGTTCATCTGCGGTTCCCTAAACAACTCAGGCCGATCGCTTCGTCATCAGCCACAGCCCCGTCATCGTCACCACCGCGCTGCCCGCCAGCCCCACCACCGTGCCCGGCCAGGCCTGGTTGGCGGCGTCGATGCGGTTGATATGGCGGTCCATCACCTGGTCCGCGATGCCCAGCGTCGGATCCGTAAACCAGAAGAAGGCGATCGCGAGAACGCCGAAAAACGTAAGAAGAATAGCAGAGCGGACGCTTGTCATTTCCGATGGCCTTTAGTCATCTTGTTTCGAATCACCGCGAGCGAAGATGCTGGCCACGTAGTTCAGCACGTCGGTCGCGCTCACCTCGTTATAGCCGAAGTACTTGATCAGGCGTTGTTTGACGACGTCGATTTTCTGCTGCGTTTCGTCGTCCACGACGCTGCTGACCAGGTTCTTCAGCTTTATCGTATCCCGCTGGTCTTCGAACAGCTTGAGTTCCAATGCCTTCAGCAGCCGGGCATTGGTGTTGTACTCGAACTTCTTGCCGTCCAGCGCCAGCGCGCCGATGTAATTCATGATCTCCTGTCGGAAGTCGTCCTTGCGGCTTTCGGGGATGTCGATCTTCTCCTCGATTGACCGCATGAGCCGGTCGTCCGGCTCCTCATCCCGGCCGGTGTAGCGGTTGCGGACGCGTTCGTGCTGGGTGTAGGCGCGGACGTTCTCGATGTAATTGGCGGCCAGGCGCTTGATGGCGTCCTCGTCGGCGCTGATCGCCCGCTGCACTTCGCCCTTGATGATGTCCTCGTACTCCTCCCGCACCACCGCCAGCAGCTCGCGATATTCCTTCTTCAACTCCTCGTCGTTGATGAGCGAGTGGTGCGATAGCCCGCCTTCCAGTTCGTTCATCACCATGAAGGGGTTGATCGTCTTCTCGACCTGCGCCTGGTGGCTGACCAGCGAGTTGCTGATCTTGTCCTGGATGTAGCGCGGGCTGATGCCCTGCATGCCTTCGCGCGGGGCTTCTTCCTTCAGTTCCTTGATCGAGTCCTCGGTAAAGCCGGGGATCGATTTGTTGTTGTACAGCTTCAATTTCTGCAATTTGGTGATGCCGGCCTTCTTCGGCTCGCTGAGGCGAGTCAGCACTGCCCACATGGCCGCCACTTCGACGGTGTGGGGGGCGATGTGCATGCCCTTGACGCGTTCCTTGCTGAAGTCCTTGTTGTAGATCTTGATCTCGTCGTCCAGCCGCGTGTTGTACGGCACGTCGATCTTGATCGTTCGGTCGCGGAAGGCCTCCATCATCTCGTTGCCCTGGAGTTTCTTGTATTCCGGCTCGTTGGTGTGACCGAGGATGACCTCGTCGATGAAGGTCTGGGCGAACTTCTTCGGCTTGATGACGTGCTCCTGCGACGCGCCAAGCAAATCATACAGGAACGCCACGTCCAGCTTCAGCACTTCGATGAACTCGACGATGCCGCGGTTGGCGACGTTCAGCTCACCGTCGAAGTTGAAGGCCCGCGGGTCGGAGTCCGACCCGTACTCGGCGATCTTGCGGTAGTTGATGTCGCCGGTCAGCTCGGTGCTGTCCTGGTTCTTCTCGTCCTTCGGCTGGAACGTGCCGATGCCCTTGCGGTCTTTCTCCGACAGGATCAGCCGTTTGACCTTCACGTGATCGACGACCTTGCGCCACTCGCCGTCGTACATCTCGAGCAGGTCTTCCATCACCTTGCGGCAGAAGGGGCAGATCTCCGAATACAGGCTCAGCCGCCGGCCGTCGGGGAGCTTGCTGTTGATCTCGGCCAGCACCTCATCCCGGGCAGATTTTGGGATGAGCAGCAGTGGGTCTTCGTGCATGGGGCAATCGACGAAGTGCTCGCCCTCGTCCGATCCCATCTTGTGCGGCAGGCGCCAACTGAAGGTGTACAGCTTGCCCTCCTCGGTGCGGCTGTACCATTCCAGGCCCTTTTTCAACAGTCGAGCGATGGTGGATTTGCTCGACCCGACCGGGCCGTGCAGCAACAGGATGCGCTTTTCGGTCCCGTAGCCCTGGGAGGCCGACTTGAAGAAATCGACCAGTTGCACCAGCGGCCGTTCCAGGCCGTAGATGGCGTCGGCGCCCTCCCCGACGGGGTCGGAGAAGAACTTGTACCGCTTGGTCTCCTGCTTAAACTGGGTATACGTCTCCACGCCGAACGACGTGATCATGTCGTACACGCGTTGAAACGCGTTCCGCGCCACCGCAGGATTTTCCTGGACAATCTCCAGGTACTCCCAGAAAGTCCCTTCCCAGTGCTGTTGGCGGTAGCTGGACGTATCGAGTTTCTTTTCGATGATCGAGGCCAGCCCATTTGCTTTGATCGCAGCCATATGTATTTACCTCATAGGACAAGACACAACCGCCGCCCCCAAGTCAGTCATCAGGTTGTGCTTGCGGTTGTCAAAGAACCCAGGAGGGAACTCCCGATCGCCCGCCGTCCCCTGCGGTAAAAGGCGATAGCGGACGACGGATGATTGTAGCGCCATCGCCTCCATGCGAAGCATCATCGTGCGGCGATTCACGCAGTTGGTCGGTGATGAATCGCGCTCGCTCAGAACTGACCACCGACAGTAGCGATCGCCCCCGGCGAAGTAAACAAAAATCGGCCAGGCGCGACATTGCGTAACATCTGCAACGGCCATACTTAAAGGAACCTCATTATGAACCTCTCGAAGTTGATCGTCCTTTGCACACTTGTCCTGACCACCTCCACCCTTTTCAGCGAGCCGACCACCATGCCCAGCTCCGTTTTGGATTACACCGTCAAAGATATCGACGGCAACGACTACGATCTCGCACAGTTGAAAGGCAAAGTCGTCCTGATCGTCAACGTCGCAAGCAAATGCGGCTTCACCAAACAGTACGCGGGCCTTCAGAAGCTGTACGAAACCTACAAGGACAGAGGTCTGGTCGTGGTCGGCTTCCCCGCCAACAACTTCAACGGCCAGGAGCCGGGGTCGTCAGAACAGATCAAGCAGTTCTGCACCAACACTTTCAACGTCACCTTCCCGCTCATGGAGAAGGTCAGCGTCAAAGGTGATGACAAGGCCCCCGTCTATCAGTTCCTGACCGGCAAGGACACCGCCGGCAAGTTTGCGGGCGACATCAAGTGGAACTTCAACAAGTTCCTCATCGGCCGCGATGGCGCGATCGCCAACCGCTATGACAGCAAGGTGACGCCGGAAGACGAAACGCTGGTGAAGGAAATCGAAGCGGCGCTCGGCAAATAATGAATCCACGAATCTTCACGAATCCACACGAATCAGAAAGAGGAATCAGCCACAGATATGCACCGATGGATTGATTCCCATCTGTGCATATCTGTGTTCATCTGTGGCTAAAAATGCTTTTGTTTTTATTCGTGTGGATTCGTGAAGATTCGTGGATTTACGCCCGGATAATCGGAATCGTTTTAAACTGCTGTCCCAGGATCGGCTTGCTCGGCGTGTCCATCCAGTCCTGCAGGACGGTGGCGTAGATGGTTCGGAAGTCGATGTTGAACCTGAGGTCGCCCTGATCGAGGTTGGTAAGCGACGGGTGCTGGCCGACGATGCCGGCTTTTTTCTGGATCGCCGGCCCGACGAGGAACATCGGCGCCGCGGCGCCGTGGTCGGTCCCTTGGCTGGCGTTCTGCTGGACGCGCCGGCCGAACTCGCTGAAGCACATCATCAGGACGCGCTCTTCGTTCTTCTGCTCCCTCATATCCCGCCAGAACGCGTTTACGCCGGCGGCGAAGTCGCGCATGAGGTTGTCGTGCCGGCCGGCCTGGTTGGCGTGGGTGTCGAAGCCGCCGAGGCTGACGTAATACACGCGCGTCGGCAGGTTGCCGCGAATCATCGCCGCGATCGTTCGCAAGCCATTGCCGTATTCATTCCGCGGATACTCGGCGGCGGTCTGATACGTATTCACAATATTGCTGATGCGGTCGCTCGACACCTGCGCATCCATCGCGGTGCGCGTGAGGAACTCCAACTGCGAGCCGGGCGTGATGATCTTTTTCTCCCCCTCGCTCGAGGCCGGCGCGCCCATGCCGCCGTTGAGCTGCTGGTAGCGCTCGCGGTCCTTGCCGTTGTAGCGGTAATTCTCCGGCCGCTCGAACGACAGCGGCGTGACGCGGTCGCCCTTCATCGCCAGGGGCGCGGTGTCGCCAATCGCGATGCCGGCATGCGGGTCTTCGCCCTGGCAGGTGTTGTCGAAGTAACGGCCGAGCCAGCCGTTGGTGGTCATCTCCTTTTCAGGAATGCCGCTGTGCCAGATGTCCATCGACCGGAAGTGCGAGCGGTTCGGGTTCGGGTAGCCGACGCCCTGGATGACCGACACCATGCCGTTGTCGTACAGATCCTTCAGCGGCGCGAGTTGGCTGTTGAGGCCGACGTAGTTATTCAGCCGGAGGATGTCCGCCTCGCGCTTCGCCAGCGCCGGGCGGGCGCGGTGATAGGCGTCGTCGGCGTAGGGAATGACGGTGTTCAGCCCGTCATTCCCGCCGGAAAGCTGGACGACGACGAGGATCTTGCCGTCCTTGCCGCTGTCCTGCTGCGTGCGCTTCGTATCGAGCGGATCCGCCATCGCCCAGACGGTGTTGTCGATGAACGTCGGCACGGTCACGGCGGCGCTTACGAGCGTCAGGCCGCGCTGCAGGAAAATCCGGCGGGTGTGCGAATTGCTCATGCTTCGTAGCACGGGCGTCCCGCCCGTGATCCTCATTCAAAAACTCACGGGCGGGACGCCCGTGCTACTTAACACAGTTGATACTCCGGCATCGACAGGATCAGGTTGATCATATTCCGGGTGGTCGTTTCGGTCGGCTTTCGTCCGACGGCGTCGATCAGCACCGAGCGTTTCCCTGGTGCAATCGGCCGTTGAACGAGCCTTGCGACCCACGCGTCGACCAGTTCCTCCGCGTCGCCCGCCACGTTGACCGTGATGCCCGGCCCCTGCCCGCGGCGCCTCGCCGCCGCGTCCATCGCCCGCCGACCCGTCGCGACCGGCTCGCCGCCGGCGAGCCAGAGCGCGGTGTTGTAGCGGACGAACATCGTGCTGGTGTTGATCCACATCCGCCCGCCCGGCCAGCCCTTCACGTTCGGCGGCATCAGCGGCACCTGGCCCATCTGGTCCAACACGTTGTTCAGGCGGTTCACCTCCGGCAATCGCACGCCCAGCATTCGCGACGTTCCGACCACGAGTTGCACCGGGCTTTTGATCTGCGTGCCGATGTTCTTCGCGTCGTAGAACGCCCTGGACGTGAAAAGCGTGCGCAGCATCGGGCGCAGCTCGTAGTTGTTTTCGCGCAACACCTCGCCCAGGCTCGCCATGACCGCCGACTCTGGCTCGTCGTTGACGAAGAAACGCCAGAGCCGCGACGCGACGTACGGCCCGCATGCCCTATGACGCAGGATGATGTCGACGACATCGTCGCCGTCGAGATTGCCCTTTACGCCGAAGAACGTCTTGCCATCGTTGTCGTGGTCGAACTTGCGATAGATGAACGCCTCGCCGTCGTGCGCCCAGCCGGTGAAGGCGCGGGCGGCCTCCTTGATGTCGTTTTCGGAGTAGTTGCCGATGCCCAGCGTGAACAGTTCCATCAGTTCGCGGGCGTAGTTTTCGTTGGGGCGCGCCTTTCGGTTCTGCTGGTTGTTGAGGTAATCCAGCATGGCCGGATCGCGCGAGACAGCCTTGACGAACTTGCCGAAGTTGCCGGCGGCGTGGGAGCGCCAGGTCTCGTTCTGCTGCCACATCAGCCAGGCGGAGCGCTCGTCGCGCGCGCTGGTGGTGAAATGGCCGTGCCAGAAGAGCGTGAGCTTTTCGTGAAGCGGGTACGGGCCGCTGGCCATGCGGTTGACCCACCATGCCCCCATCGACCGAAGGGCCTGCTGGTTGGCCTGGTTCAACTGCTGCTGGAGCAGCATCCGCTCCTCGGCCGTCTTGCCCTCGAACATCTTGCGACGGTCGGCGAACGTGCGCGGATAACCTTCGATGCGCGAAAAGTCGGGCTGATCCGTGGAACTGATCAGATCCGACGCGCCGTCCGGAAAATCCAGCAGCCAGTCGATCGACCGCCTCGGCCCGAGCGACAGCACGCGTTCGATCTCCTCCTCCGTCCCCCCGAACGCCGCCCGGTTTAGCAGGTGGGCCGCGCGCAACCGATCGAACGGCTGGTCCGACGTCGCGCTGAACGGTTCAAGCTGGGGGTGAAGTTTCGCCATCCCGGTTCGGCCTCCGATCTCCTCAACGTCCGAACACCCGGACTATTCCGCTCATCGGTATTGTACGGCCGAGGGGGTGAGGGGTTTAAGGGGAAATAGGGCTTGGGGCTTCGGGATTGAGGCTTGGTGAAGGAATGGCTGGTTCACGTCTTCGTCCACCA
>JBBCIV010000052.1:0-20397 GCA_037189665.1 Phycisphaerae bacterium | reverse complement strand
CGGAGCACTCCCTGTTTTGTTCGTCGCGAGTTCATGCCGACGCTCGTCGCACTGCCCCGCGAAAGATATCGCGGGTCGTTTCGAGCGACGACAACACTCGCAGACGAACCCCCCTGAGCCTGCAACAGAGGCATCCGCTGCCGCAGCGTCGCTAGTCTACGTCCACCCCACGACGGTCAAGCCGTTCGTGGGCCTCAGGCGTTGACCGCCGCGAGGCCCCGGCCGTGCCTGCTCCGCTCAAGCGGCAGCAGGAAGCTGTCGCCCGCGGTCGAAATTAGAAGCACATCACATTTCCTTGTAGTCATGACACACAAACACGGTGAGCCAAAGTTCTCGCTCGGCAACGTCTTCATTACGTCAAATGGCAGCGACTTGGTTCGCAGCGGTCGGCTCCAATTGCAAGAATACCTTGACCGCCATATGGCTGGCGATTGGGGTGATTGCAGCGAGATAGAGAAGAAGTTCAACGATGAGGCACTCTCGGCTGGAAGCGGTCGGCTTTTCAGCGTTTACCACGTCGATGCCAAAATCACCCTCTGGGTTATTACCGAGACAGACCCACGTAGCACGATGATCCTTCTACCGTACGAATATTGAGTGAGCCGACGGCGAACGATTGAGGAACACCCCGCATAGGGGTGTTTCTGTTTGGAAGAGGTTGCAGGCTCCCCACCCCCGATGCGTTGCATCGACCCCTCCGGCTCCTCCCCAGGGGTGGATCAGTTGTCGTGTACTGGAAGAAACAATTGTAGTTGCCCGCTTTTCCAATACACTCATTTTGACATCTCTGGGAGGTTGGCATGGCAGAGGCACGAGTGACCTGTATCAACAAGCAGCCGCGCGATAATCCGTACAAAGGCATCACTCATCTTGGTGGGCCGGAATAACGATGGAGCGCCCGAACGGGTTATCGCTCGTTCTTGATCACACAACACAGTTACATATGCTGACCGGTTTTAGTAGACCTGAAAAAACATATTATTGCGATTATTCTTAATTAGAGGTACCAAGGGTGTCAATTAAAAGTCGACTGGAGAAGCTATCCCCACCGGACAAACTTGAAGTCATTCGCAAGCGTGTACGATACAATACAGAACGAATCCAGAATCTGGTCCAGTTGTATGAGAAGATGTTGGCTGAAGGAGATAAACAGCCAGATATCCTCCGAGCTGCTGTCGTACTGCTTCACGCAACGATGGAGGACGCACTTCGAAACACGCTCGCTTGGAAGTTGCCGACCGCTCCAGCCAGTGCTTTAGAACGTATTTCATTCAGCAACGTAATGCGAAGGCCACAGATCAATCTCGCAGAACTACGCGAGTTCGGCGATCAAACCGTCGGTGAAATAGTGGAACGCACTATCACGAATCACCTGACGCGAACCACGTTCAATAGGATGAGCGACGTCACGAACGCGCTTGATTGGCTAAAGATTGAGACGAAGCCGTTCAGGAAATTCGGTGCAACAATCGATGCAATGACATCACGACGACATCAAATTGTTCATCGTGGCGATAGAAAAGATGCCGACGATTTCTCGCATGGCCGACCGGAAAAGATAGAGGCTCACGAAGTGAAACGCTGGGTCAAGAAGGTATGTGCATGCATTGATCTGCTTATGGGGAAGCTTAAGGCAGGCCTTACTGAAGCTCGGAGGTTGCGTGATACAAGATCCTTCCAATCCTGAGGTCGTACATTTTCTACCTTATTCGCTGAACCTCACCCGTCGAGATGGTTGATTCTGCTCCCGAGAAATATGCCGTTGATAATGAGAAACTTCTGACCGTTCGGACCATGATGTAGGTCATTGAAGACAACCCAAGAGATTGTCATGAAGAAGTCATAGTTTTCGGAAGAGTAGGCCGCCTTTGCGCTTCGGTAGTCGGAATCAGGAACGCCGATGGAGGAGATTTGCCGGAATCTAGGGGTGATTCAGGCGACCTTTTATCGATGGAAGAAGGAGTTTGCGGGCATCGGTGTATCGGAGACGAAGAATCGGGTTGACCGGGCAGCAGCGGCTAGGAATATGAGCTGGAGCATGGACTTCATCTCTGATCGGTCGTCAACGGGCCGCTGCCCGCCCCGCAACAGCGCCGGCAGCAACGGCTCGACGATCGCCCACAACTCATCCGGCACCAGTGGCTTGGCCATCACTGCCCTCCATGACAGGTCCAAGCCAATGCTAGGCGCCGATCAGAACAGGCGGACGGCGTTCTGTTAGAGGGTCTATGTTTAGTGGGCACTGCGGTGTGGCCGTAGGGATGTAAAAACAGGTGCAGTACGGAGCGGGACTCAGTTGCATCGGTAGTCAGCATAGCTGCGTGTGGCACGATGGTAACGCAAAGCCTGTTTGTCACCAAGCCGCATTCACGCCCGGCGGCTTTGACGCCTTCAGCACCGTCGCAACCTCACGGAACCACGCTGAAAGCGTTTCGGTAACAACACCTACCAGACGGAGAACTCGCTTTGCAAATGTGGGAAAGGTCAGGACGTTATTAGGACGTTGTCACTTCACTCGCCGGCAAGCGGGTTTGGAGATGTAATCCTTGGATCATATCTCTCTCCCTTTTTGTTTACCGGCAACACTCGAAACGGTAAGCCATTGGCCACCAACGCGCTCGCTACTTCTACGGAGGAGTCATTCGGGTCAAACACTTCCCTCTCGGCGGCCTCAAAGCCACTCCACAAGGTGTCTGCTGTTGGCACTTTCAGCAACGTCGCGCCGATACTACACCTGGCGGCAACTCCGTCTCGCCGATAGCGGTTCCCGTTTCTGTCGATTTCGTCATATCGACGGCGAACAACTCGGTCCTCATTCAATTCAACGAGTAAGACACCATCGAGATCCTTTACACTTCGCAGTTCGTTTACGAGAAGTTGACCAGTCCACTCGCTACGATTCGCCGCCAACTTCTCCACGATTGCGCGCACCGCATCCGACTTGTCCACGCGGTACCCTCTCTGCAAAAGTGCTTGTTCAAAGATCTGGGAAACAACACCCTCTGTGTTCTGACCCGCAATTCGGCGTTCGACGTTCAGCCGTACCACGATTGTCACTTTTCCAATTGATGCCGGCTGAAAATCGGCAGCTTGAGAGAACTGACCTGTCGGTATCTGTGGACCGCATCCGTAGAGGGAGATAAGACACATCGCACATGCGCATAGTCCGGTCAAATACCGGCGTCCCACATTGCTCATCACCTACTCCTTTTTGTTCGAAGGAAGCCGCCTTTGTAACAGGTCGAGGAGGCGATTGTCTGCCCACGCACGATCCAGTGCACGCGCGCTCGCAGCGAGAATAATCAAGTTCGTGTCGTCTGCCGCTCCCGACGCGTCACCCACGTAGCTGGCTTCATGTATAACCTTGTCAGCATCCCAAAGTCGAACAAGAAGCGAGACATCCACGCGCTTCCTCTGGAGCACCGCTCCGTCCCAACCAGTGGCGTCGAACGGCGTTGATGTCACGTGTTCCAACTCGAACAATATTCGCAATTTAGCATCGCCAGCCTCATCCGGACGACGCACCCGGATGGGTCGATCTGCAAGATTTGAGAGTCGTCGGCAGAACGCCGATGTGTTGATTAGGTCGGTATCGGCTGCAATAACTTCGATTTTCGTCGGTGACTGACTCCTCGCCACGTCCGTGTCGTGACCCAACACGACGACGGCGGCACTCAGCACGCTGTTGTCCTTAACATTGATTATCCGAGCTTGCACAAGCCAATTCGAATTGCGTCCACCGCTCACAGGAGTAAGCACCAGAACAAGATCAGCGGCAAGCAATTTTCCCGTCTTCACCGCCCAACTTGACTCAACCTCGTCTGAATATCGGGCCGAGGTGCTCATCTCCCGTTCGCGTTGTGCTCGGAGTTGATTTACTCGATCCCGCTCCAGAATGGTGAACTTCCCGGCTGCCTGCAGATCTGCGAAGAAAGTCGCATCGAATGCCCTCAGTAGGTTTGTCACGTCTGGATTGCCATCTGCAATACCGACAAACGCAAGTTTCGGCTTGCTGGCCGGATCGAAACGGTTGGCAGAGGACATCAGCTTCTCGACCAGCCTCCTGCTGCTCTCCGCGAGAGAAGTATCTTGAGATACTGCCGACGAAGGCATGGTGCAAGTACTCGTGTCAATTGAATGCTACGCTCGGGGCTTGATGCGCGAGGCGCGTTGGGCTCCGCGCGACACCCGAATAGAACGCCTGTAAGAATGACCGCAGTTGCAATACGAATCATGGCTATTTGCCCAGTAGAAGTTCAGCCGAAACTAGTGCTAACTGCGATATCACCCTCGAAACGGCCAGTTCATCGGCAACCTGTTCGCTGCTTCCCATTGCGTCTCCTTGGAGGGTCACAGATTTCATCGGCAGGTTCGAGCGAACGTCGAAGTTGCTCACGTCCATGCGGTAGACCACGTGCCGACTGTCGGGAAATGCCGCCGGTGAATCTGTCGTACGAGACACCCGGACAACAACGGAAAGATCAAAAAAATCTGCGAAGCGCTGATATTTGCCGACTTGAACGCCAGTACCAAACAAAGCAGAGACATCATCATCCAACGCTCGTTGAGTAGCGACAAAAATCGCTGACGCCTTATCCGTTTCGCTCAGGTGCAGTCGAATCTTCAGCGTGAAATCCCGTGAGGGTGAATCATGTACAACCAAGAACACTCGCCGCGACTCCATCTCGCGACGTGGCAGTGTCTTCCCTTCGACCCACGAAGTCCATAGAAGCAACTCAGCATCTTTCGCTTTGGCCTCTTTTTCACGCTCTATCGCGTTCAGTTGCTCTTGAGTCTCCAGTGCAAGCTTCGAGCGTCTTGCCGCGTACCACTGATCAACTTTATCACGATCGTCTTCCGTATATGCCCTCGTACCCTTCGGCAAATGCTGCCCCCTAAAGTACTCCAGGACCTCAAGTAGGGTGCCGTCAACGTCTTCTCGAAGTGCAATCAGTGGCTCACCCGTGAGTGGATTCGCGTACGGTCGCGCCGAGGTCGCATCAAGGGGTCGCGGCCCAGCGGAGTTGATAGCCTCCACAAGCTACTGATCACGATCTCTTCGCGCGACGATTGCCTCACCAGGATGCTGGTAAGCCTGCTCAGCAAGCAGCATCAGAATTAGCGTTGCGACCATTGTCAATACTGCAACAACTACAGCACTCCGTGGTACAGCACTCCGTGGCCGACCTGGCGCGATCACTGAACATGCCAAAACTGCGATCGCTAACCAGTACCACCATGCGTCGCGAGGCGACGCACCCTCTGGTAGACGATCCAAGTATCGGTAAAGGTTGTAAGACATCGTGAGCGTAAGCAGTAACACAAACACGGCCAACACGTGACGCATTCGTGCCCACAACGAGATGAGTGCAGCACGAATGGGCTCAGCTCGGGTTTCAATCACCAGCGCGAGTAGCAAGTATGGCAGGAAAAGGCAGAAAGACACGGCGTACGCCGCGATCACGCCGACAGACAGCGCTTCTGCGGGGCTCGTTGCGAAGAAAAACGCGTAGATCGTAACGCTTGCGCTTACAAGCAACGTAGCCAAATAGCCACCGACAAGAGCTTGCCGTATACGGCGCCCCCTTGGGCTAAGGAGGAACGTCTCAACCGCCTCCCAATCGGAATCAACACCTGTCCGCATAGTGTCCATCCTGGGCTCGAGCAGCCGATAAGTTACCGAATTGTATCAAATCAACCCACACGCAGCAAAAAGCGGCACTAAAAAGCAACGACCTACTCCCCAGCGATTTTCCCGAGAACCTCTTTCTCAAATGTCTTCAGTTCCGCAATTGCTCGCAATCCATCAATAGCTTCGTCTGCAACGTCAAGGGTCTCCGGACTGCGCTCCGTGAGTTCTTGAAGAGCGAGAACATGCTCAACCACCTTGCCCGCGTCGGGCGTTTCCTTGAGTGCTTCAAGCTTGGTAGCCGCTGCACTTGCGGCACCAAGTAATTCCTTGTGCCTTTCATTGATCGCGTTTGCTTCGCCCTGCTGAACTTCACGGTAGTACGTCAATGCTGCATCCCAAAGATTAGCATTGAACTGTTCGTGAGTTGCCATATCACCGAGTAACGCATGCCAGCCCGACTTGATGAGCAGACCTGCCTTCGTAACCAACTTTCGAGGTAAATTGTCAATTTTCTCTGCTTCCTCCCACGCTTGTTGTCGCTGATCTCCGATCTCCCTCGCCGCAAGCTGAACTTCCTCGTGTTTTGCCTCCAACTCGCTGTAATGCTCTCGTGATGTTTCCATTTAACGTATTTGTTAATAATAACACCGAGACTCAGATCCGTACACTGCGTCTACAGTTATAAGTACTATAGCATACACAGTTATACACAAGTTTTTAGTGTCATGTAGTACAATTGCGAAGGGCCGAACCGCCCGGTTCGGATCCCGAAGCAAGTCCTGATTGCCCCGTCGGCTCGCCAGCAGCGCGGTTGTCGTCGTGCGGCTAGCGATGCCTACTCCGCGGAACGGCATCGCACTGCGAATGGCCGCAGAGGGAGTCTCGATTTGCTTCGGGAACAATGCATGAGGCCGCTGATCACGCGCACCTGGGATTTCGTCATGCGTGGGGCGGGCACCACGCATTCGGCTTGTCCGTTGCCGACCGGCTCCAGCACACGCTGATCCTCGGCAAATCGGGCACGGGCAAGAGTGCTTTGCTCAAGTCAATTGTCCTCCAAGACATTCTCGCTGGTCGCGGTTGCGCGCTTGTGGATCCGCATGGCGACCTTGCCCATGAAGTGCTGTCGCACCTCCCTCCGTCCCGGTATCAGCAGGTCATTTACATCAATCCTGCCGACAGTATATGTCCCATCGCATGGAATCCGTTCTACCGAGTTCCCCCTGAGAAGCGTGCCCTCGTCGTATCCTCCTTCGTCGAAAGCATCATGTCCGTCTGGCGCGACAGCTTCGGCCCAAGGTCGCAGTACGTCCTGACCGCATGCGTCTCGGCACTCCTCGAATGTGAAAACGTATCTCTGCTTTCACTCCAGCGAATGCTCGTCGACAATACGTACCTGACGTGGGTCTTGCGACAGGTGCGGGATCCGATCGTCCGCCACTTCTTCACCGCGGAGTTCGGACGCTACTCCAAGAGTTTCAAACAGGAAGTCATCGCCCCCATCCAGAACAAGATCGGCCAGTTGCTCATGGCCCCGGTGATCCGCAACATTCTTGGCCAGTCCACCTCCAAACTCGACCTGCGTTATGCGATCGACCACCATAAGATCATCATCGCCAACCTTGCCAAGGGGCAGATCGGTGACGACAAGGCGAACTTGCTCGGGTCGCTCCTTGTCGCCGGCATCGGGCAGGCAGCACTCTCGCGTGCCGATCAGCCAGCAGAGGCGCGTCATCCGTTTTTCCTTCACGTCGATGAGTTCCACCATTTCACGACCGACAGTTTCGCCGCATCCCTCGCCGAGGCCCGCAAATACGGGCTCGGGTTAACGCTCGTCACGCAACACCTCGCTCAAGTCACACCGTCCGTTCACGACGCTATCGTCGGCAATGTCGGCAACATCCTCGCGTTTCGGGCGGGTGAAAGAGACGGGAACCTCTTGGCGCGAGACTACGGAATTGGTTACACTTCCGACCAGTTCACATCGCTCCCGAACCGCCATGTATTGGCGAAGGTGCTAACCGATGGGGTCCACCATGAGCCGTTCTTGGGTCACATCGACGCTGGTGCATTTCGCATGTACGGCCGCGTGCAGAAGTTGATCGAGTTGTCGCGGCGTCGGTACGGCGTACCGAGGGTGAAAGTCGAAGACTGGATCAACCGCTGGCTCCATGAGAGGAGAACGCCATGAGTGACGCAGTCGTTCGGGCCACGTCTCATCAGACCATTCTGGATTGCTTCGAAGACCGCGAGGTTCCCAATCCGCTCGGTATTTCGCTGGAGAAGCTTGAAGAGGTCGGCATCACCACCACGGCGCTTGCTCCGAACAAGAACATCGGCAAACACCTCCAAGTCTACAGCCGGTTGCACGTCGGCATCGACCAGCGGCTTCGCCTGGGCTGGATTGCACCGCTTGAGATGCTCCAAAACGGCTGGCGGATACTGGCATTCAGGCGCACCGACGGTTTCTCACCGGTCAAACGCCCGGAAAACCTGTCGATGTATGGCCAGAAGATCCTCGACACCGAGAGCTGCGACATGAAGGATGAGTGGCTCCCGCCTGGCGAGTATTTTTACACCTTCATCCTCTTCAAGCCGGGGTGGCTCATCAATCGATTCGCGGACGTGATCGAGTTCGTGGAGCGTATCCCCACCGGGGAGCAGGTCATCGCACGGCTCAAGGAAGCGAGTGAAGGCCAGAAACTGATTCAAGAATTGCTGCGACTGCACGGAATACCGAACAAGGCGGCACAGTCACAACCGAAAGCCGGCCAGTCGTTTGCGGGAAAGAAGGTCGCTGAACTCCTCGCCGAGCAGCGACGCGAGATCGAAGCCTTGAAGGCAAGCGAAGACTTCAAGATCCTGCCCGAGAAGGAGCAGCAATACGCGATCGACTGCATCAAGGCACAGTACAAAGCACAGATGCAGGGATAGCGCAAAGCGAACAGTAAGTAAGCTAACGGCTTAGGCAAGTTATGAGACTCTATCACGACTTGCGTTAAACTCATGCCATTCACTCAGCATTAGCCGATATATACTCCACACACATAGTTTGGAGCACGTGATGGAAATGTACTTTGTAATCGGCTTAGTCGCAGTTGTTGGCATTGTGGCGGTGGTCGCCATCACCGCAATCGTGCATCGGATGGACTTCAGGCTACGCCGAAGACCCGATAGCTCGGTTGATCTCTCGCTTCACACGACTCGCCTTCCGGACATGGGAAATTCTCAAGCCGACGCTTTCGAACCTCCGATGAAGTAGATGAAAAGGCTCTTCGATGAACAGGATCGAACCAGTTACATCCTTGACACCTACGTCAAGCACGAGAAAAGCAGTTCCGGTCACGGCGCTCGCTTCTGCTGGCAATACATCGGGACCAGAACCTAACCGCGAGCGTATGTACGAAGCACTCAAGCATGTCGTCAATCAGCCTGACGTAGCACCTCACATGTCACAATCAGTTCGCGACAAGATTGAGCGTCTAGCCCAAATCGATCTGGTTCGGTGAAGCAGAATTTATGACCCTCTCCATCGGCATCATCAACATCCTGAAGCAGCGTGGGCTCAACCTACGCGAGATCGCGGAAATAGCAAAGGTACATCCGTCTGAACTGTCACGCATCAATGCGGGGTCGCGAGAATGGACAACCCCACAACTTCTGCTCATCGCGGGCTACCTACAGCAACCACTTGGTGCCACACTCCTGTGTGCAATGCGGCAGATCGAGGATCGTTCAGCTTGGAGCGACTGCATGTCGAAACTGGTGGATGCAGTAGTCGCCGAATTCGAACGCGGCGAAGGATTATATCGATCGATAACCTACGCGAAGCCAAAACCGCCCCGTGTTGGTCAAGCCGCCTAGCATCCAAATGATTTCCACATCACATTCTTGCGCATCACTCCTGATCGTGATTTGCTGATGAGCAGATGCGTCGGCTCACGTTGAGCCGTGCTCGTTCCTTGTCATCAGCACCATCAGGAGCACTCATGCCAAAATCCAAAGCGCACCCACACCATCGACCCAAGCGATCGGCCAAACTTTCCTCTCGCCGACCATCGCCTCCGACAAAACCCGGAACAACATCACTTCCTGTTCAACTCCCGCCGGTCCGTCCAACCCACACCATCCAGTTCGGCCGCGTCTGCGGGAAGATCTGGGTGGACGAAAGCGGCGGCACGCCTGTCTTCACGCTCACCGTCGAACGCGTCTCCGCTGACATAACCACGAGCACCACCTTCGAAGCCGGCGACATCCGTCACCTTGCCCGTGTTGCCCGCGATACCGCACGGTGGATCGAGTGGCAGCAGCAGTACCGCAGCCGGCAGTCTAGTTAACCTCTTCCGCTTTCCTTTCATACCCCTTCACAAGGAGCTTTATATGCCCCGCACAACGAAGGCGACCGCACGGTCGCCGCAGAGAACCGCTGCGCCGCAATCGCAGCCGAGCCAATCCAACAAGCCCGCACACACCATCCGCTACCGCAACATCAAAGTCACCATCTGGCGCAACGACGGCCAGACCGGCCTCTTCTATTCCGCAACCCCGTCCCGTTCATACCAGGACGAGCAGAAGCACTGGCACGATACCACGTCGTTTCCCGCCAATGACTTGCCCACGCTTGCCAAGGCGATATCCGACGCGCATAGCTGGATCGCCTGGCAGGAGCGAAAGGCCAAGGAGTCGGCAACTTCAAAAGGCTCCGGAGGTGGGGCATGAGCGACACTCCCCGCTTTCCGCTCGGTCGCGTCCTCATCACCCCGAACGCGATGGAGTCGCTTCACCATGACGACGTCCTCACCGCGCTTGGTCGTCACCAGCGTGGCGACTGGGGCGAACTGGGCAAGGAAGACAAACGCGAAAACGAGCTGTCGCTTGAACGCGGCTTCCGCCTCCTGTCGGCCTACACCGACCGGAGCAACGTCAAGTTCTGGATTATTACCGAGGCAGATCGGTCGGCGACGACCGTCTTGCTCCCTGAGGATTACTGACCCACCGCGGCAAGGAGCACCCAGGCACGAGTATATCGACCTGGGCACCACCTCCCGTTTGAAACCACCAACCCCACCGAGCCGGTCACGCCCTCAGGCTGCCGGCTTTTTCACTACCTGCAAGGAGTTCGCATGCCCGCATGGATCGACTTCAAGGAACTGCGCGCCAAGCTCGTTCCGACACTCGTTCTTTCTCACTACCGCATCCAACTCAAGGTCAAAGGCGACCAGGCGACCGGTCTGTGCCCGCTTCCCTCACATCCGCAGCGCACCGACGGAAGTAACCGCACTGCATCCTTCAGCATCAACCTTACCCGTGGGGTATGGCAATGCTTTGGATGCAAGCGATCGGGAAATATCCTTGATCTCGCCTGCCACATGGAGAAGGCGGACCCCAAGGACGGCACCGCCGTCCGCACCGTTGCTGCTCGACTCGCGGCAGCGTTCGGCCTCGACTCACGAGCGCCACAACCCAAACAAAAACAGCAGGCGCACGAGGCACCTGCCGCCAGGGGGAAAGCCGCAGGAAGTGCGGCTTCTGTAGGGCACGTTCAGCCTACCGAATCGACCGCTATTGTGAATCCGAAACTGGATTTCGAACTCAAAGGTCTCGATCCTGAGCATCCGTACCTCAAAGAGCGAGGACTTACCGACGATACCATCCGCACCTTCGGTCTAGGCTTTTCCACCCGCGGCATGCTCAAGAACCGCGTCGCCATCCCGCTCCATAATGAGCATGGCGAACTGGTCGGCTATGCCGGCCGGCTCACCAAGGATGCGGGCATCTCGGAGCACAACCCGAAGTACCGCTTCCCCGGCGATCGGGAACGCGACGGCAGGAAGCTGTTGTTCCGCAAATCGCACCTGCTCTTCAACGCGCATCGCGTCGCCAGGCCGTGCGACAAGCTGATCGTCGTCGAAGGCTTCTTCTCCGTCTTCTGGCTGACCCAGTGCGGCTATACCGACGTGGTCGCACTCATGGGGTCGGATTGCTCACCGGAGCAGGCCGAGCACATCGCCGACATCACCAAGGACGACGCCATCGTCTACTTCCTGACTGATGGGGATGAGGCCGGCAATGCGTGTGCGGTGTCGCTCTTCCGCGAAGTCGGCTGGCAACGTCGTTGTCTATGGCTCAAGCTCGAAGACGGTAAGCAGCCGACCGACCTCACCGAACTCCACCTGTCACTCCTACTGGATTGACGCAAGCCGACACTCCATGTGTCGGCTTTTCTTGTGGTTTCATACAAAACTGAATCCGCTCACCAACGGATTGATTGACCTTCTGACCTTTCCCCCTAACCCCGCGTTGTAGGAATCGTCAACACCCGGATCTTACGCCCGTCGCCCAGCCAATCGGACATGAAGTCCATGCTCCAGATTTCATTGGCCCGTCCTGCCTGGCGCCACTCCACCCGACGACGGCTGCTGACATGCTGCCGTGGCACGCGACGCCTCATTTGAAGCCCTTCTTCGATGTAAAGCCGGTATACCCGCTTCCGGTTGATCCTCCATCCCTCTCTCTGAAGCAGAACGTGGATCCGAAGATAACCATATCTCATCCGCGTCCCCGCAATCTCCCTGATACGCCTCCGCAGCAAATCCTGGCGGTCACGATGAGCACATACCGGTGGCTCGCCCGACCGAACCCTGGGACCCCGCAGGCACGACGCTCGCTCACCGACCACGTCACTTTCAACTCTTTCACCAGCCCACGCCGCTGCGCAGGCTTCAGAGCTTTTTTAACAACACGTCCTGCAGCATCGCTCGGTCCAGGCTCAGGTCCGCCACCAATTGCTTCAGCTTACGGTTCTCTTCTTCGAGCTGCTTCAGCTTCCGAACCTCCGGAACACCCATCCCGGCAAACTTCTTCTTCCATCGATAAAACGTCGCCTGCGTTACCCCCAGCTTCCGGCAAAGTTCCTCCACCGCAGTCCCCGACTCCGCCTGCCTCAACGCAAAGGCGATCTGCTCCTCGCTGAATCTCGACTTCTTCATGGCCAACTCCTTGCCGGACATCCGCCGGCAGCGAGGGCCAAATCTAGCAAACTTTTCTCATCATCAATGGCTCAGTTCTTAGGGAGAACGTCAGTCTCCCCGCTTGCGGGCGATCGATGCAGGGCGATTCTATTGTTTTTAATACGGATGATGCAGAACGAAACAAAAGCCGCGTACGTGATGAAGACTAGCGAACCTGGAATCCACGCTCGAAGTTCAGGCTTGAGAGGGCCACCGAAGTCACCAACATCATGCACGAATTTTCCTTGCTCAATTATCATCGTGGGCTTCCATGTATGTCCGTTTGCATCCAATACGACCTCACCGTAGTTCATTGTCCCCCCAGCCTTTCGCAAAATTGCAAATGTTGGCTCGCCACTAAACGGTGTGTTTGTGTCGATAAGCATCTCTATCCAAGCACCACTTGACCCTCTCAGCTGCATGTAAAAGCCGGTAGACGGTATTGTTACCAGTATTGCAAGGGAAAATGAAATCAATGCTAAGTATAACAAGAATAGCACTGTCAAAAGGCAACCCGAAATTCGCAAAGCTATGCTCATGTCACTTTAACGGTATTTTGCATCAAGCGTGTTAGGAGCCGTACCTATTACCCAACATTGTTGGGAGCGCCATCAGGAAATCGTGTCGACTTCGTCCAGTCAGTACTGTAACCCGGAACATCAATCATGCGAGCCTTGGGCAGTTCCTGAGCTGTTAACGGCACCGGCCTCCAATCGAACTCACGTAGAACTCTCCCGCAAAAGACAATGCGATCTTGAGCCTGAAGCTCAAACATCCTCTCTTCGATAGGCCCCCACCCTTGAAACGTAAACTTTCTCCACGATGAAAACCATGTTTCCTCTATTGTACCATGCCAAGCGCGGTACTTGAACTTCTTGTATTTGTATCGTGTTTCTACTTGGATCATGGTATTTACGACGCCACCAGTGATAGCTGAAGCCTGAGGATTCATCCCAATCACCCGTACAATTGAACCGACTGTGAGCGAAGTGGCGAACTTCTTAGCAGCCTCTCCAGCCATCCATGGAGTCACGGTAAATGTGGTATCACGAGAAATCAACACGATAAGCCCGCCGAACACACTACCTTGGGTATAGTCAACGATTGTGGTAAACTCACCGGTCGGATCGGTCCCCGTTAGCGGATTTGACATCAAATAGGTGTATAGACTCATCCCATCCACATACTTCACTGGATCCTGCTGCACCCATCGCATCGTCTCCACATCATATACGCGGTTACGGAACAGCATTTGGTTCGTCAGTACGCTGTCGTACTTCCCGCCCTGGTGGCCATGCATGAAGTCGAAATCACTGATGTTGTCACCGTCAGCGGCGAAGTTGGGATCGAGGATGGTCCGCTTGCCGTACGGGTCGAAGAGATAGCGTTCGACAATATCACCACTGGTGTCAGCGATGGCCGTCACGTTGAAATTGGCGTCTTGCAAGACATATAGACGCTCCTCCAACTCTGAGTCATGACCAACCGCGTTGCGATCACGAGCGATCATCGCGTCGACATAGACAGGACTCCACGCGTAACTAGCGGTGGTTTCATCTTCTGCGTTTCGCTCTTCCAAGACCTGCCACTGTTGACCATAGTAGTTATGCTGAACGCCGATCGATGTCTTCCATAATTCTTTTTGAGGACCCGGCGGGGTGTTTATTACATCGCCTGCTGAAAAGAAAAGTCGACTTCCGACTTGGACCAATTCGGTGGGAGCGGAGCGACCAGATCCGGGATTAATATCTTTAAACAAAGTCGTCCCAAGACTCGTGCCATCACTGGTCCACAACTCGATGCCTTTCGTGCCATCATCAGCGGCGAAGTACAGGCGCCCGCCGGCATACGTCAATGCTGTCGGACTCGAACTGCTCGATCCGGGTCGAATGTCCTTTACCAGCACGGTACCTCCGCTCGTGCCATCACTTCTCCACAGTTCAATTCCGTTCGAACCATCGTCTGCGGCGAAAAAGAGTGTGCCTGCGGCATTCACCAGGCCGCTGTTAAATGCAGTCAGCGAACTGCCCGCACCGGGTCGAATGTCCTTTACCAGCACGGTACCACCACCGGTACCGTCGCTCTTCCACAGTTCAAGCCCGTTGGTGCCGTCATTCGCCACGAAGAACAAGGTACCGCCAACGTCGATCAGCGATGACGGATAGGAACCGCTTGACCCCGGTCGGATGTCTTTGACGAGCACCGTTCCGCCGGATGTCCCATCGCTCTTCCAGAGTTCGGGACCATTCGTACCGTCGTCCGCCAAGAAATACAGAGTGCCATCAACATTAGTAAGGTGCTGAGGCGCAGCATCACCCGAACCCGGGTTAATGTCCTTTACGAGCACTGTACCGCCAGACGTGCCGTCACTCTTCCAAAGCTCGAATCCGTTTGTTCCATCGCTGGCGCTGAAGAATAGTGTGCCGTTGACGTTAACAAGGTAGGAAGGAGATGAGTTAGCGGAACCGGAAGCAATATCTTTCACCAGTACCGTGCCAGCACTTGTCCCATCACTCTTCCAAAGCTCTACGCCCGTGGAACCATCACTTGCGATGAAAAACAGTGTTCCATTCACATCTGTGAGTTCGCCGGGATACCAGCCAAAGCTGCTTGGCCCTGGATAGATTTCCTTCACCATCACCGTTCCACCGCTCGTGCCATCGCTCTTCCAAAGCTCTTCGCCATAAGTTTCATCATTTGCCAGGAAATAAAGTGTTCCGTCAATGTCAATGAGTTCGGATGGATCAGCGGATCCGTAAGGGCCTGGATAGATGTCTTTAACCATAGACGTGCCAGCCACGGTTCCGTCTGACTTCCAAAGTTCTCTCCAATGAGTTCCATCATCGGCTTCAAAGAACACAGTTCCATTTACGGCCGTAATCTTGGACGGACTTGACCCCCGAGTCCCCGGCTGAATGTTCCGAAGCATTGATGTTCCATATTCCGTTCCATCCGTTAGCCATAATTCACGGTCAAATGCCGTTTGGGCCGCACTAAAGACGACGTATCCTCCCAAGGCGGTGAATCCGTTCGCGGACGCAATGTCTTTTACAGGTGTTGTTCCGCCACTCGTTCCGTCTGACTTCCAGACTCCACCATGAGTGCCGTCATACCCTTGCATGTAAAGCATGCCGCCAGCATTCACCATGGACGTTGGACCAAATGACCCTGAGCCAGGATTGATATCTTCAACCAAAACCGTACCGCCACTTGTGCCATCACTTTTCCATAGTTCGCCACCATTCAAACCATCATTTGCAGCGAAATAGAGAGTGCCATTGAGGTTTACAAGCGAGGACGGTGATGAACCACTCGACCCGGATCGGATGTCCTTCACAAGCACAGTGCCGCCAGACGTGCCATCACTCTTCCAGAGTTCAGCTCCGTTCGAGCCATCATCGGCCCTAAAGAGCAATGTGCCATTAACATTCACCATTTCGTTCGCTACGGCATTCATCGAACTGTTTGCGCCGGATCGAATGTTCTTAACCAGTACTGTTCCGCCACTTGTCCCATCGCTTTTCCACAACTCAACGCCGTTTGATCCGTCATTTGCAACAAAGAAAAGCGTTCCGCTGACATCGATCAGAGAAGATGGACTCGAACTGCTGGACCCTGATCGAATGTCCTTCACAAGCATCGTGCCGCCGCTAGTGCCATCACTTTTCCATAGCTCCCAGCCGGTTGATCCATCGCTTGCCCTGAAGAAAAGCGTACCATTCACGTTTGTCAGGCGGCCGGGGGCCGAATCGCCCGTTCCCGACAAGATATCTTTTACGAGCACCGTTCCACCGTTCGTGCCGTCACTCTTCCACAGTTCCAAGCCGCTTGATCCATCAGTTGCAGCAAAATAGAGCGTGCCATTGACGTTCGCCAACTCAGACACAAATGAACTGCTAGACCCCGACGAAATATCTTTCACTAGAACAGTGCCATTGCTTGTGCCATCGCTCTTCCAAAGCTCAGTGCCGTTGACCCCATCGTTGGCCGCGAAATAAAGCGTGCCATTAACGTTCACAAGCCAGTCAGGGTTGGATCCTGCGATACCCGGGTTGATGTCTTTGACGAGAACCGTGCCGCCACTCGTACCGTCGGTCTTCCACAATTCATAGCCCGTTGATGGACCATGTGCGACAAAAAACACAACGCCATTAATCTCCACCATCTTCGACGGATCGGAGCCGACATCTTGGTGGTTAATCTCAATCGCTTTCGTATTCGTTTCTCCGCCCGGCAATTCGGTGATCCGCCGCCCTAGACCGTCATAACCGTAAACTTGAGCGTTGGCGATCGCACCGTCATTGGCGACGGTGACAAGGCGATTCCATGCGTCATAAGTCAAATGTCGAGCATGCTGATCGGTCGTCGTATTCCCGTTTTCGTCGTACTGAAGTGTCGCACTGCCGATCTCGGTCAGTTGGTTCTGGCTGTTGTGCGCCCGACTCAGCGTCACGGAATCTGTTACGACAGAGCTGCTGTTACCCAACGCGTCGAGATCCCACGACTGATACGCAGCGCTATTGCGAGTGGTCTCAGTCAGACGATCCAGGTTGTCATAGATGTATTCTTCGCTGAACGCGACATGCAGGGCGTTTTCCTTCCCAATGCGATTGAAGTTACGGTCGTAGGCATAGAGATATTGATCGACCGCGGACGAGCCGTCTGTCCATTTCTGATCAATAATCCGACCGAAACGGTCTAAACCAGCGTATTGATCACCCGCGTCACTTGGCGTGCCAACATAATTAAGGTGAATGCCAGTTTCAGGATGCGCACGGATAACCACACTACTTAAACCAAGGTAGTCATACGCTTCGAGTGTTACCGCGTCATCGCTGATGCTGCTCAGACGACTAATGGTGCTATTGAGACCGGGGGCGTAGTGATAAATGAGTTCACGCCCGTTCGGGTAGGTCAGCAATGTGAGTCGGCTGCCGTTCTCCACGGCAGAGTAGCCGTACTGCACCTTCGGGCTGGTGGAGGTGTTCACCGCCCCGTCGTGGGCCTGCCACTCGGTCGTCGGCTGGCCGAGGCCGTTGTAGGCGCGTTGCACCTCGTTCACGACGCTGCCGCTGCTGGCGGCGTCGTAGCTCGTGATCTTCTCAGGCAAGCCCTGCGTGTTGTACGTCGTCGTGATCCGCCGGACCGCGCCGTCCACGCCATCGCCCAGCGTCGTCACGGCGTCGGCAGTGAGGCGGCCCATGATGTCGTAGCTGAACGTGTGGACGTTGCCGTTGCGGTCGGCCTTCGTCAGCGTCTGGCCGAGGGCGTTCGTGGTGAACGTCTCCTGCTCATTGGATGACGCCTGGCCCGTCGATTTGTCCGGATACCGCACCGCGATCAGCACGTCGTTGCTGTTGAGGCCGTCGCCGCGCGACGTCCGGGCGCCGTAGAGGTACTTCGTCTCCTGTACGTCGTACTCGCCGCCGACGTCCGGGCCGTCGGGAAGCACGGCCTTCAGGCTCGTGACGTTGCCCAGCCCGTCGTAGGTGTAGGCCGTGATGCGGTTGGCCGAGTCGGTCGGCACGCCGTTGGTGTAGGCCTCGATCGTCCGCGTCGTGCGGCCCAGGGCATCGTACTCCGTCCGCGCGACGATCCCCTTCGGGTCCGTCACGTCCTGCACACGCCCGGCCGCGTCGTAGGCGTAGCTGGTGACCAGCGCCGTGTCCGAACGCGACGGGGCCGAGCCCGGACGCGTCCAGGCACTGCCGCCGTTCGTGCCGACATTCACGCTGTCGGTCAGGCGGCCGGCGGTGTCGTAGTAGCTCGCCGCGTAGCTGACGCGCGCCTTGGCCGTGCCGGAGCCGCTGGACGGGGTGCCCAGCTCGCCGGTGTCGGCCGCATCGTGGAACCGCTGGCGGCCGGTGACCAGGATCACGTTGCCGTTGGCGTCATAGGCATACTCGGCCTGTTCCAGGACGATATCGCCGGTGACGTCATCGGCGTCGGTCCAGCCGGCGTCCCCGCCGCCGTCGGTGACGAACGACCTGGTCACCCGGCCGAGGCCGTCGTACTGCGTCTTCTGCACGGCGCTGCCGGACGAGGCGGACTTGATCGCCTGCCCGCGCTTGTCGAACCACGTCTGGCTGACCAGCCCGGTGCCGGCCACGTCGCCGTTGCTCGGGTTGACGGCATAGGTCGTCGTGCGGAACACGCGGGACAGGTTGTCGTACTCGTTGATCGTCTGAGCCCGCAGGAGCGAGGCCGACGGCTTGTTCGGCACGCCGGCGGTGGACGTGACCGCGACGTTGTCGCCGTCGTAGACGTAGATCGCTGTCTGCTCGCCGAGGTTATTGATATCGGAGTAGACGATCTGACGCTGCACGTCCGTCGACTCGCTGCCTTCCACGCCGCCCTTGGTGGCGACCTGTCGATCTCGCCAATCGTAGTAATGTTCAGTGACGCGGGCAGCGGCACCGGCGCCCGGATACGCCGTCGAACTGGTAAGATTTCCGTTTCCGACATCGCCATCGTCGTACTCGTTCTCCGACACCTTGGTCATGTTATTGCCCGAGGCGCCACCGCCGGTGGGATCGGTTTGTGTCCAGTCGGTGTTGTTCGTTCCGACCCAGGTGCTGACCACGCGGTCGCGGCCGTCATAAACCGTGTGCGTCCAGGTGCCGTTGGCGTTCTTAACCCGCGCCTCACGGCCGCGATTGTCGTAGCCGATCTCCGTCAGGTAATAGTTGACGTCCTTCGTTCCAAACTTGATGGTTGATTGCGAGTAAGACGTGCCCGTGAAGTCGAAGTACTCCGCAACTTCTACAAGCTGACCAGATGCATTGAAGATCGAGCGCGAGAGGGACTGAATATTACTGATCGACTCTGCGCCGGTCGGCACATAGCTGCCGGACGATCCCGTCGTGGCGGGCGTCGCAGACATCGTGAGCGCCTCTGTATACCCACGAGCCACGTCATACCGTGTCACTTCAATTGGGCCAGTCGTCGTGCCCGTCGTCGCATTCCAGCCGCGGTATGTCCGCGTCTCCCGGTTCTCGTCGTCGTAAATGATGTAGGTGACGTTGCCGTTCGGATCGGTCACCTTAATGGTTCGACCAAGCTCGTCCACGACGTAGTCGGTGGCAATGTGCTGGCCGCCGCCACCGGGAGTGGTCCAGCCGCTCGGCTCGTTGGTCACGATGGATGTGTCCACGTCGGCAATCTGCCTCGTCAGCCCACCGACAACGCCGTGGTATTCGTTGTAGCGAATGTACCCATCTTCATCTTTGTGCCAGATCACACGGCCGAAGGTGTCGTACACGTTGATCGAGGACGTCGCGCTGTTGGAACCATTCTGGCCCGTCGTCACCGTGGGGTTGATGGTCGTCTTGGATTCGGCCTGCAGGCTATCGGCGTACCACGTGTAGGTATAGCTGGTCGTGATCGCACCGGTGCCGTTGGTTTCACGATAGACGGTTTGATTGGCCACGTGATAGACGGTGATGTCATCGCCCGCGCCGTTGGGCAGCGTGTCGTCGGAGTCGTCATCATCGTCGTCGTGAGCGATGTAATCGACGCTGCTTTGGAGGATTGCCGTTCCCGACTCGCCATGCTTGATCTTGCGGTTCTCCACGTATCCTGCGACGCCGCCCGCAGACGACTCGGTGGCCGTCGTCGAGGTGTAATATTCGGTGACGTGGATTAACCCGGCCGAGTCGTTCAAATACTCGAAGTTGCCACTAACATCACGAAGCAGATCCGCATACGCTTCAATGGTGGAAAGGCTGCTCGGTAAATTCACCGCGGATGGCGTGG
>JBBCIV010000051.1:0-20127 GCA_037189665.1 Phycisphaerae bacterium | reverse complement strand
AGCCGCGGGATTTATCCCGCGCTTTGATGACGGCATCATTCGGGCAACGCACGCGTTCACGCGGGATAAATCCCGCGGCTTCATGGAAGGATCAGCTTGCATCCGGGCGGGATTCACGCAAAATCTGCGCTTGGGCAGGATCGCCCCCCGGCTCGCTAGGCTCGCTCGCCATCCCAGACACGGAGGTCATCGCCATGCGCGTGCTCGCATTCATGAATCAGAAAGGCGGCGTCGGTAAGACGACGACCACCGTCAACCTCGGCGCGGCGCTGGCACAACTTGGCAAGAACGTCTGCCTTGTCGATCTCGACCCACAGGCGCACCTCACCATTAACTACGGCCTGGAGCCGTCGTCCGACCAGACGTCGCTGTACGACGTGCTGGTGAACGAAACGTCCTTCCTCGAAGCGATCCACACGGTCGGCGAACGCCTGGCGGTGGTGCCGTCGCACATCGATCTGGCGGCGGCGGAGGTGGAGTTGGTTTCGACGCTTGGCCGCGAGTTGATCCTGCGAAAGCGGATCGAGGCGGCGGCGCACGATTTCGACTACATCCTGCTCGACTGCCCGCCGTCGCTGGGGTTGCTGACGATCAACGCCCTGGCGTGCGCCGACGACGTGATGGTCCCCATGCAGCCGCACTTCCTGGCGCTGCAGGGCATGGCCAAACTGCTGGAAACCGTGCAACTGGTCGCCAGGCGCATGAACCCCAGGCTCGGCGTCGGCGGGATCATCCTGACGATGTTCGACTCGCAGGCAAAATTGTCGCACGAGGTCATCTTTGAATTGCAGGAGTTCGTCGGCCAATCCCGCGACAAGAACCTGCCGTGGAGCCGTGCGCGCGTGTTCGAGACCCGCATCCGCCGCAATATCAAACTGGCGGAAAGCCCGAGCTTCGGCAAGCCGATCTTCGACTACGACCCCTCCAGCAATGGCGCCGCCGACTACCGCAAGCTGGCGCAGGAGGTGATCGAGCACTTCGAAGGCGTCCCCGCCACCCCACCGGCAGTCGAGGCCCCCGCTGAAACGCCCGCCGAGCCGCCCAAGCTGGAGGTGACAGTCAACCTCCCGCCGGCGGAACAAGCAGAACCGTCATCGACCACGGAGGCCGCCCCGTTCGCGGCGGCGTCGTGACCGGCAATCGGCGCCTTCCGCGTATCGCGACCTGGCTGAGCTGGTCGGCGCTGATCGGCTATGCCGCCGTCCTGCTCACCCTCACCCATCTACCCAAGCCGCCCGGCGTTTTTGAAGGCCAGAACGACAAAACGCTGCACTTCATGGCCTATTTCGTCCTCGGCGGCCTGCTTTACGTTACGGCGGCGCTGAGCGCTCCGAAGCTGAACTATCTGACACTGGGAATACTCACCCTCGGGATCATCTTTGCGGCGATCGACGAATCGACGCAGCCCCTCTTCGGCCGGCACAGCGATCTGCTCGATTTCCGATCGGATGTCATCGGACTCGTCTGCGCGATTGGACCATTGGCCATCCTGAGATACGTACTGACCATGCGCCGCCGGCCGAAAAACGAGAAGCAGCCGACAACCTTGCCCGAATCGGCGGGGCAGTCGATCTCGAATTATGATGCGTGAACATTCTCGTCGCCGTCGTCGCGACTCACGTGAAAACGTGACCTATTGAACGTTTTTCTGAGCCCGATCCAGCCGCAATTGCAGATCGCGCGGCCAGACGTCCGCCGGCAGCTTCTGGATCTGCTCGTACAACCGCACGGCGGCACGCCAGTCGCGGCCTTCGGCGTCGATGGCGCGTTCGCGGAGTTGGCGGGCGAGAACTTCGGCCTGTTCGATAGTGAGGTTCGGATCGATCTCCGGCACGACCACCGCCGGCGGCGCCGGAGCGGGAATGGGGGCGGGCGGCTTCACCGGCGCGGGAGCCGGTGTGACCGGCGGCGGCTCAACCTTTGCCACTTCCGGCGGCTTGGGCGTTTCCACCTTCGGCTCAACCGGGACGGGCGACGCGGGACGCTCGACGACCTTCGGCTCGTTGACCGCGGGCTTTGGAGCCGGCGGCGGAACGGCGGGCGCGGGTTTGGCCGGCGTGGCGGGCGTATTCGCGGGCTGTTTCGCCGGTTCAGTGGATTTGTTGGCGGGCGCTTCGAGTGACGATTTGATCGATGCCCAAGTGGTGTTCAGCCACGCCACACTCTGATCGCGCACGTCCGGCCGCAGGACCATTACGATCGCCACTGCGATCGCGCCGATCAACAGCAGCACCAATACGGTCTTCAGCGCCCCGCCGCCGCTCTTCTTTTTCGCGGTGTTTTCGATCTTGCGCGGCTTCGCAGCGGGCGAGTCGATCAGCGCCGTTCCTCGGCTGGTGGTGTTGCCCGGCGTCGGCTTGAAATCGAGCTGGAACGCGGCCGCCAGTTCCTTTGCGGTGAGGATCGCCTCTTCCTGCTGCTTGGCAGGGACAGGCAACATTGGACGCCCCGCCGCCACCGCAGGCGCGGCGGCGATCGACGGCTTGGACGGCCGCGCCGGCTTCGAGACGATGCCGAAGCCGTCGTCCAACTGTAAATCCAGCGATGCCCCGCCGCCATCCATGCCCGTTTCGGGGGTGGCGCTGGCGGTGATCGGCAATTCGGGAGCGGTGGACGCGCCGACCTCAAGCAGCGAATCCGGATCGGTCGGCGGTTCCTGCGGACGATCGCAATGCCGGCAGTTGGGCAGGGTCGAATCGGTCGACTCGCCGCAGTGGCAGCAGATGCCGAACTCGCGGGACAGCCCGCGCACCTTCGCGGCAAACGTCCAGAGCTGGTGCGTCGTCGGCCCGCGAACGATCGATCGCGGCGTGACGTGCCCCTTCTTCACCAGCGACAGCAGCGTGGCGAACTTCATCCCCGGCGCCGACGGGTTCCTCGCCTGCAAAACAAACCACGGCCCGATGCGTTGCCGCGTCGCGGACCGGCTGGCGGAGGTGTCTTCCATCGTGCAACGCGGGCACGGCTGGTTCTGATCGGCGCGGATGACGCCGCAGAACGGGCAGACGTGCTTCCCCGCCAACTGCTGGCGGACTTCGCCGGCGTCCGGACGGGAGGAGATGGGGTCAGTCGTTTGCGTCACGTTTATCGCGGTCAGACAAGCCCGACAAGATATTCTTTTCGGCTCTCTCTCGCCAGTCCGTTGACGTTTCTACGCCCACCACGCCGGCTATAAAACGCGCCGGTGCGCCATAAATCATGGTTCATCCGCGATCTGCGCGCTTCAATGACCCATGCGAAACCGAGGATTGTCCAAGCTCTACCTGATCGTGGGAACGGCGATCGCCGTCGTCCTGCTATTCATGGCGGTTCGCCTGCTGACCACGCAGGCCCATCCTGAACGGCATATTACCAACGAGGATCCAGAGCAAAACGAACTGCACACCGCCCCGCTCAACCCCGAGCCGAGGCGGAGCAGCGATTCCAACCCGCCCGTCTCACCGTAGGAGGCACGACCATGACCACGCTAACCGCTGACATTCCCTACGCCACCGCCGAGCAGATCGAGAAGCTGAACGACCTGATCAAGGACATCAACACCGCGATGTTCGTCACCGCCCAACCGGACGGTACGCTCCGCAGCCGACCGATGGCAACCCAGGGCGTCGATGCCGACGGACACCTGTGGTTCTTCACCAGTACCGCCAGCGGCAAGGTGCACGAGATCCAGGACGACCAACACGTCAACATGGCCTACGCCAACCCGGACGACAACCGCTACGTCTCCGTCTCGGGCACGGCCCGCATCGTGCGCGATCGAACGAAGATCGAAGAACTATGGAACCCATTGCTCAAGGCATGGTTCCCCAGGGGCAAGGACGACCCATCGATTGCCCTGATTAAGGTGACCATCACCTCGGCCGAGTATTGGGACGCGCCAAACGGGACGATGGTGCAGCTTTACGGCTACCTGAAGAGCGCGATCACCGGCAGGCCGCCGACGGATGTTGGCGACCACAAGGCGATGCGGCTGTAACACAAGCCGCCATTCATTCCCCGCAACAGGCGCAGATTGCGGGAACCCAGATGGTGAGCGTCGCGCTGTATTTCGTCGACGTATAACCTTCGCCAGCTCCATCATCGGCGTGATGCGCGACGATCAGGTACAGGTTGGCGTCATTCAGGTCGAACTGGACGACGCCTTCGCTATCCGTGATGCGTTCATATCGTTCGTCAACGCCGTCTTTCAGCGTGACACCGCGTGGAATAAAGCTGATCTTCGTCCCTGCCAGCGGCTGGCCTTTGTAGAGCAATTTCACCTTCATGCGCTGTCCGGCCCCCATCGGGGTGACGGGGTTGGCCAGCGGGACGAGTTCGAACGCATGACCGTAGATTCGATCAAACCCGGGATTGTCGGCCGACGGACGATCGAGCGATGGCGTGGCGACGAAGAACGCCTTGGCACTCTTGATCGACCGCGTCGGCGCATAGCTGACCACTCGATCGGACGTCTGCACGACGGCGTACAACCCGGCCTTCTCGGCCACGAACTTGCCGGTGTGATAGCCTTCCTTCGCGCCCATGCCCTGATCCGCCAGCGACGGCTTGAGGTCGACCTTCGTTCCCAAAGGATCGACGACGTCGAGCGTGACGGTCGAGGGATCGACCTTGCCGGCGAGCTTGAAGTCGCGGTGGTCGTTGCCGTGGTTGCCGAGCATCAAGTCAACGTAGATCGCGTCGCCCACGCGGACGAAATTTGCATTCGTCTGAACCCACGTATCGTGGGCAAACGCCAAGGCGGCCAGCGAAAGCGAGAAGAATGCGAATAAGTATTTCATGATGGTTTTCTCTTTTGTGAGGGTGAAAGCGCGCTTCACTTCAGGTCCCAGATGTGGTCTTTGTAGTCCGGATGGTTCGGGTCGGTAACGCCATTGCCCGTCCACGTCGCCGACGGGTAGAACGGCGGGGTCATCTTGTGAACTTCGACGTGCCCGTCGACGAACCCGACATTGACGGTCGAATTATGATGCCTTGGCTCCGGCCGCACGGCGTTGGTGGCGGTCGGACGGCTCGGCGGAAAGCAATGCGTGATCAGCGTCGGCTGCCCGTTGTCGAGACGTCCGCTGTCCACCACCGCGACCGTCTCGCTCCACTTCCGTATCTTCGTCAGCTTCTGGAAGTTCAGGTGCATGTTGAACCCATACCCCGTCTGCGTTTCCGGAAATCTGTTGCTCACGCAATGCCACACGGCATTCACGGCAACATCGGCATTGCTCCTGCCCTGCTTGAGATAAGGGTAGAGCAACTCCTTGCGGTCTTTCGGGGACGGCCCGGAAAGATAGCCGACGTACACCTTCTGCTCCTGCGCGTACATCTGTGCCGCCAAGCATACCTGCCGAACGTTCGACTGGCAGGCAATCTGTTGCGCCTGTCGATTGGCCCGCGAGAGGGCCGGGAGAAGAATTGCGATAAGTACCGCGACGATTCCGATGACAATCAGTAATTCAACCAGCGTAAACCCACTGATATTTCGTTTGTGCAGGTCCATGACCGTGCCTCCCTGTTGGGGCGCTCTTTTGCTTCGTATTGATTCGACCAGTTCGCAGTCCGCGTCAGCCTGTATTAAGGCACAGCCGGAGCTGTCGCGGATCGCGTGCTTGTTGGTTGCGTGCTTGCCGCGAGGTGCTTTGCCAGCGCTGCGGCGGGGTCACGATCGAACGCCTTCTTGCAAAACGACGAGCAGAAGTAGTACGACGTGCCTTCGTAGGCCGACGTGGGCGTTCGGTTGGTCACCTCGATCTCGTGCCCGACGCACAGCGGGCACGCCGCCGTCATCCCGAGCGACACCTCCGGCTCCTCGGCCGGCCTGGTAGGCTTGGCGGAAGGTTGCGGATCGTCGCAGGCGGACAACGAGAGCGCGCAGACGATCAACGTCGTAAGCCAAAATGTACGAATCCGCATGTGATCACCTTATCGAGTTTACGCAGCCCCACGAGCGGCCGCGAACGTGGCGAGACGCATGTCGCTTCGCCGCGACTACTGCCGCGAAATCGTGGGATAAACAACCAGAACGAACGTCAGACCACAAGCAGCGCCGGCGGCCCGCAGGCGTAATAGGTGAGGATGTGTTGAAGTTCCGCGCACTCGATCGGCGCGGGCGGAGGAAGAACGCGAAGCAGGCCAAGCTCCGGCACGTCGAGGTCGAGCACCGGCGGCGGCGTGATGCCCAGGGCGTAGTAGCAGACGGCACAATTGCGCTGCTGCTCCGCCGTGGGCTTCCCGGGAGCGCCTTCTGCCGCGCCTGACTTCATCGAGCAGCAACTGTGAGCAGCGGGCTGGCTGTCAGCAGCGTCGGACTTGGTCCAACTGATGAGACCGCGCGTGTGGCCGGGCAGGACAAACAGGAGCCAGAGCGCCTGAAATCCGAGCCAAGCGATAGTGATCCCTCGAACGCGCACGCGATTGTAAGACTATCGCCGATGCGAGTGTTATCAAGCGAAAACACCATCGCTGCGACGATGCGCGTCACGCTCGATTTACCGCGTCGAGAAACGATGCTCCGTCGTCGTGCGAAACACCTCGCCCGGCCGCAAGATGATGCTCGGGAACGTCGGCTGGTTTGGCGAATCGGGGTAATGCTGCGTCTCAAGACAGAAACCCGAGTGCTGGCCATACGCGATACCATCAATGCCGACCAGCGAGCCGTCGAGGAAGTTACCCGTGTAAAACTGCACGCCCGGCTCAGTCGTCCAGATGTTCATCACGCGCCCGCTCGCCGATTCGAACACCTCTGCCGCGCGCCGCAATACGCCCGCAGGACCGTCGATGACGAAATTGAAGTCGTATCCCACCGGCACGTTGCCGAGCTTCGACAGATCACGCCCGATCGGCTTGGCAACAGTGAAATCGAACGGCGTGCCGGCGACGGGCGCGATGAGACCCGCCGGAATCAGCGTCGCGTCGCTGGGCGTGTAGGCCGACGCAAAAAGCCGCAATTCATGCTCCGTCACTTTCGATCTACCGGCATCTTTCAGATTGAAGTAGGCGTGGTTGGTGAGGTTAATCGGCGTGGCATGGTCGGTCGTCGCCTCGTAATCGATCCGCCACGCCCCGCCGGTGGTCAGCGTGTAGACGACCGATACCTTCGCCGTGCCGGGATAGTGTTCCGTGCCGGCGGCGTCGACCAACTCCAGCCGCACGGCCACGCCATCATCGACCGGGACGGGCGCGATCGACCAGATCCGCCGGTCATAGCCGACATCACCGCCGTGCAGGTGATGAATGCCGCCGTTGTTCTTCGCGAGTTGATGCGTCGTGCCGTCGAGCGAGAATTGCCCCTTCGCGATGCGGTTTCCCACCCGGCCGATGATCGCGCCGAAGTATGGCCAACTGCTGCCCAGCACCGTTCCCACGTCCGCCGGCGAAAGCAGGACGTTCGCAGCCCTGCCCGTGCGGTCCGGCACATCCAGCCGCAGCACGATGCCGCCGAGGTTCAGCACTTCGGCCCGCAGGCCGTTGCCGTTGTCCAATTCCCATCGTTGAACGACCTGCCCGTCCGGCATCGTCCCGAAATCATCCAACCGTCGCACACCCGCTGCCACGCAAAGCTCCTTGAAGGCGAATGGTGGCGGCGATCATCGCCATGCCGGACGCGGGATCAAGTCTGCCCTACCTGACCCTGAATGCCCTCTATCGCTTTCGTTGCTGACGCTTGTTCATCGCCTCCTGCAACACCGACGGGCACAGCAACAGCACCAGCGGGTTATCGAGGCCTTCCTGGTCGGCCAGTTGTTTGAGCTGCCGCACTTCCTTCGGTTTCAATCCCACCTGCCGCGCCAGCTGTCGTATGAGGCGCGACGGATTGTTGATCACCTTCGGCCGCTCGTCCTTCTGCGTGCGTCGACCGATGAGGGAAAGCAGGACGATCACGCCGATCAGCCCCACCACGATCAGGATGATGTGATTGGGGTTCACCTTCGCATCGAGCGTTTCGCCCATGCTTTTGAAGACGTCCTGGGCGGTGGCGTTCAGAAGAAAGTTCATCCCTTCGTTTCTCCTCTGCTAGGCCGCCTTCGGCGACTGCACTTCCTGTGGCCCAGGCGCGGCGACGGACGGCTGAATGCCGGCGCGTTGCACCATCTCGATCACGCTTTTCAGGATCGCGGCCGCGTACCGGCGGACCTTCAGGCTTTCGTCAGTCTTCGCCAGCCGCCCCACCTCGCTGATCAACGCCCACAAGCCGATGTGCCGCAACGTCCACAGCGCGCTGATGCGGTGGTTGGCGCGGGGATCGCGAAGCATCGCCATCAACTGTTCGGACGCAATGCCGACCTTCATCCGGTGCAGGGCTTTGATCGCGTTAGCGCGCTCGCGGTTGTGCGTCGATCGTGCTCGCTCGGTAAGCATCGGCACGTATTCGGTTGAGCGTTTGTTCTCCAGTACCTCGATCGCGTTGGCGCGAACGCGGGCGTCGTTGTCCGCCAGTACGCGTTCGAGGATGTTCGACGTCGCCTCGGCCGGAATTTCGATGAGAAGGCCGACGGCCTTCGATCGCACGCGTGCGTTCTGGTGGCCGCACAACGCGATGAGCTGCTCGCGGAACTGCGGCGCCAGTTCCAGTTCCTGCACGATCTGCAACCCGCGGACGCGTTGCTCGACCGTTCCCGTGGCAAGATATCGGCCGATCCGCGCGGACGCGTCGGGAAGCAGCTTGAGCATCGCCCGCCCGGCCTGCTTTCGGGTGGGACGCGCCATGTGCTCGAAGCGATTCCAGAACTGATCGAACCCCGCCTGTCCAATCGCCCGGCCGATCACCCGGCGGACGCTGGCGCTGGCGCGCGTCATCCGCTGCAACAACAGGTTTTGATATTCCGGTGGACGGCGGCGGATGATCTCACGCACTGCGATGCGGACGAGCCGCTCATCCGGGTCGTCCAGCATTTTTGCCAGGAACGCCCCCGATGCGGCTTTCGGCCGCTGCGCGGCCTGCCTTAACACGTGAAGCCGCGCCAGCGGATCGGCGTGAACGTGGTCAGCTAACTGAATCAGCCGATCGTCCTGTATCGTCTCGTGCAGGCCGGACAGCGCGATCCACTCTGCAATCCGCATCGCATCCTGCGGCGTGCGGTCGGCGAGGTCACGCGGCAGGTCGAGTTCGCTCCACCACATCCCGCGATCGACGTGCCCGATGCACGTTTGCAGTTGGTGATCGCGGAGCCAATGCGATCGCCGCAACAGTGCATCGAGCACGGATCGATCGACGATCTGCGCGAACGCCGACGCGAAATTCGTCCGCAGGTGCCCGTGCGACGCGCCGAGCAGAAACGCCTCGACGTGATCGGCGCCGGGCGGCTGCTGGAGCTTCCGAACCATCGACGCCTGCCCGCCGTGACGGGACGTTTTAAGGATCGCCAGCGTTTTGGACTGGGCATGGTCGCACAGCAACAGCGCCGCGCGAAGTAGATCGGGAATGTGCTTGGACTTGCCCCAATCGAGCGCCCGCGCAACGGCCGACTCGATGTCGGGGCGCTCGCGCATCACGTTGGCGTACGCGGTCGCCAGGTCCGACGCCGCGGTTGGGGCGGCCATCACGGTGGAGTCGTTGGCGCGCCGGGCCTCGCCAAGCAACGTCAAGCCATCCTCGCCTTCCGCCAAGGTAAATCGGTGCATCAGACGCGATTGGGTGTTCACCCACCTCGCCAGCTCCAGAAGCGATTCACATGCCGTCTTCGAAACCTCGTCATTCGGATCGCGCAGATTTTCGGAAAGCACGTAACTGAGCTTGCCCAGCCGCGCGGCAGCGATCACCTTCAGCGATGCCAGCCGAGCTTGGTGGTTGTCGGACCGGCCTGCGTCGGAAAGCGCGAAGTAGAACGACGAAGATTTCGCGATCACCATCTTCCGGAGCGACGGCGGAAACGTCTCGTACAACTCCAGCACGCCCACCAGCCCGTGGTTGTTCGCCCGGCGAGTGAGGGCTTCGAGCGCAATTGCGCGCTCCTGCTCGTTGCCCACCCGTAGCGCCTCAAGCAACAGGTCATCCGCCGCCTGATTTTCAGACGAGACGAGGAGGCTGAGCAGCTTCTGGAGTTTCACTTGGTCGTTATCGGACGCACCCCGAGGGCAGCTTCAATTATTTCTTTCGCCGCACTGCCGATTGAGGAATTTCCCAACGCGCGGCACATCCAACGAGAACGCGGGGGGGGCACGCCGAACCATTATCATATCAGTCTCTCCTTAACCTGATATGATAACGGCGTCGGGCTTGCATCGCGTTTCGCCGCGTGCGGCGATAGAGTTTCCCGCATGGATGAACCGCTCCCGCTGCGCCCGCCGCCCGATACCGCAACCCCTGGCAAGCCGCTCTCGGGCGGCAGGCGGGTGGTGCGACGGCTCGTCCGAATCCTGGGCCTGCTGCTGCTGATCGGGCTGGTCGGACACGCCAGTTGGACGTGGAAGACGGGCAGAGACCTGCAAAAACGCATCGACGCCCTCACCAGCGCCGGCGAGCCGGCCACCATCCATGCGTTGCAGCCCGCGGCGATCGATCCGTCTGAAAACGCGTACACCGAGCTCTCGCAGGCGATGGATCTGCTCGCAAACGAAACCCCCGCCGCCAAGGCGGTGTACGACTATCGACCGCACCTGGCGCCTCCGCTCACCGATGACGAGCGCAAAATGCTGCAAGCCTGGATCGACGAACAACAGGAAGCGCTGCGGCTGATCGAACTGGCGGCGAGGAGGTCGAAGGTTCAATCGACGGTCACGCTGAGTTCGCCGCTGTGGGATGTGTCGCTGTTGGCGCTCAAGCACGACCGCACCGCCGCTAGACTGCTGACGAGCCAGGCGTTGCTCGACGTGGACGCCGGGCGCCATGATCGCGCGATCGCCCGGCTGGTCGAGCTGGACACGCTCGCCCGATCGTCCGGCAGCGTTCCGCTTCTCGTCCCGCATCTGGTCGCCAGCGGCATCCGCTACCAGCAGGCCCAGACGCTCTGCGATATCTCGCCGCACCTGAAGATCGGCCAAAACGCCGGCGACGCCTCGCCGGAGAGCGTGCGCGCCTTCATCGCAATGCTGCTCGACCCGGCCGCGATCCAGCAGGAACAATTGCGTGCCCTGCAGGGCGAGCGCGTCGCGCAGCTCGACATGTTTCAGCGCATGGAGTACGGAATGCCCATCTCGCCGGGCAATCCGTCCAACAACGGCGAATGGCCGCTCGTCTTGCGCTATGTCGGCAAGCCGTATTTGCGGTCGAACTCGGCGTGGTGCGTGGACGCGATGACGTCCGTGATCGGCACCCTCGATGCGCCGGACATCGTGGCGTTCAAACGAAAATACGCGCCCGTTGTAAGCAAAATTGACGCCGGAAAGGGGAGCCCGCTCCGCGTCATGTCTTCCATCTTCCTGCCCACCCTCGGCCGTCCGATCGAGCTGACCTATCGTTTGCGCACCGAACGCCACCTCGCCGCCACGGCGCTGGCGATCCGGCTGTACGAAGTGGATAAAGGCAGGCGGCCCGACACGCTCGACGCGCTCGTGCCAGATTACCTGGCCAGCGTCCCGGACGACCTCATGGCCGCGACTTCACCGTTGAAATATCGGGCGGCGGGCGAACAACCGATCCTCTGGAGCATCGGCGATGACGAGACCGACAACGCCGGCGACGCCACCCCTCGCCGCCGCAACTCCGACGACCCGTGGCACGCCGCCGACCGCGTCGTCTTCCTCACGCCACAGCCGCGTAAAACGCCCGCGACGCAGGAAGCGCCTTAAGCGCCGCCTGCGCGTCGCGTCGTTCATCGTCAGTATGGATTGTCGATCAATTGTCGCGGCTGCCGAGGATGCGCAGGATCGACATGAACATATTGATGAAGGCGATGTACAGCATGATCGAGCCAACGATCGCGTAGCGCGACGCGAGTTCACCGTTGCTGCCGATCTCCAGCGCGGTATCGCGGAGCTGCTGCGTGTAATAGGCGGTCAGGCCGATGAAGACCGCGAGGATGCCGTACGTGATCACCCACGACAACGGCCCGTTGGCGAAGAAGACGTTCGCTATTGACGCGAAGATCAGCCCGAACGCCGCCATCACGAGGTACGAGCCGATCGTGCTGAGGTTGCGTTTGGTGACAAACCCGTACACGCTCATCGCCGCAAACGTCCCCCCGGTGATGAGGAAGGCAGTGAAGAGCGTGCCGAGCGGGTAGACGAGGAAGATCCAGCTGATCAGCAACCCGATGACTGCCGCGTAGCACATGAACAGCAGCGTGCCGAGCATGACGTTCATCTGTAGCGCGGCTTTCTGCGCCGCCCAGGCGATCGCCCACGCCCCGAGCACCATCGCGATAACCCCGCCGTAGCCCAGCGACGCCATGAACTGCTGCACCGCCAACGACTGCGAACAAACAAACGCCACCGCCGCCGTCACCGCCAGCCCGGCGGCCATCCAGCCGTAGACGGCGTTGAAAAAGTTAAACACCACGCGATTGTCCGTGCCATACTCCAGCTCGATCGAACGCGTGTGAGATTGCGGATACATGGACATTTGAATCTCCCTTTTGAAGTGTGTTCGGACCCCAACTGTATGTTCGCCAGAACGGCGAAGTCTCAGCGGCAGTCTACATCACCTTGCCGCCACAGGCGCGGGAAAATATGTATTCCGATAACCATCGGTCTTGGGAGGGGCAAGCCGGGCAACGCAATGCCATCCGTCCGCGAGGAGACTCCCGGACGGACGGCGCGAAGTATCGGAAGGATTGCGCGCGTCCGCAGTGCTCTTATCCCAACAGCTCTTCCAGCTTCGCGATCGCGGTTTTGACGTTGGCAAGGCGGTCGGCGGCGTGGATTTCGCATTCGATCGTCAGCGGGCCTTCGTAGCCGGCGTCGATGAGGGCGCGGAAGAAGGCCGTGCCGTCGACCTCGCCTTCGCCGAAGGGCACTTCCCTGCCCCACTCCACGCCTGGCCGCGGGCTGGCGATGGCGTCCTTGACGTGGACATGCCGGATGTGCCGGCCGAGCATGCCGACGGCTTCGACGGGATCGCCGGCGCCGTAGAGGATCATGTTGGCGGGATCGAAGTTGACGCCGACGTTCTTCGTGTTCAGGTCGTTCAGGAACGTCAGCAGGTCGCTGGCGCGTTCCTGCCCGGTTTCAAACAGGAGATCGATGTCGTGTGCGGCCCAGGCGCGGGCGATCTCGCGGGCGCGGTCCAGCAGTGTGGCGTAGGTCGGATCGTTGCCCGGCGGGATGAAGCCGAGGTGCAGGGAAATGCGGTCAATGCCGATCTTGCTGGCCAGCTCACCCGCGGCGATCGCGAGGGCACGCCGGGCAGGCCAAAGGTCGGACGGAACGAGCCCGCCCGTCTTGCGGATCGAGCCGATCGTGCCGTAGTTCTCCCCCTCGAACCCAACCATGCCAGCGGTGATCGCAATGTCGGCCGACGCGTAGGCGTCGAGTTCGGCCTGACGGGCGGACTCGTCCAGTTTCAACAATGACGGCAATGCAAGTTGCAGGTGGTCGAGCGACAGTTCGTCCAGCACCGCGATCAAGTCCTGTGCCGAAGACGGCTTCAGCGACCAGTTGCACACCCCTATGTCATGTCCGGCCAAGTTCATCACTACTCCATTCACTAAACAGGGAAGTCGAAAACGACATCAAGCGGGCATCACATGGCCAGTCTTCCGAACCGTCAGACACCCGCAGTCTTCCCTCGTTGTTACTTTTCCTCGGTGCTGTACCGAAGATAACGCATCTTCATCCATCGGACGCCAAGCAGATCGACGAACGCCCGAAACGCCCGGTTGCGAAAGCCGTACTTCGCCGTTCCGGCGAATCGCTGGGAATGCTTGACCGGGATCTCGTGGACCGTGTAGCCCCGCATTTTGACTAGCGCGGGAAAGAACCGATGCGCGCCGTTGAAGAGCTTGAGGCCCTTGATCGCGTGGGCGCGGTAAACCTTGAGACTGCACGCCGAGTCGTTGATGTTGTCCTGGCTGATCCAGTTGCGGATCTTGTTCGCCTGACGCGACTGCCAGCGACGAAAATTCGTGTCCTGTCGGTCCTTGCGCCAGCCGGTGATCATGTCGTACTCCGGGTGCTCGTCCATCAGCTTGGCGAGGCGAGGCACTTCTTCCGGGTCGTTCTGCAGGTCGGCGTCGATGGTTGCGATGAGCTGCCCGCGGGCGGCGTTGAAGCCGGCTTCAAAGCCGGCGCTCTGGCCGGCGTTTTTCACCATGCGGATCACGCGAAGCCAGGGCAGGCGCGACTTGGCCTCGGCGAGCAGGTGCGGGGTCTGATCGGTGCTGCCGTCGTCGATGATGAGGACTTCGAACGGCTTGCCGATCTGGTTCAAAGCGTTCTCAACTCGCGTGAGCAGCGTGGGGACGTTCTCCTGCTCGTTGTAGCAGGGAATGACCAGCGAGAGGTAAGGCGAGTTGGGGTCTGCTGTCATGAATTCCGTTTCCAGTGTCGGCCGCGCCGGCGTTGTCGCCGGTAGAGGGGCCGCGCGTTCTACCCATACCTTCCGCCGGCCCTTCCCTGGCCGGGGCAACGATGCGGGAAAGGATACGAAATAGCACCTTCACTGTCACGATGCCCAGCACCGCGCCGGCGACCACATCGGTGAGGTAATGGTCGTTCGAAACCACCCGCTGCAAGCCGCAGATGACCGCGATCACATGGAAAACGACGCGATATCGAGGCAAGGCGATCGCCATGGCCGCCGCCCAGGCAAAGGCGAGCGTGGCGTGGCCGGAGGCGAAGCAGAGATTTCGCTGCTCGAACAGCCCGGCAAGTCCGCCGCGGAAGAACTCCCAGTCCCAGGGCTCCTGCCCGGTAAACGGCCGCTGACGACCGGCAACCCACTTCAGCAGGCCGTTGATCGCGCCCGGCAAAAATGCCAACAGCACGAATCCGCCCGCCCGCCAGGTTTGCTTATGGAAAATCGTGAGCAAAACGCCGCACAGCACAGGCGCCCACCATTCGCCCGGCTGCCGCATGATCCTGCCGACATACCAGCCGACAACGCTGACGTCCCAGTCGTCAATCCACGCCGCCACGCCGTATTCGCGAAACTCGTGGGCCAACCGGTGGTCGAGCGCCATCATCACCAGGACGCAAAGAGTTCCGCCAAACACCAGCGACAACACGCGCACACGGGCGTTAATCAACTCGTTTCGGCCGGAAATCAGGCCGATCGAGCCGGCGTTGGCGGTGGTCATCGCTTGGTCTTTCCGTCCGTGGGACGCTTCATACCGTGGAATCCGTAGCAGAGGAAAATCTTCTGCTCCCGCAGCAACACGCCGTTTCGTTCGATCGGCAAATTAGGCAGTTTGACGACCCGATCGAACACATCGCGCAAATCTTCAATGTCCTGCCCGACGTACACCGCATCCCGCCCGACTAGCAAATCCTGGTCCAGCGACCGGTCCGGCCACATATCGTATTGGGTCAGCCGATCCCGCTTATTCGGGTCCGGCCAATAACTCCCCAGGCAGTACGTCTTCGGCTGGCCATCGACGTAAAACGCCATCAGGCCCGCAAGCTGATATTTATCGCACAAAACAAAGGGCTGATGAAGATCTGATTGCCGGAGAATGAGAGATACCTCCTGCCCGATTTCCTTCCATCCGTGTAGCCGGGCGACGGGGTCCCAACGCTTGGGAGGAAACGGCATTGCCCTATATAGCCGATCGCTATAGTGGGCGACGGGCAACACCACCAAGCCGATCGTGATCGCGCCAATCAGCCACCCCTTCGTTCGCGGCCAGCACCTCGCCACAAACCATGCCGCCACCGGCACCAGCGTGAAATACGCTGCGACAGGCCAGTTCGGCTCGATTTCCTTGAAGATCGTCACCACCGACACGACCGCCAGGAACGGCAGGCCAAACGCCAGCAAAAACATCAGCGGCCGGGCGGTCTCATCGCGTGATTTGAAAATCGACCGCGCCGCCGCCACCCCCGCGATCATGAAACCTGCAATGATCGGATTCAAAATCCCGATTTGACTGCCGATCATCAGCGCAAGGTTGTTCAGAATCCTGAGCGGACTGAAGCCCGACTGGTTTTCGGTGGTCGAGCGTGCCACATGGCCGAAGGTCACCCAGTCGTGCTGGGCGTTCCAGATGATGACCGGCAGCGTGAAGATCAACGACACCCCCACCGTCACCCATGGCCACGGCGTGCGAAGCCATTTCCGTTGCGGCCGATCAATGAAAAGGTAGATCAGCAGACATCCCAGCCAGATCAACGCCGCGTATTTTGCCAGGAAAGACAGCCCGACGAACACCCCCGCCGCCGCCCACGCCCACCGCGCCGTTGGCCTCGTCATCGCGTGATAGATCAGGCACGTCGCCATCGCCCATGCGAAGTAGTACGGCGGATCGATCGTCATCAGCAGGCTGCCGGCAATGCACATTGGCATGAGATGGCAAAGCATTACCGCCCCCAGCGCCAGCCGCTCCGATCCGAATGCCCGCGTGGTGATCCAGTACGTGCAAAGCGATGTTCCGATCGCCAGAAGCAACGCCGGAAACCGCACCCCCAGGTCGTTATCACCGAAGATGGCGCATCCAAACCGAATCACATACGCGACGGCCGGACCTTTGGAGTAGTAGGACCAGTCAAGTTGGCGCGACCAATCCCAGTAGTGCGCCTCATCGCCGGAAAGGTCGATCGGGCAATTCCAGTTGATGTAGGCAAACCTCGCCACCAAGCCGATCAATAACACCGCCGCAAGGACAAGGCGGCAATGAAGGGGAGAGAGATTGGGAGCGCCGAGCTTCGACATCGAAACCTTAAGAGTTCGACTCGCTCCCGTCCTTCAATTCCTGCCCTTTCACCGTCAGCCGCACCGGATGCCCGAACCAGGCGCGTTGGCCGTCGGCGTACTTGTCTTCCATCAGGTTGACCACGTCGGCCATGTTGCCGGTTTCCTTCACCCAGCCGCCCTCAATATCGGGGAAGTCAGTTTTGCAGTTCTCGCACTTCTTCCCGTCATAAAATCGGATCGGGCACCAGAAACTTTCGACGTTGCGAAGCATCTCGGCCCCAAGCGAATAGACGCCGGTCATCCAGTCGCAGTAGAGGCACCAGATCAGGTCGTGGCCGACCAGGCCATCGAACTTCTGGCGGCTGACGTTCACCCACTCGCCTTGCTTGTATTTCGGAAAGCCCAGCAGCGCGGGCAAGAGCCAATAAAGGCCCATCTCCATGATTCGAATGAGCCAGAACGCCGGCAGCGCCACCACCGTCACCCACAGCGCAACGTGGTTTTGCCATCGGCCGACCGTGCGGTTCAGGAACTTCACGATCCGCGGGCCACGGCGGGCCTCCGGGTGCATCGCCTCGTGAATCCAGCACCAGACCGCCAGCGCCAGCATCTGCCCCACGATCGCCGCCGGCAGGCCGATCCAGCCGAAGCGCCAGACGGCGATCACCCACGGCACCCACGTCATTAGCGCCACCGCTACGTCCAATCCCGGCGCGCGGGTGACGATCGAGGAGATGTGCTTTCCGAAGAACGTCAACAACAGCGACAGGATCAGTACGCCGCCGAACGTCGTGCCGAGCGCCAGCAGCGCGTGGAGCAGGAGTGGATGCATGCGTCACAGTGTCGCGATTGATCCGCGATTGTCATGCGACGGTCGGCGAAGATCGCGTTAGCGGTCTTCGTGGTTGACCGACAGGTTGATCATCTTGACCAACAGCTTGCGTTCGCGCGGGCCGTCGAATTCGCAGAGGAACACCCCCTGCCACCGCCCGAGTTGCAGTTTGCCCTGCTCCACCAGCAGCGTCACCGAGTGGCCGAACAAAGACGCTTTCAGATGCGAATCGCTGTTGCCCTCGTCGTGCTGGTAGTAGGTCTCGTTCTGCGGGATGAGCGCCTCGAGTTTGGCGAGGATGTCGGTCTTCACGTCCGGATCGGCGTTCTCGTTGATCGTGATGGCGGCCGACGTGTGGGCGACGTGGACGATGACCATGCCGCTCTCCAGCCGCTGTCGATCGACCAGCCTCTGAATCCGTGCGGTGATGTCGATCATCTCGTTGCGAGAGTTCGTCTGAATCGTTTCGTGCTGAAGTCGATAACCCTGCACCATCGCCGGTACTCCTCTTCTCGTCGTCCTCGTAATGTGACACCAGACAATACGCGCGACGCGGGGCATTTCGCAACCCGCGAAACCGAGTTAACCTTCACAAAATGGCCCGGCCTCGATCTCCTACCGACTACGATGATGACGACGACGCGCTCGACGACCGCGACGACCCCGCCGAGTGGGATCAGGAATCGGAGGAGGAGCAGGAAGTCGTCGATACGATCACCTGCCCCAGTTGTCGCCGGCAGGTGGTGGAGGAGGCCGAGCGGTGCCCGCGGTGCGGGTATTACATCACGTCCGAGGACGCATCGAAGCCCCGGCCGCGCACGCAGCCGGCGTGGGTGATCCTGACGGCGATCGTCGTGTTGATCGCCTTCCTGCTGGCATGGGTGTTCTGACCGCGCCTACGCTCCTCTCGGAAAAACGAACATGCCCACTACGCAACCTACCCAGCACTTCGCCGTCTGGTCCCTCGCGATCGAGGGGCTTCGCACCACCTTCGACCAGACGTCCTGGCGCGGGTGGCTGACGCTGTTCCTGGCGATCCTGGTGGGGTTCGCGGTCGGGCACTTCGTCAAGCACGTGCTGAATCGCTTCGCCGAAGGTGCCCGGCGGCGCCGGGGCGAGGTTCGCGCGGTGGCGTACGAATCGTCGGCGGCGCCGGTGGCGCTGGTGCTGCTGACGCTGGGGCTGAGCGCGGGCCTGGGCGCCGTGACGATGAGCGACGTCGTCCGCTGGTTTGCCGGGCGGTGCCTCGCGCTAACGTACATCGTGGGGATCGGATGGTGGCTGTTCAACCTCGTCGATGTGCTCGACCTGTTCCTGCGACGCCTCTCCCTCCGCACGCACGGCAACCTGGACGACCAGATGGTGCTGGTCATCCGCAAGGCATTGCGGCTCTTTTTGATCGTTGTGCTCACGCTGTTCACGCTGGAGAACGTGTTTGACCGCGACGTCTCGGCGTGGCTGGCAGGGTTGGGCATCGCGGGGCTGGCGGTCACGCTGGCGGCGCAGGACTCGATCAAGAATTTCTTCGGCTCGCTGACGATCCTGTTCGACCGGCCGTTCCAACTGGGCGATCAGGTGGTGATCGATACGCACCAGGGCACCGTCATCGACATCGGCTTCCGATCCACGCGCGTCCGGCGGACGGATGGCGTGATGGTGACCATCCCCAACAGCAAGGTGGTCGAGCAGAGCATTCAGAACATCTCCCGCCGTCCGAACCTGCAGCGGACGATCAGCCTCGTCCTTCCCTACGACGCCCCGCCAGAACAGGTCGAGCGCGTCATCGCGATCGTGAACGAAATCCTCGCCGAGCCCGAGATAGCCAACCATCTCGACACCGCCGGCAGCCCGCCGCGCGTGTTCTTCAACGATATGAAAGGCGACACGCTGATCGTCCAGGCCCAGTTCTGGTACAACGACCCCGCCGATTGGTGGGGGTTTCAGGAGTTGAGCCAGAAGATCAACTTCACCGTCCTCCGACGGCTGTCGGAGGCGGGGATCAAAGTTTCGTTTCCGAAATAATAGACACGCCGCCGAGCCTCACAGCGTGACCGGCGAGCTGAGCCGGTAATTGGAAAGCAAATCGGTGAACTGCTCCGTGAAGACGAAGTTGTGCTCGGGAAACTTGATTCCCGAGATGTTCTGATCGATGTGGCTGAACATCAGCTCTATTTCGGCCACGAGCGCGTCGCCGCATTCCACCCGACCTGAGATCGACGCCCCCTGCTCGTTCAACTGATCCACCGTCGCTTTGAACAGGATCGTGTCGCCCGGACGCACCAGGCGATGGAAGACCGCCTTGCCCACCTTGGCGAGGATGACCTTCTCCTTAAACTGCCTCGCCTCGCCCACCCCGATGCCGGCGGTCTGCGCCATGCCCTCGACGATGAGCGAGTGCGGCACGATCGGGAAATCCGGATACAGGTCGTGCAGGTGCTCTTCCGCCAGCGAGCAATTCTTCAACGCAACCGCCGACGTGCGAGGCGTGAACTCGATGAACTTGTCGATCCAGATCCAGCGCATGTGAAAGGAGTCAGGAGCCGGGAGCCAGGAGCCAGAATGGTTCTGACTCTACTGGCTC
>JBBCIV010000050.1:0-5256 GCA_037189665.1 Phycisphaerae bacterium | reverse complement strand
CGTCGTCACGGCCAGCTTCGGCTTGTTGCTGCTCGCGTCGCGCGACGCGAACGTGAAGTAGTTCAGCGTGTTGTTCACGCCCGCCACGCCGATCGTCACCGTCGACTGGCTGGCGGCCAGCGCGGCGGCGATGTAGGCGGTCACGTCGATCTGGAACCACGTGTTGGTCGTCGGCGTCACGTTGAACGTGGCGATCGTGCTGCCCATCGTCGGCTTGTTGCCCCAGACCATCGTCGATTCCACCCACGACGTGTCCGACACCTCCTTCAACTGCATCTGGATGCCGCCGCCGCCGTCCTCCGTCGAATTGCGGCGGCCGTAGAGGTGAAGGATCGCGCTATCGACCGTGCCCGAGAGCGTCGAGAGGTCGATCTTGATGAACCCTTCGCGGTTGTTGGCCGAATCCGTCTTCACCTCAATGCTGGTCGCACTGCCGAATATCGAATTGATGTAGTTGGTGCCGTCACGGACGTAGGTATCCTCCGTCGGCGTCAGGTTCGTGGTCGTGGTGGTGACCAGCACCGTGACCTGGTTGCTGTCGCTCGAACGGCCCGCCGCGTTGTACGCGACGACCTTGTAGTGGTAGGTCTGGCTGTACGTGGCATTCGTGTCGGTGTAAGTGGTTGCGTTGGCGGTGGAAATCGTGGCGTATGGCGTGATCGGGTCCGATGGCCAACTGTCGGTCGAGAGCTTGCGGAGGATGTAAAACCCTGTCTCGTTGTCGGCATTGTCCGTCCAGTTCAGGACGACATTGCTACCGCTGAGGGTGGCGGCGAGGCTGCTCGGCGTGGACGGAACGGTCGAGGGGGTCGGCAGTGTCGCATTGGCGGTGCTGCTGTAGCCGGTATTCCCGACCGTGTTGTGCACGGCGTAAAGGCGGTAGTAGTACGTCTGCCCGGCCACCAGCGCAGGATCCGTATCGACGTAGCTGGTGGTGTTCGACGTCAGCTCCGCACCGAGCGTGACCCACTCCCCGCCCATTCCCTGCCGCCGCTCGATCTTGATGTGCGCCGGCGACGTCGCCTTGTTCGTCCAGCCCAGGTTGATCTGCGTCGCCGAAACCGCGGTGGCGGTCACGCCTGACGGCGCGTCGAACCGGCGCAGCGCGAACCAGTCAAAATTGCCGACGAACTTGCCGGTGGCGTCCTCCCCGGTCGCCTCGAAGCGGAACACCTGGTCGTCGCCCGACGACAGCGAGAATCTCGACGTCGTCTGGGTCGCGTAGGTATGGAAGCCGCCGGTGTCGGCGACTTGAATGCCTGATTTCACAGGCGAGCCGTCGACCATGACCTTCCACGTCCCGCCCTGGCCCGGCGAGGCCACGCGCGCGTCGATGTAGTACTCGCCCGCGGCATCGACATCGATCGTGTATTCCTGCCACTCCCCCGTCTTGGTCCAGCCGAGGAAGTACAGGTTCTGCGGGATCAGCAGCCCGGTATCGATGCTCCCGGCGCGGTAGAACCCGCCGGCGTTGGCGCCGGTGGTGTCGTTATAGGCTTCGCCGGCCAGGCCGCGGTCGTACGCTTCGGCTTCGATCACGCCCGGCACCGGCCAGTTCGGCCCACCGTAGGCGGCCTGGGCATCCGTGTCGGGCAGGTGGATGGTGACGGTGTTGCTGTAGCCGGATTCAACCGCCGCACCTGAATTGTTCGTGCCCTTGGCCTTGATCCGGTACGTGTAGATCGCGCCGGACGTCACATTCTGATAGTCAACCGTATGCTGCCGGATGCCGCCATCCAACGTCGCAACGACCGTCCACGAGCCCGAGGAGCCATTCTGCCGCTCGACGACATAGCCGCCGTCGAAACTCTCGTAGCCGGCGTTGTCGATCCAGCGCAGGTCGACCTGGTTCTTGGAGCGTGCGGTCGCCATCAGGTTCGTGGGCGTACCCGCGCCGCTACTGACATCCTTGTTGGTCTTGAGCACGATGTCCACGAACGCCAAGCGGTGCTGCGTGCCGCCGTTGTCCGTGATGGTCAGCCAGCCGTAGTCATTGCTGCCGTCCGCGACAACCGTCACTTCGCCGGTCGCGCTGACCCACCGGGAATCGCCGCTGCCGGCCGTGCCGTTGAGGAAGTTGGTCGTGCCATTGACGTTGTACTTGTAGGTGCCGCTGGTGATGTTGGCGTCGCCGGCGGCGAGTTTGACGATATATACGCCCGGCCCCAGTTTGATTTTCCACGAATTGTTCGTGGCGGTGACGACCCCCGTCTCATGCTTCTGCGGCTTCGACGCGCTGCGCTCATACAGGTTCCCCGAGCTGATCGCGCTCTGCCAGCCGTAATCGATCCCGAACTGCTGCGTCCCGTACGCCTCCCCCGAGTCCGTCAGGTACCCCCCCGCCGCCTCCGACCCCCACGGCCCGAAGCTGATCCCGATCTGCGACGGTGCCGCCGCCAACATCTGCCGACGCTCCAGCCCTTCCACCACCGCCAACGCCGCGCGAGACACCGCCGCCGAGACACGTCGTGCTGACATGACCGCTCCCTGTTGCTTCCCTGCAAACCGATTGTGAAATGCGTTGTGGCGAAGTGCCCCCGCTGAGCACCCCAATCCATCCCCTCTTCAGACCGCGGCAGTAGACCGAGCGCCGCGTCACGAGTCAAGCAAGAATCTATGCTTTTCGTTGACTGCGGCGAAACGCCAGTCATTCCTCGCGATGAGGATCAGGTTATCCACAGCTCTGGCGCATGGTCCGCAGCCTTGATACACTACCCGGTCGTAAACGCACCTGGAGCCGAAGGTGGAACATCTATTCCATCACGACGGCTTACGGGTGCAGGCCGAGCAAGTCGGCGTTGGATGCGGTCGGCCAATACCGATAGCGTTGCTGGCGTCTTCACTACGATCTGCGCCACCCGGTCTCCCACAGTGGAGAGGAGGGGACGCCGTTAGAACTATTTCTTGACGAAACCTATGATAGTGGAGCTACAAAAAGATGGGAAACCTGATGATCTAAGCAGCAACGATCGCCCAGGCCCGCGTGGCGGTGTTCGAGTACATCGAAGTGTTCTACAATCGCAAGCGACGGCACAGCCCGTTAGGCTACAGCCCCAAAACGTTCGAGCGGCTCTGAACTGAAACACCCCGCGTGTCCGCCATTCGTGGGGAAGGCCAACGGTCTCGCTGTCTGGCGTTTGCGAGTGCCACTCCTGCACTTGTGGTTTCGCTTGCCGCATTCGCGCAAAAGCATTCAAACCCTAATGTCGCCAGACGCCTCGACCAGCTTCACGCGCCTGCGTCTCTGCCTCTCGATACTTAGGCCTTAGATCATCCCTTTGCCCCAACTCCTCTGGCGCAACAAATGCTTGACCGCACCAAATCAACTCATAGCTCATATCGCGATGCTTCGGGTACAGCGGAACATTCTTTCGCACGCCAAAATTGGGATTGCGATCGGGGGGGGCATACTGCGAAAGAACGATCACTGAAAACTCACTTGCACCGATCGGTTCAACGAAGACCGTGGCAGCGCCACGCAATTGGGATAGGTAACGCTCCCATTCGAGATTACAACCCGTACCCGGCGACGTACACCGAACTCCAGCGAGAACGTGTTGTACACCATCAGTTGTAGTAACCATACGGCCTCGAACATCTCGAATGGACACAAACTTCTCGCGATCTGTGTCCGGTATATATACCCAATGAATCCCGCAGCCACCTGTAATGCAGGTGAGCAGCATGGACATAACGATCGCGATAGCCCGCCACTGCGAGAGCATAGTCTGGATCAAAAAAAATCGAACGAATCATCCATTCTTTTGACAATGTTACGAGAGTTATCGCAAACTTCTGGGGAAGAACACTAGTTTACCCTTGGCACCTTGGTGGACGCGAAGAGCGCGTCAAAATTACGGCAGAATTTTGCGGCGATTAGTTTAGCTTCGCAGATCCACTAACAACATAGGGGGCAGTGTTATCAATAATGACCTTGCCTTCCTTCGCAGGGTTGGTATTCGGCTTATTGTCACGGTCGTACCATGCTCGCAGCCATTTGAAATACTTCTCATCGGTATCGCAGTCAGCATTCGCATCACCAGTCCACACGGGTAGCATATTGTCGACGAAATTCTCAACGTTGGTACTCCATACCACAACGTCAAAATCACCGTCGGCGTGAGTTCGAGTATCCCATTGAACTTTCCCATCCCCGTAGGGCACGACGCTTGTGAACGCACTGACACTAGACACAGAACCATTCAAGTCATCGGCAGCGGTGCCGAAACCCAACCAGACCTCCTTGACATCGATAGCAGATCCCACACCCAGATCTCCGCTTGAGCATTTGGTGAATGCCGTCGGTACAATTCCTCGCAGGAAGGTGTAGTCTTCAATTACTGCATAATTGCCGCCAGACCACGGAGCCGCATTGGGTGGGCCCGAAACCTTGAACGGAGACCCAGCTAACTTGGCTCTGCTATACACAATTCCGTGGCGTTGCATAATATCGCATACTGCCTGCACCTTTGCGTGCCCGCTTCCAAATTTAGACCGCACCCCATTGAAGAAGCTTCTGAAATCGCTTGGTTTCGCTGATACCATTATCTCAATGATGTCTATTGCAGAAAGCGTACCTCCATTCAACGCCTCATTCAGTATTCCGGCAATGGTTCCCTCGACTTTCTCACCGCTTTCAAATGTGGTCCCATCGCGGCCCGTAGCGGTTGTGGTCTGACGGCTGCTCGAGGAATTACCCTCGTCGCCGCGCCATAGGGTGTTGGCGGGGAAACGAACTGCATTGTAAGAGCCATCATCGCGTGCGATTGCTTCTTGATCTGGGCTCAAACCCAGCGAGGGACACACCATGTTCGAGAAGAACTCCGCCCATCCTTCAGTAAACGCACCGCCACGACTTTTTTCAGAATTGTAGAAGTGATCTCCACTTCCTGTAAGCGATGCTCCGAAGTGGTGATGGATGAGGTGGCCCATCTCATGCACAAGTACCGCTTTTGCGTACGGATTAGTTGTGGCGTCTATAGTGGCCTGTTCGAGATACATCTTGCGTCCCCAGCTGGAATACCAAGAACCTGAAGAGTTCGCGACAACCTCGACCGGGATGTTATTAGAAAAATCCCATCCTGATGTGCCCTTATTTGTCCGAACAAAGTCCAACACGCCGACCACGCGCTGCTGAAGAGTGTCAAGCCCAGCAGGCGCGACCTGATCCATTTGCAGGTTTATGGCTGTGTTTGCAGTTACGACCTGAGAAGGGCTGTCCTTGGGGTCCAAATCGTTTCCTATGTTCTTCACAAC
>JBBCIV010000049.1:0-63427 GCA_037189665.1 Phycisphaerae bacterium | reverse complement strand
ATCGCCCGCACCATCAAGGCCGAGAGGCGCCCGTTGCAGATGTTATTGCAGGTGCATGACGAACTGGTCTTCGAAACGCCCGAAGCTGACGCCGAAGCACAGGCCGCCTTCGTCCGCCAGCAGATGACGACGGCGATGTCTCTCAAGGTGCCGCTGGACGTCGAAGTGGGGTGGGGCAAGAATTGGCAGGAAGTGAAGTAGATCCAGACTACTTTCGCGGCGTATCACTTGGCCGAGTGGTTGGCGCGTCGGAAGATCTGGCGATGGTTTTCAAGTAAGCCTGAATTTCCGGTGACGGGTTGTCTACCGGCGCTATGGTGATGCCTTTGGGGAGAACGACGTCCGCCAGCTTGATTCGTCGGCCCACAACGAGTGTGAGGCCGACGCTTGTTGGCGCTTTATTCCAATGTCCGTTGATCGAGAGATGCCAGTCACAGGATGCGCCAGCCGGCTCCGTAGCTGGATCGGTTTGCTGCAAAAGCGTTACGATGTGCGGCCCTTCGTTGAGCATCGCAAATTTCTGGACGAACGCGTTGAAGTCGGCCGCCGTGCCTGCGTAGTCGAAACTGTCGAACTGATTGACCCACGACCCTCCAATGCGATCCTCACGATTTACAAGCTCGACGAGCTCCGCCGACCACCCGCTGGAAGAAATGGGAGACTTGGGGTTGCCCTTGCCGTAGCTGCCGCCCATCGCAAGCAGCGACGAGGCAATCAATAACGGAGATACGGCGAACGCCGCGAAAAAACGATAACGCATAATGTGGTCTCCGTTTTGTTCCCTATGCCGTAGCCACTATGAGAGATAGACGACATCGGATGGTATTCAGCGCGCAAAATTCTGCTGGCGACCGCTATGGAAAATCCTATCCTACCGTTTAGGAGGGGGCACGACATCTTGCCGGTGTATCGATATGGAACTCGAAGAATCGAGCATCAAGTTTGATCCACCGAAGGACGCGCGGCCGCACATGCCGGAGCCGCCAGTGGTGCGGGTAACGGCGATCGAAGATGTTCGCCTGCCGACGGTCGCGGGGCTTGAGAGGCAGTTGGTCGAGTTTTACCGTGATCTGCTGAAGTTCGAGTGGCCGGATGAGGCGCTGTTGGTGTTCAAGGCGGAAAACGTGAGCGTGTTGTTCACCGTCGGCGAGGGGCCGCCGCACCGCGATGACTTTCGGCCGTTGATCGTCGAGGTGCCGCACTTTGCCGATCTGATCAAGGCGTTCAACGAACGCGAGGTCGAATACGAGTGGCAACGCGGCATTACCCCCGGCACAGATACTATTCTGCTTCGCGATCCGGCCGGGAACTGGGTCAGCATCGGCTGGCGGGCAGAAGTGCGTTAAACCAGGCGCGACCGTTGGCGGACCAAACGAAGCCAAACGACTGCGCGTCGTTGGCGGACTAAACGAAGCCAAGCCCGCGCGTTATGCTTTCCGCCGCGTGGAGAAACCCATCATTGGCATCATCGGCGGGATCGGCTCGGGGAAAAGCTTTATCGCATCGCTGTTCGCGGAACTTGGAGCGGTGGTCATCGACTCTGACAGTCAGGTACGTCAGATCTACGATCGCGACGATGTTCGCCGGACGATTCGCGAGTGGTGGGGGGATACGGCATTTCTGTCGGATGGATCGATCAATCGAAAAGCGATCGCATTGAGGGTTTTCACTGATGACGCCGAGCGTCGTCGGTTGGAACAATTGATCCATCCATTGGTCCACGAGGACCGCCGCCGGATCATGGCCGAGAAGTCGACGGAGCCGGAAGTTAAGGCGTTTGTGTGGGATACGCCGCTTTTGATTGAGACAGGCTTGCACAAGGCCTGCGATGCGGTCATTTTCGTGGAAGCCCCCTGGGAGGTCCGTTTAGAACGAGTAAAAGGGCGGGGCTGGGACGCGGCGGAACTGGCTCGGCGAGAAAAATCGCAGTTGCCTCTGGACACGAAGCGGGAGATTTCGGATTATGTGCTCAGCAACGCCGCGGATGCGGCCTCTGCCCGCAGCCAAGTCCGAACGCTATTTCCAACGATCATCGAGAAGAAATCGCAACGGATTTGACGAACTTTCGACTTTGCCCGGCCTATGCTTGATATAGTTTCGGATTGGTCGAATGGGTGAGCGGGGCTCAGGAATCTATCGGCGGGTGCTACCCACGAAAGTTCATTCAGGATTCGAGGCGTCGCCGTGTGTTGCGGCGGCAGGTCGGCGCTCCTAAAAGCCGGCCGAATGTTTTCATGACAGGTGTCGATACGATCGACGTCTATTCCTCTATAACAGCATCAATGCTTGGGCAACGGCCCCGCGCTTCACGCACCGGTGTGCGGTCGGCGGCGGCCAGATAGCTATTTTCACCCCCCTCATGCGTAGTTCCACCCCCAATCGGAGGCCTGCCAACATGGCAAAGTCCACACGTACCCGCCGTTCGTCGTCCAGCGCTGTCGAGCGCGAATCGGACGATCAAGTTGATTCGCCCGCCGCGGTCGCCGAAGCGCCCGAGCCGGTTGCCGAAGCCCGCCCTGAGCCGCGCGAAGAAGTCCGCGAGTCTCGCGAAACGCGCGAATCCCGGCCCGCGCCGTCCTCGTCGTCCAATCAGGGCGGCAGCGACGACATCGCCAATATCGACGCGGAAACCAACGCCAAATACGAGAACGTCAAGCAGCAGAAGCTGTACATCAAGGACCTCCAGCAGATGGAGGTCGCCGGCCTGCACAAGATCGCCCAGGAAGAGGGCATCCAGGATTACGTCGGCCTCAAGAAGCAGGACCTGATCTTCCAGATCCTTCGCTCCCGCGTCCGCCAGAACGGCATGATGTTCGGCGAAGGCGTGCTCGAAATCCTGCCCGACGGCTTCGGCTTCCTGCGTTCGCCGGAATACAACTACCTCCCGTGCCCGGACGACATCTACATCAGCCCCAGCCAGATCCGCCGTTTCGGCCTGCGTAACGGCCACACGGTGCAAGGCCAGATCCGTCCGCCGAAGGAATCCGAACGCTACTTCGCGCTGCTCCGCGTCGAGGCCATCAACGGCGAAGACCCCGAGCGCATCACCGACGTCACCAACTTCGAAGACCTCACGCCCGTCCACCCGCACAAGCGCATCGTGCTGGAACGCCCGGACGAGCCGAAGGAACTGAACATGCGCATCGTCGATCTGGTCACGCCGATCGGCAAGGGCCAGCGCATGCTCATCGTCGCCCCGCCGCGCACAGGTAAGACGGTGCTGCTGCAGAAGATCGCCAACTCGATCAGCAAGAACCATCCGGAAGTCGTCCTGATGGTGCTGCTGATCGACGAGCGTCCCGAAGAGGTGACCGATTTCCGCCGCAACACGCAGGCGGAAGTCGTCAGCAGCACGTTCGACGAGCCGGCCAGTCGTCACATCCAGGTGGCGGAAATGGTCATGGAAAAGGCCAAGCGCTACGTCGAGTTCGGCAAGGACGTCGTCGTCCTGCTCGACTCGATCACCCGCCTCGCCCGCGCGTACAACACCGAAGTGCCGCACTCCGGCAAGATCCTGACCGGCGGTGTCGACGCCAACGCGCTGCAGAAGCCGAAGCGATTCTTCGGCGCCGCTCGCTCGATCGAAGAGGGCGGCTCGCTTACGATCCTCGCCACCGCGCTGGTCGATACCGGCTCGAAGATGGACGAGGTGATCTTCGAAGAGTTCAAGGGTACCGGCAACGCCGAACTGCACTTGGACCGTCGTCTGGTCGACCGCCGTACCTACCCGGCCATCGACATCAACGCCTCCGGCACCCGCCGCGAAGAGTTGCTGCTCGATCCGAAGGAACTCGAACTGGTCTACCGCCTGCGCCGCGTGCTGAGCGATATGAACCCCGTCGAGGGCGTCGAATTGCTCAAGGGCCGCCTGGAAAAGGTGCCGAGCAACGCTCAGTTCCTGATGCAGATGAACCTGGACTGATCGAAGTTCAATAACATTTCCACGAATCGCGAAGCCCACGCCAATTTCGGCGTGGGCTTTTTTCATCGCTGGTGGCACGGGTTTTCAACCCGTGGCTTGGTGCAGCAAAACACGGGTTGGAAACCCGCGTGCCACAGCAATCATTGCCGGTCGGCGTTGGGATTTGCTGGCGGTTCGGGTAGCTTCGGCGGCATGTTTCGATTTGCTTATGCGCTGGCGCCGTCGGAGCGTCTGGATGAGGCGTCGCTGCGCGTCGAGGAATTCGACGCGTTTGAGGCGGCGGACGGGGACGATCACGGGGTCAGCATCGCCGGGCGTCGCTGTACGAACCTGGCCGCAGCGATCAAAGCGGGGGAGGGCGGGGTGAAGTGGGCGTCATATCGGCCGGAAGGCGGTTGGCGCGAGGTGGTGAGGGAGCTAAACGCCATCGGCGGTGACGCGCCCTCGGGGGCGGCGGAGGCGTTTACAATCCTGATCGAGCCGTGGACGGACTGCACGTTGCCGCGCGAACTGTGGCAGTTGATCGAATCGGTGACGAACAGGCGCGTTCGCATCGCCTGGTCGGCAGAGTGGGGCGCGCAGGCGGGCATTTCGCCGGCGGCGGTGGTGCCGGTACTAAACCTCCGGATTGGCGCGGTGCGCGTGGCCGATGCGCAGGCGACGACGATTGAGTTTGCCAAACGCTTGGCGGGCATCGGCTTCGAAGGCTATCTCATCGTCGATCCCCCGGCGTCGGAAGACCGCCTCGGCGAGGCGCGCAAGATCGCCGAGATCGTCCGCGATGTCATCCAGCCGCGCAAGCCGGTCAAGCCTGCCGCCAAAAAAGCATGATCGCAGAACGGGGGGAGTCGCAGATCAACGCATTTTTCAAAGCAATTGGCTCGCGGAATCTACCAAAGGGCTCATTTTTTCACGCACTAGGGGATACTCCCGATCAACGACGAGATGCAGCAACGGCAGCGGCGGATCGGGTGACCTTCGTCGCCCGGATGCCTTTCGGCCCCTCTTCGTATTCGTACTCGACGGCCTCGCCGTCGCGGAGGGTTTTGAATCCCTCGCCCTCGATCACCGAGTGATGAACGAAGACATCCTTGCCCGTTTCATCCATGGAGATGAAGCCGAAGCCTTTTTGGTCGTTGAACCACTTAACCTTGCCCGTGGCCATAGGCTAACCCGGTCCTTTCACGAAACCCGCTCGATGTGTCGACCCTGATCGACCGCTCGCGTGATTTCCTATCCCTGCCACCCGCCAGCTAAAGAGAAGCTGGAACTTCAGAGGTGATTTCACATGAAGATACCTTCATCACTCATCAAGAGCAAAAGAAGACTTATTTTGACATCCCGGGAAAACCCCTCAGCGTCTAGTAACTTGGTAGACGTTCCCAACCACTTATCCACAATGCCCTACGGGTCCGGAGAATCAACGTCCTGACAGGGCATTTCCAGCGCCATGTGCGGGAGACGTTAAGAAACGCTCTATCAGAAAATCCCCGATAATTTGATATGAGTGATCATAAGATCAATCGATATAATGGTTTAAGATATTTTTTCAGGCAGGCGTGGAGCGGTTTGGGAATTCTGCAGGTGTGAGCTTTCGGTGAGCTTCGCGTTCGGAAGGCTCAAAAATGGCTTGAAATCAATGGCGGCAAGGCGGATTTCCACGAGTTATCCACAATTTGTCCGCTTGATTTTGAGAAGCCCCCAATGATGCTATGCGGAACTGTTGGATCGAGCCCCTTCTCTCGGCTGTTGGGCGGATGATGAACCTGCTGGAAGTCACAAAGCTTGTCAAGAATTACAACGGCCGGAACGTCGTCGATGAGGTTTCGTTCACGCTCGGGCAGCAGACGATCGTGGGGTTGCTCGGCCGCAATGGTGCCGGCAAGACCACCACGTTCCGGATGATCCTCGGCATGGTCGTCCCCGACGCCGGCGCCGTTGCGTTCAACACCGAGGACATCACCCATCTGCCGATGTACAAGCGCGCCCGCAAGGGCATCGGCTACCTCAGCCAGGAGCGCTCCGACTTCCGCCGGCTGACCGTCTTGCAGAACCTGATGGCGATCCTCGAAACCCGCACCATGCGACACGCCGAGCGGGTGAAGATCGCCGACCGGCTGCTCAGCCAGTACGGCCTGACCCGCCAGAAAAACCAGTTCGCCGACACCCTCTCCGGCGGCGAACGCCGCAAGCTCGAGATCGCCCGGGCGCTGGTCACCCAGCCGCAACTCATCCTCCTCGACGAGCCGTTCTCCGGCGTCGATCCGATCGCCGTTGAAGACCTTCAGCGCGAAGTGAAGCGGCTGAAGGAAGAGTTCGGCAAAACGGTGCTGATCACCGACCACAACGTCGCCCAGACGCTCCGCGTCTGCGACCGCGCCCTCATCATCGACAGCGGCCGCGTGTTCAAGGAAGGAACGCCGCGCGAGATCATCAACGACCAGGGCGTCCGCAACGCCTACCTCGGCAGCATGTTCCGCGGCGACGAGTTCGATTGATCGCGCCGTTTAGCGCCGCATCTTGATGCGGGCTTTTTCTCGGCTCGATCAATCGCAAAGCCCGCGGCAAGCCGCGGCGCTGAGCGTTACCAGAAATACCACTCATCCCACCCCAGCACGTAGTGCGCGAACAGCACGTATCCGCCGAGCAGGAAGTTGGTGACGCCGTGGGCGACGATGCAGGCGCCGAGGCTGCGGGTTTTATAGAGCAGGCAGGCGATGAGGATCGCCCAGACGATGGACGTCAGCCATTGGGGGTGGACGGTGGCGAACGCCAGCGGAACCAGCCAGAAGGCGCCGGTGTCGTATTCGCCGACTTCGTGCAGGCGGAAGTCGTTGGGGCTGGCGATCGAGCGCCAGAGGTAATCGCGCCAGAAGAGCTCTTCCATCACCGGCACCAACAGCGATGCGCCCGCCCAGCGGACGGCGACGAACGCCCACATCATCGCCGGCGCCCCTTCAAAGAAAGCGTACGGCCGGAACGCGGCCTCTCGCACTTTCTCGGCGCCCTCGAACGACATTCTGGTCCAGTAAAAGAAGTCGTGCGACATGAACAATTTTTCCATGCCGATCCACTGAACCACGCCGATCACGCCGAATGCCACGCCCCACCCTAAGTGCGTCCAACGAATGCGTGTGAAATATCGCCAGCAGAACCACAGCACCCCTGCGACGACGAGCGTCTTGAGCACGTAGCTCAACGGATACCAGGCCGGCCACTGTCCGCCGGCAAAGGTGAAGAGCATGAAGACGGCGAACGGCAGGATATAGGGCCAGGCCGGTCCGTTGCGTGAGGTGTCGGATTGTGAGGGCTCGACTACCTGGGACATGAATCCGCCTGCATCGATCTGCGTTTATCTGCGTTCATCTGCGGTTCCCTTACGTTTGCGCTTCGGAGAACAACGCGAAACTCGCCGTGTGTCCGTGGACGAAATTCTTCCCGCCGACCGGGCCCAGTTCGCCGGCGGCGAAGAAGCCGGCGAGCGGGGTGTTGGGCATCAGGTTGCCGGCCGCCTCGGCGTCGTGGTGGGGCTGCGAGAACAGCCGCGTGCCTCTGCCATTACAACTGAACAACAACGCGCCGGCGGGCTGCTTGGTTTGCCGCGTGGCGAGGATCAGGTTCAGGTCTTCATGGGCGGTGCTGGCGTCGCGGATGTGGAACTGAACGGTCTGCCCGACCCGCACGCGGTCGCCGACGCCGATCGCCTTGGCCTCGTCGTTCACGCCGATGATGCTGCGGACGACGAAATCGCCGCGGACGAGCGTCTCCTTGTACTCGCTCATCGCCCGGCCGATCAGCAGGCCGTGGGAGAGGAGTTGTTTTTCCTCGTCGGTCAGCCGGTTGACCAGTTCCTCCAGCACTTCCAGCGCGGGTCGGCCGCCGAGTTGTTCGATGACGTTGCCCTGCCCCTTGGTCACCACGAACGGCCGGGCGATCGGGCGGCAGCCCTGGCTGACCACCGCCTCCACGTTGATCGGCCCGCTCAGCGACAGCCCGACCATGCCTTCGTCAAACCGCGCGTCGTCGAACAGCAGCACGTTCTGACCCGCCTGCCGCGCCCCCGACGCCATCCCGCCGATGAGCGGCACGCCGGGATGGTGGTCGTCCAGCTTTTGCAAAACGGGCTGGATCGGCGTCGTCCACGGATCGCCGATGCCGATGACCGCCCGTGTGTCGGGGACGATCGAGAAGTGGTCGGCGAAGCTCTCCGCGTCCGCCATCGCTGCTTGCCACTGGTCTTTGCTCAGGTGAAACGCCTGCGCTCTCACCCCCGGCATCCGGCCAGCCAGCACCGACAGCGCCGGGCCTTTCTCGACCTCCTGCCTGCCCGCGATCACGCCCTCACACGATGCGCCGATCAGGCAGGGGATGTCGAACTCGTCGATCAGCGTTTGCGCGATCGAGTCGGCGTCGCCGGAGAAGTGGCTCGAGTAAAACACCACCGCCACGTCGAACCTCGGCCCCGAGGGGTGCAGGCGCTCGATCACGTCGTGTACCGCTTCCTCCGGATCGGCGGCGATGCTGAGTGCGTCCGCGAACTTCATGCGACCGCATTGTTGCGTCGGCCCGCGCCAACGCAAGCGGTGATGTTCCGCGCCAGCATCGGTTTGATCTCCGACATCGGCGGGGTCGTATCGCCTTTGATCATCTGCACGGATGTAACGGGCTTGTCCGCCAGCCCGCAGGGGACGATGAGGTTAAACCAGGAAAGATCGGTCGTGACGTTCAACGCGATGCCGTGCATCGATACGCCGCGTTTGATCCGCACGCCCAGCGCGCAGATTTTGGCCGCGTGCTGCGTGCCGCGTGCCGCGTGGGTCCATACGCCGATGGCGGCGGGGTCCAGGAATGCGTCGATCTCCAATTCCTTCAACGTCGCGATGACCGCGTGCTCCAGCGCTTTTACGTACGCGCCGACGCTGAACCCATGATCGGCGAGCCGCACGATCGGGTATGCCACGAGTTGTCCCGGGCCGTGAAAGGTGATGTCGCCGCCGCGGTCGGATTCGACGAGGTCCACGCCCATCTGCTTGAGCTGCTCTCGCGACGCCACCAGATGCTTCGCGCTATCCTCCGCGCGCCGGCCGAACGTGATGACGGGCGTGTGCTCGACGAGCAGGATCGCCTCCTCCGTGCCTGCCAGCACCTCGGCGTGAACGCGCTCCTGCTCGGCCCAGGCGTCGCGGTAGTTGAGGATGGAAAGATCAAACACTCGCATCCGAATCAAGATTCATCATCCCGCCGGCGCCAGCACCTGCGCGCTGCGCGCTGGCACGTACACTTGGATGCTCTGCTCACGCCCCTCCCACGGAACGTTCTGCACGATGCAGGTCTGGTCTTCGGCGCACAGGCCGGGGCCCTCGAAGCGTTTGTTGTCGGTGTTGAGGAGGACGCGGTAGTCCTTCCGGTCGGGCACGGGGATGCGCCAGTCGCTGTAGCTGTTGTGCGGGTGAAGGTTGAAGACGAACACCAGCGGGCCGCGGCGGTAGACGATCTGCTTGTTGCTCTCGTGCACCAGCAGTTGCTCGATGAACTTGTCTTCGAGCAGGCCGTACTTCTCGTCCAGCTTCATCATGGCGCGGTCGAACTCGCCGAGGCCCTTGTAGCGAAGCAGGTCGTTGTCGGCCAGGCTCCACTGGCGGCGGCAGTAGTGGTAGCTGTAGCCGTTGCCCTCACGGGGGAAGTCGATCCACTCCGGGTGGCCGAACTCGTTGCCCATGAAGTTCAGGTACGCCTCGCCGGCGAGGCTGAACGTCAGCAGGCGGATCATCTTGTGCAGCGCGATGCCGCGGTCGATCACCAGCGACTGCCGGTCCTTGCTCATGTTCCAGTACATCTCCTGGTCCATCAGCCAGAACGCGATCGTCTTGTCGCCGACCAGCGCCTGGTCGTGGCTTTCGGCGTAGCCGACGTGCTTTTCGGCGTGCCGGCGGTTCAGCAGGGTGTGGAAGATCTCGTTCAAAACCCAGTCGTCGTCCTTCTTTTCCTTCAGCAGCTTGATCCAGTAGTCGGGCACGCCCATCGCCAGGCGATAGTCGAACCCCAGCCCGCCCTCCGACACCGGCCGGGCCATGCCGACCATGCCGCTGACGTCTTCCGACACCGTGATCGTCTCGGGCGCGATCTTGTGAACCAGCTCGTTCGCCAGTTGCAGGTAGCACACCGCGTCGCCGTCGACGTTGCCGTCGAAGTAGTCGTCGTAGCTGCCGAACGCCTTGCCGAGGCCGTGGTCGAGGTACAGCATGCTCGTCACACCGTCGAACCGGAAGCCGTCGAACTGGAACTCCTCGATCCAATAGCGGCAGTTGCTGAGCAGGAATCGCAGCACTTCGTACTTGCTGTAATCGAAGCACATCGAATCCCACGCCGTATGCTGCCCGCGCGGGCCGCCGTGGAAGTATTGGAAATCGGTGCCGTCGAAGAGGTTCAGCCCTTCGTGCGTGTTCTTCACCGCGTGCGAGTGCACCAGGTCCATGATGACCTTGACGCCGTAGCCGTGCGCGGTATCGATCAAAAACTTCAGGTCTTCCGGCGTGCCGAAGCGCGAACTGGGGGCGTAGAAGTTGCTGACGTGGTAGCCGAACGATCCGTAATACGGGTGCTCCTGCACCGCCATCAGTTGTACGGCATTGTACCCCGCCCGCACGATGCGCGGCAGGACGTTGTCGGCGAACTCGCGATACGTGCCGACGCGTCCTTCCTCCTGCGCCATGCCCGTGTGCGCCTCGTAAATCCGCAGCCCGCCGACGATCTCGGGGGATTGGTTCTTGAAGACGTAGGGCTTCTCCGGGCTCCAGTACTGGCCGACGAAATTGATGCTCTGCGGCTCCTGGATCACCCGGCGGACGTACGCGGGCAGGCGGTCCATCGTCGATCCGTCTGGCAGCACCACGTGCACCTTCACGCGCGACGCGTGCGTCAGCTTGTCCTTGAACTTGCCGTCCGGCAAAAAGAGCGACCACACGCCGAACTGATCGCGCACCATCGGGTTGCCGAAGCGATCCCACCCGTTGAAGTCGCCGATCAGCCGCAGTTGCAGCGCCGCCGGCGCCCACTCGCGATACCACACGCCGGTCGTCCCGCCGTACTCGCCGCGATTGAAGCCGAAGTAGTTGTGCCCGGTGGAAACGTCCCCCGTCAGCCCGCCGGTGGGCTCGAACGATTTCAGCACCTTCTGATACCACGCATACCGCCCGCGCAGCCGCTCGGCGTGCGGCGCCAGCCACGGATCGTGCGCGATCAGGCCGGTTCCGTCGGGGGCAGGAGTGGGGGGGAGCGTGGTCATACGCTTATCCTACGCGCCCCGACGCGCCGCCGCACGTCGCAGGAGGCTCGACTTCACATTGGTGCGTCAGTTTTCATATCGTGCGGGTGGCCTTTACTACGAACCGCTCGTCATGCTACACGCATCAGATGTCCGGGTTGCGCGGAAACTTCACGTACGGCAATCGGAAGGTCAGCACGTCGGGCAGGGTTTCGGCGCGTTGGAGGACAGATCGGGGAAGGCTGAACAGGTCGTTCAGCAGGCGGACGCGATTCAGGAGGTGTTGGGCGATGTCGGCGTGGCTGAGCTTATCGACGCGGATCGCGACGCGCGGCTGGTAGCGCTTCGCGCCGGCGAAGGCGATGATGTCGTCCTGATCGACGCCGTCGCCGGAGATGCCGACCGCGCCGACGAGCCGGCCGTTCTTATACAGAGGCACGCCGCCGGGGAAGATCGTGATGCCGTTCCGGATCGGGTTCTTGCCGCTGCCCTTGAACTGCGACGTGACGTCGAGCGTGGGCGACAGCGCGTTCTGCAGTTCGAACAGCGGGCCGACGATGCCGTCGTTCCGGTCGATTCCGGGCGGGGCATACCGCTGCGCCAGGAAGCCGATGGACCGCGACGAGAAGGCGTGCGCGTTGTCCGAGAAGAAAGCCGCAGTCCGGGCCTTCTGCACGGCGACGTCGAAGCTGAAGTTCGTCCCGTCGGCGGTCTTGAAGACGCCGAGCAGGTCGCCGTCGCGATCGACCACCGCGATGTGCACCTGCGCCGGCACGCCCAGCGGCTTGCGGATGGCGGCGCGGGTGCTGAACGCCTGCTTGGCGGCGTCGGCGAAGATCCGGCGGACGTCGGCGTTGGTGAGCCGATGCGCCTCGTCCAGCAGCACGCCGTTCTTCGTGTCGTTGCTGTTGCTGATGGCGAAGTCGCTGCGCGAGGTGTTCTTCAAAAACCCCTGAATGCCCGCATACGACGCGGCGGGATAGGGCGAGGCGGGCGCGTCGGTCGGCGCCGTGCCGATGAGGGCGTCGCCGGAGAGGGTCAGGTCGCCAAACGTGCGGAATGCCTGGCCGGAGGCGGGTTTGTCGGCGACGTAGGGAACGCGAAGGCCATCGAGGAAGATGTGGTTCGCCTGGATTTCGTCCGCCGGCGCGAAGTTCTGTTGGCCGGCCAGCGCGATTTGTTCGTCGGCATCGCTTTCCTCCTTGCCGTTGAAGACGGCGAAGCGTTTCGGGTCGTTGCCGTAGTAGGCCGGCGCGACCTCGGTGAGGATCGAGGCCAGGTTACTGCGGGCGGCGACGTCGTGCCCGTCGCCCGCCACGCCGATCCCGCCGACGGGCTGGCCGTCCTTGAACAGCGGCAGCCCGCCCGGGTCTCCGGAGATCGCCCCCTGGACCCTGAAGCCGGCGACGTTGTTCGAGCCGGTGATGTCAGAGCCGAACAGGTTCGAGAACTGCACGCCGTACAGAGGTCCGCCGGGCGTGAAGTTGACCGGGTGGGGGAAGTGGTCCTGGATGATGAACCGCGCGGTTCGCGTCGTGAACGCGTTCTGCGTACTTGCGAAAAGCGCCCCCGTGCGAGCCCGAAGTGTGGCCAGCAGGGTGACCTGCACGCGAAAATTCTCCCGCCTGCCCCCGGAGCCCGCCAGCCCGCCCATCGCGAGCGACCCGAGCACGTTGCCGTCCCGATCGGTGACGACGATCGCCTGCTGGCTCGTCGACGGGTTGCGAACCTGCGACGCCGCCTGCGCCAGGATCGTCTGCACGTCAGCGGCGGTCAGCGCGGCGGCGAGAAGCCGGCGGTCTTCGAGCGGTTCGATAAGCGATCGGTTCATTGTGCGGCTCCCGACTGTGTGACTGAGAACGTCACGTGCTGCACGTGAACCGGCAGGGTAATTGATGGGGCTTTCGTCCGTCAAAGAGCAAATGTTCGAGCGACAGCGACGCGGGCGAGCGCCGGCCTACATCCAGCGGACGCGTTCCTCTGCCGGCCGGCGTTTGGCGGGGGGCTGGGGGGCGTCGTCGCGCAGGTGGCCGAGGAAGAAGAATCCGAGCGAGCGGCCGGGCGCGGTAAGGCCCATGAGATCCGCGACAACGGGGTGGGTGGCGACCGCGTTGGACGTCCACTGTCCGCCCATGCCCAGGGCGGCGGTCATCAGGTGGATGTTCTGCACCGCGCACGCGACGGCGGCGAGCTCTTCGTCGATCGGCATCGCGGGCTTGCCGTCGGCGTTGACGCCCGGCTGCATGCCCAGCCCGATCCAGACCGGCGCGAGCTGCACGCGGTCCCGCTGCGATTCGAACGCCGCCTGCTGAAATTTGCCCGTCGGTCGATTGATCGCGGTGTACGCCTCGCCGAACGCCCGGCCGAGCGCTGCGCGCGCGTCGCCCGCGAATACCGTGAACCGCCAAGGTTCGGTCTGCCCATGGCTTGGCGCCCATCGCCCGGCCTCCAGGATGCGGTCGATCAACGCGCGATCCACCGTGTCCGGTTTCAATGCCGCAACTTTATAGCTGCGACGACGACGAATGACGTCCAGAACGATATCTGCAGTGGTGTTCAACATAGTAAATGAGATCGAATCTCAGGTGACTATAGACCGCGTGCAACGCGGGTCAACGTGGAGGAGGCCTGCATAAGGGCAAGCAAAAAGAGGCTGACGTCGAACCAATAAGTTGTTGCTACTTGCGGCGATCGTGGGGTAGCTTGAACGCGCATCTTCTTTTTTGTCGGGATCAGGGACGCATGATTTTCAAGCGGACGGGTACGACATGGACGGCGATGGCGCTGGGCCTTTGCGGCGCAGCGTGGGCGCAGAGCACCCGGTCCTCGGAGGGCTTGGCTCCTGAGAATCGCGCGGTGGCGGTGCCGGTCGACGAGCCGATCGCCGGTGCGCCCGAGGCGCCCGCTCCCGTTTCTACGGATCCACCTGCACCTTACGGCTATTCCGGCAAGCGCCTCGACGGCAAGCCGCGGCCGGACGACTTCCTCGCCATCCCCGACCGCTGGCGCATCGGCCTGCCGCCGGACTACCTCGAAGCCGTCCGCCAGTCGCGCGGCGAGATCCTCAACCCGTATCAGCAGAACGTCCTCAAAGGCGATTACCCGATCCTCGGCGACGACAAGTTCTTCGTCGTAACCCTCGTCTCCGACACGCTTTTCGAAGCCCGCAACGTGCCCGTCCCGACCGGCACAAGCGCGCTCAACCCGGACTCGCTCCCGTTCTTCGGCGAAGGCGAGCAGCAGCTCGTCAACCAGAACTTCGTCCTGTCGTTCGAGCTGTTCAAGGGGGCCGGCAACTTCAAGCCGCGAGACTGGGAAATCCGCCTGACGCAGGTGCTGAACTTCAACTACGCCCACGTCGAAGAGCTGGGCGGCACCAACATCGACGTTCGCAAGGGCCGCGACCGCACCGACAACCATTACGCGTGGCAGGAGGCGTTTTACGAGCACCACCTGGGGGATTTGACGCACGCCTACGATTTCTATGCTATCCGGGCCGGCATCCAGGGCTTTAATGCGGATTTTCGCGGGTTTCTGTACGCCGACAACAACCTGGGCGTCCGGCTGTTCGGCAGCCTCGACAACAACGAATACCAGTGGAACGTCGCGTGGTTCCGACAGCTCGAAAAGGACGCCAACAGCGGCCTGAACACCTTCAACCTGCGCGATCAGGACGTGATCGTCGCCAACCTCTACAAGCAGGATTTCCTCGGCATCCTTGGCTACACCGCCCAGTTCAGCGTGGCGGCCAACCTTGACCGGGGAGGTATCGAGTTTGATGAAAACGACTTCCTCGTCCGCCCGCAGCCGGTGGGCACGATCAGCGAAAAGGACGTCAGGGCGTTCTACTTCGGCTGGGCCGGCGACGGGAAGATCGGGTGGCTGAACGTCACCCATCAGTTTTACCAGGTATTCGGCACTGAGGAGCCCAACGCCATCGCGGGGCAGGACACGAACATCAACGCGCAGATGTTCGCGATCGAGCTGTCGGTCGATCACGACTGGCGGCGGTATCGCGCCAGCTTCATGTACGCCTCCGGCGACTCCGATCCCGAGGACGGCGATGCCACCGGCTTCGACGGCATCTTCGACAACCCCAACTTCGCCGGCGGGGGTTTCAGCTTCTTCCAGCGGCAGGCGTTGCGGCTCACCGGTTCGGGGGTGGGGTTGATGGGCCGCAATAGCTTCTATCCCGACCTGCGGACCAGCAAAGAGCAGGGGCAGGCGAACTTCGTCAACCCCGGTTTGCTGCTCTACAACGTCGGCTTCGATGCAGAAATCACGCCGAAGCTGAAGTGGATCAACAACGTCAGCTACCTGCAGTTCGTCGATCCGGAGGTGATACAGCTCGTTCTCAACGACGAGAGCATCGGCCACGACATCGGGGTCGATATCAGCACGGGAATCATCTACCGCCCGTACCTGAACAACAACATGATCATCAACGCCGGCGTCAGCGCCCTCATTCCCGCCGGCGGGCTGAAAGAACTGTATTCGACGGACATCCTTTATTCGGCGTTCGTGTCGCTGACGTTGGTGTATTGAACGTGGGAGGAGCCAGGAGTCAGGAGCCAGAAGAAAGCGATCTGCTCTTCCGCCTCCTGGCTTCTGACTCCTGGCTCCTGTTCTCCGAGGTTGTCATGGAAACACGACATACCGTAGCAAGAAGCCTGGCGATCCTCGGCGTGCTGGGGCTGGCGTTCTTCGTCATCTCCTGCACGGCGATGCACGAGGAGCCGTCGCACGACCACCTGCCGCCGCTGGCGGCGGTGTTCGCGGAGCACCAGCAGGAGCCGGCGGAGCAGTACGGCGACTGGGCGTTTGCGCATTCGCCGACGATGGACGAGGTCCGCAAGCCCGCCAACGCCGAACGCGTCTTCAGGGGAAGCCATACCTGCAACGCCTGCCACACGCTGGAAGGCGATCACGTCTCCATGCACGCCGGCGGCACGGTCGCGATCTCCTGCATCGATTGCCACGGCGGGTATGCCGAGATTGCGGCAGCACGCGGGCGGTTCGGGGCGGTCACCCAGTCGATGCTCGAATCGATCGGCAAGCAGGGCAACAACGATCCGGCCTTCCGCAAATCCGAGATGTACCAGAAGGCGATGCTGGCGGCCCACGTCGATTTCAACCCCGAACTCCGCCACCTCTGGGAAACCAGTGCCAACCCGCAAGTCCCCGGCGCGCAAACCATGAAAGAGTCGGCCGACTACATCCGCTTCGTGAACCCGGGCGACCTGCACGCCGCCCGGGCGGCGTGCGCCTCCTGCCACAACCAGGCGAGCGATCCGATCGTCGATCATGTTCACTCCTCCATGATGTCGCACGGCGCGATGTTGTGGGGGGCGGCGCTTTACAACAACGGCACGCACAACCGCAAAGACCCGATCTACGCCGAGTCGTACGTGTATATAGGCAAGGAGAAGGTCGGCAGGAAGACCTACGAACCCGCAAAACTCGTCGCCGCAACGCAGCCGAGCGGTTTTCCGACCGCGGAGCAGACGCGCACGCTCGGCTGGCTGCCGGCGCTGTGGCCGTTGCCGCGATATGAAGTCAGCCAGCCGGGCAACATCCTTCGCGTCTTCGAGCGTGGCGGAGAGCGCCCGCTGAACCTCGGCGGCCTCAACCTCGGCGTGCCCGATCCACTTGATCCGCCGGGGCGTCCTGATGTCCGGCTCTCGACTCGCGGGCTCGGCACGCTCACGCGCACTGATCCGGTTCTCATCGGCTTGCAGAAAACGCGCCTGCTTGACCCAACGCTCAACCACTTCGGCACGAACGATCACCCAGGCGATTTTCGCGGCTCCGGCTGCACCGCGTGCCACGTCACTTACGCAAACGATCGCAATCCGATCCACTCGGGCGAGTGGGCGAAGTTCGGGAATAAGGGGCAATCGTTCAGCGAAGATCAGGCGGTTAATCCACGAAAGGGAAGCGCATTCACGAAGCCCGGCGGCCTGCAAACCAGTGTGCCGGGTGGTCTTTCCGGTCAGTTTGTCTCGGGGCCATCACCGACGTCTCAGCCGTACGAAGACCCTTGGAAGCACCAGGACGGCCGCCGCGGCGGGCATCCGGTCAAGCATGTGTTCGTCGAAAAGAACCGCATGCCGACGAGCACCTGCATCGTCTGTCACATCCACCCCGGCACCAACGTCGTCAATGCCTACCTCGGCTTCACCTGGTGGGACAACGAAACCGAAGGCCGGCTGATGTATCCGAAGCAGCAGCAATACCCGACGTTTGACGACGAACACGAGGTCAGCCGGCACAACCCCGAAGGCTCGGCCCCGCGCGGGTTGTGGAGCAATCGCCACGCCGGCAAGGAAGACCACGAAGGCAACCGCGCGCCGAAGGATTTCCTCGACTACACCGGCTCGAAGGAGTTCAACGCCAAGCTCAAGCACACCCAGTTCGCCGATTTCCACGGCCACGGGTGGGTGTTCCGCGCCGTCTATAAACAAGACCGCCACGGCAACCTCCTCAACGCCGCCGGCGAGATCGTGAAGACCATCAACGCCGACGTGCTCGCCAGGAGCGTTGCCCACGCATCGACAAAAGGCGATCCCACGCCCGCCGACGCGCCGGTGCATTTGAAGGATATCCATCTTGAAATGGGCATGCACTGCGTCGATTGCCACTTCAAGACCGACAACCACGGCAACGGCAAGCTCATCGGCGAGACGCGCAACGCCGTCATGGAGGAGTGCATCGACTGCCACGGCACCGCCACCGAGCCGGCGGTCGTGCAGCAGATCCTCACGCTGAACTCCGAGCGCGATCATCGCAAACGCCGCGCCAATCAGGGGAAGGTGGATGAACTGATGAAGCGCGCCTTCACCGGCAACACCTTCAAGGGCACGAGCAGGGAAGAAGTCAGCCGGATGATCAGCAAGTACTTCGCCCTGGAGCGGGGCAAACTGGTGCAGAAGTCCGCCGTCACGCCAGGGCTGAAGTGGGAGGTGAAGCAGACGGCGACCGACGGCATCACCCGTGAGAACTGGAACGACAGCAACAACGAACGCGCCGCCGCGTCGGCGTACGCTCACACGATTCGCAAAGACGGAACGACGTGGGGCAACGGCCAGCCCGAATTGCCGCTGGCGCACCCGCCGACCACCATGTCGTGCTACGCGTGCCATACGTCGTGGAACACCAGCTGCTTTGGCTGTCATCTCCCGATGAAGTCGAACAAGCGCAAGCCGATGCTCCACAATGAGGGCATCCACACTCGCAACTACACCAACTACAACTTCCAGACCATCCGCGACGACGTCTATATGCTTGGCAAGGACTCCACCGTCCAGTCCGGCGGCGTGCCCGGCGGGGTGACGGTGCCGGTGCGGTCGGCATGCGCGGTGCTGGTCAGCAGCCAGGACCCGAACCGCAACTGGCTGTACGAACAGCAGCAGACGATCTCCGCAGAAGGTTTCAGCGGGCAGGCGTTCAGCCCGTATTACCCGCACACCACCCGCCGCACCGAAACCAAGCAGTGCGCCGATTGCCATGTCAGCAAGGACAACGACAACAACGCGATCATGGCCCAGTTGCTGATGCTCGGCACCAAGAGCGTCAACTTCGTCGGCCGGTATGCGTGGGTGTCGACCGATCAGGGCCTCGAAGGCGTCACCGTCACCGAGCGCGACGAGCCGCAGGCGGTCATCGGGTCGCGATTGCACGAACTGGCGTATCCCGATTTTTATCGCGATCACGTCGCCCGCAATTCCGCGCTGCAGGAGGCGCACGCCCACCGCACTTACAAAGTGCTCGACGCCCAGCACCGCGGCGAATACGTCTACGCCGCGTGCGGCGAGGACGGCTTCATCATCTACGACATCGCCAACATTGGGAACAAGGCGTTTTCCGAGCGCATCGTCACCGCGCCGGTGTCGCCGGTGGGGCAGCAGTTCTACGTGAAGACGAAGTACGCCACGAGCGTCTGTTCGCCCAGCACGATGGCGCTCGATCCCACGCGCCCTAGGCTGCCGGAGAACGAGGAGCAGTCGGTTCACCTGCTGTACGCGTTCATCTACGTGACCGACCAATACGAAGGCCTGGTCGTCGTCGGCAATCCGCTGAACGACCGGAACGGCGCCGGCGTCTCCACGCTGCTGGATGGCGATCCGACGAACAACTTCATCGAGAGGGCGCTCTCGTTCAATCCCGATGGGGCGCTCAACGGCGCCAGGTGGATGCGCCTGCACGGCACGCTTGCGTACATCTGCACCGACGGCGGGCTGAGGGTGGTCGATCTGTCGAACCCGCTCGAACCGAAACTGCTCGATACGCCCGGCCTCGCTGGCATTAACAACCCAAGCAAGATCGCGTTCCAGTTCCGCTACGGTTTCGTCGCCGACGTCGACGGGCTGAAGGTGATCGACGTCACCTTCCCCGCGCAGCCGAAGCTCGTGCCGGGCGCGACGATCCCGATCGCCGACGCGAAAGACGTCTACGTCGCCCGCACCTATGCCTATGTCGCTGCCGGCCGCGAGGGGTTGAAGATCGTGGATGTCGAGAAACCCGAGCAGCCGAAGGTCGTGCAGACGTTCTCCGAAGGCCTGGCCGACAGCCACGCCGTTCGCATCGGCATGACCAATGCCAGCCTCTTCGCCTACGTCGCCGACGGGGCGGACGGATTGAAGGTGCTGCAGCTCACCAGCAGCGACGAGCGCGACGGCACGCCGACGTTCCTCGGCTTCTCGCCGTTGCCCAGGCCGCGATTGATCGCGCACTATCCCACGAAGGGCAAGGCCGTCAGCCTGAGCGAAGGGCTGGATCGCGATCGTGCCGTCGATGAAGCCGGCAACCAGCTCTCCGTGTTCGGCCGGCGCGGGTCGCGGCCGTTCAACCTCGCGGAAATGCAGCGGATGTACCTGAAGATGGTCGACGGCCAGCAGGTACTCCGCACCGTTTCCAACAAGCCCGAAGGTCCCCCGATCGGCCCGGCGGTCGGTTCGTCGCCGGCGACGCAGCCCGCGCAAGAGCCGGCCAAAACCGAACCCGCCGCTCCCGCTCGCCCGGCCCGCCCCGGCCGGCCGGGTAGGCCGGGGGCGTGACGATGAACGTCAATGGATTTCCTTCTGGCCAGTCGGCGTGCACAATAGGGCAAATGGCCGTTTCCGCTGAGCAACTCCGTCATTTACTGGACCTGTCGCGCACGCTCGCGGTGACGGTCGACCTGGAGCATTTGCTGCCCGAGACCGCGCAGATCGCGTGCAAGCTGCTGCGGTGCGAGCGGGCGAGCGTTTACTTTCACGATCCGGCGACCAACGAACTCTGGACGCAGGTGGCGATCGGCGCGCCGCAGATTCGCCTGCCGCGCGGCAGGGGCATCGCGGGACACGTGTTTGAAACCGCCGAGTCGATCCTCACGCCCGATGCGTATGCCGACCCGCGATTCAACCGCGAGACCGACACGCTCACCCGCTTTCGCTCGCGCGACATCCTCACCGTGCCGATGCTCGATTTGCACCACAAGGCCGTCGGCGTCGTGCAGGCGCTGAATAGCCGCGACGGGTTTACGCAGACCGACCTCGAACTGCTGCAACTCGTCGCCGACCAGGCCGGCGTCGCGGTGCAGCGGCACCGGCTGAACCAGCAGGTGATCGAGTCGGCCCAGATGCGCAAGGAAATGCAACTGGCCGCCATCGTGCAGACCGAACTGCTGCCCAAGGAAGTGCCGCAGCTGGATTCGATCGACGTCGCCGGGTGGAGCGTTCCGGCATCGGTCACCGGCGGCGACTGCTACGACCTGTGGAAGCTGTCCGACGGGCGGCTGGCGATGCTCGTCGCCGACGCCGCGGGGCACGGCATGGCGCCGGCGATGGTGGTGGCGCAGGTGCGGTCGCTCGTGCGCACGCTGGCAGGCCCGGACGAATCGCCCGCGGACGTGCTGAACCGCGTCAACGGTCGCCTGGCCGAAGACCTCAGCCCGCAGCGGTTCGTCACGGCGGTGCTGGCGTACCTGTCGCCCGACGGCACGATCGAGATGGCGTCCGCCGGTCATGGACCGCTGTTGTTCTCGCCCAGCGAGGATGCGCCGCTTCAGGAAATGAACGCGTCCGGCCTGCCGCTGGTGGTCGTGGCCGACCCGACCGTCGAGCCGATCGAGCCGCTTCACCTCGCGCCCGGCGGGGCGCTGGTGCTGCTGTCGGACGGCATTTTCGAAGCTCCCTCCCGCACTGGCGAGCTCCTCGGCATCGACCGCGTGCGCGCGGCGCTGCGATCGCAGGCGAACGAGCCGGCGTCGAAGCAGATCGAACACCTGCAACTGATGGTCAAAACCTGGTCCGGCGGCGGCGAACTGAAGGACGACCAGACCGTCGTCATCGCCCGGCGTCTGAAATGACGGTCCTGCGCGTCTTGCCCGGCTTCGACGAGGGCGAGCTCGCTTGGCGCGGCCCATGATTAACGTTGGTTTTGCAGGCGGGTTTCGATAGCCTAAGACGGGTCCGGGGAGCACATGTCGATGGCACTGGGAAGAAGACACGCGGCCGCCAGGGTCTGCCTCGCCGCCGTTCTGGGAACGCCGGGCTTCGTCCGCGCGCAGGCGTCGCTTCCATCGTTGGCGGACGAGCCGGCGTCGCAGCAGTTGTCGGCGCAATCTTCGTTTGAACTGAAACAGCTTCGCTTCATCGGCAACACGGCCTTCCTCGCCGACCGGCTGCTGGACGCGTCGCTCGACGTGACCCTCCCCGGCGTTCAGCCCGATCCTCACGCCCGGCGCGTTCGCGACCTGATCGGCAAACCCGTCACGCTCGAACAGCTTGAGCAGGCGCGCGTCGCCGTGACGCTGGTGTACGTCAACGCGGGATTCATCAACTCCGGCGCCGTGCTCGACGATCAGCCCGTCGGCGATGGGGCGGTGGTGATGCGCATCATCGAAGGCCGGCTGAGCGACGTGAAGATTCAGGGCAACGACCGGCTGAACGAGGCCTACCTCAAGTCGCGCATCGATCGCGCCGGCGTCCAGCCGCTGAACCTGAACCGCCTGCGCGACCAGTTGGAGGTGTTGCGGCAGAACCCCAACATCTCGCAGATCAACGCCGAGCTTCGCCCCGGCGCCGACCTCGGCGAAAGCGTGCTCGACGTGCGCGTGGCGGAGAACGAGACGCTTCAACTCGGGTTCGTGTTCGACAACCACCGCTCGCCCAGCGTCGGCGCGGAGCGATTGAGCGCGTTCGTGAGCCATGAAAACCTGCTCGGCTTTTCCGATCGGCTCTACGTTCAGGCGGCGTTGACGGACGGCGGGTTCAAGGATTTCACGGTCATCGGCAATCTGGACGGCGGCACGCCGTTTTCGGAGTGGCCGGAGATCTTCTTCAATTACGCGATCCCGATCACGTCCGCCGACACGACGCTGACGTTCAGCTTTCAGAAGACCGACAGCACGGTGATCGACGCGGCGTTCGACGATCTGGATATCAAGTCTGAGCTGTACAGCTACGGCATCACCGTTCGCCATCCGCTGTATCGCACGCCGTCGAGCGAGCTGGCGATCTTCGCCGGCCTGAACGTCAAGCAGAACGACACCGAACTGCTCGGCGAGCCGTTCAGCTTCTCGCCCGGGGCGCAGAGCGGCGAATCGAACGCCACGCTGATCCGGCTGGGACAGGAATACTTTTATCGAGATGCGCAGCAGGCGCTGGCGCTCCGAAGCACGTTGACGATCGGCGTGGACCTGTTCGACGCCACGATCAACTCCGGCGCGACGGCCGACGGGCAGTTCTGGGCATGGCTGGGGCAGGCGCAATACGTCCGCCGGCTGGGCGAGTCGAACGTGCAGGGCGTGGCACGCGCGAGCATGCAGTTCACCGACCAGTCGCTGCTCGCGATCGAGCAGTTCAGCGTCGGCGGCGTGGATACGGTTCGCGGCTATCGGGAGAACACCAGCGTTCGCGACAACGGCGCGGCAGGATCGCTGGAACTTCGCGTGCCGCTCTATCAGCAGCCCGCGAAGGAGATCGACGTCACGCTCATCCCGTTCTTCGATGTGGGCTACGCGTACAACCACGTGAACGCGCCCGAATCGGAATTTCTATGGTCGGTCGGCGTCGGCGTGAACGCGAACGTCGGACGTCATTTCAGCACGCAAATCTATTGGGGACTGCCCCTTAACGACATCGACGACGAGGACGACAACCTCCAGGATTACGGCGTTCACTTCCAGATGGTGTTGCGCCTTTTCTGACGACGTCTTGCGCGATTATCGTTGCGTCGCTCGCATCCGCGGGCGTATCCTGTCGCGTATCTGCCTTCCAGACCTCGTGCTGTTCTAACTGGTCGCGGAGTTCAGCCATGTTGTACGGTGAGAAGAAAGCGGTCGTGCGTCGCGGAGCGTCGTTGCCAGTTTGCGAGCCGGTCGAGGCACGCCGGCTGCTTGCCACCGTGGTCGGCGGGACGACGCAGGTATTCAACCTCACCCCTGACATTGAGAACGCCGGCGACGGCACCGGCAACAAGATTGCCCGCATCAACCCCGACGTGCAGGACTTCCGCCTGGCCGCCTTCGGCCGGCTTGATCTGAACTACGCGGTGCAGGGCTTCGTTGATGAGGGAGGAAACCCGACGGGCCAGTCCTTCGCGATGACGTACGCCCTTTGGCGCGATGAGGACGGCAATGGCGCTTTGTCCGCCGCCGATGTGAAGATCGCCACTCTTGGCTCGGCCGCCACGCAGATGGAGCTGTCCGCCGCTGATTATCTCTTCATCGTGACGCCCACCAGTGGCGATACCGCGACTCGGGCCAACGTTCGGCTGACGCTGAAGCACACCGTTGTTTCCGGCGGGAAGATTTCGGTCAGCGGCTCGGGATTGCCGATCGCCGACGGCGACAGCACGCCGAACGTCTTTGACTTCACCAACTTCGGCACGGTGCCGGTCGGCGTGATCAACAACGACCGCACGTTTATCGTTCGCAACACCGGCGGCGGATCGCTGAGCCTCGGCGCGATCGGCGTGCCGGCGGGATTCGTCGTGAAGTCGGGCCTGCCTGCCACGCTGGCGGGCGGCGCGTCGGCGTCGTTTACCATTTCAATGGCGACCAACATCGCCGGCACGCGGGGCGGGGTGCTGTCGTTCAGCACGAACGATGCGTCGGTCGGCGGGACGTTCTCGTTCAGTATCTCCGGCACGGCGGACGCCAACGCGTTGCCGGCCAAATCGGGCCTGCAGCGGCTTCGCATCAACGGCACGAACGGCGCGGATTCCATCGTGCTGACGCAGAACGCGACGCGCGTCATCTTCAACGTCAACGGCAATCTTTACAGCGTATTGAAGACGAAGATCCGCCGGGGAATTTCGGTGGACGCGTTTACCGGGAACGATCTGGTGAGCGTTGATTCGAGCATCACCTTGCCGGTGCTGATCGTCGGCGGCGGCGGAAACGATACGCTCATCGGCGGTGGTGGCAACGACACGCTGATGGGATTCGACGGCGACGACGCCCTGCGCGGCGGGCTTGGCGCTGACCTGCTCGACGGCGGGAACGGGACGGACTTAGCCGACTATTCGGAGCGAACGAATGGTGTCGTTGTCACGCTCGACGGCCTCGATAACGACGGCGAACCCGGCGAACTCGACCGCGTGCTGACCAACGTCGAGAACGTGATGGGCGGGGCGGGCAACGACACGATCACCGGCTCCGATGGCCCGAACGTGTTGTATGGCCTGGCGGGCAAGGATTTTCTGCTGGGCCTTGGCGGAAACGATTCGCTGGTCGGCGGGGCGGGCAACGACACGCTGCGGCCGGGGCTGGGGAAAGATACGCTGGTCGGCGGCGCTCATTCCGATATGGCCGACTATTCGGAACGGAACGTTCCGCTCTTTCTCTCGAACGACGACGTGGCCGACGATGGCGCTGCCGGCGAGAACGACCTGATCGGCAGCGACGTTGAACGCATCATCGGCGGCAGCGCCGATGATCTGTTCGATCTCTTTACGAATGGTTCTACCGCGTTCGGCATGGGCGGCGCTGACACCATTCGTGGAACCGACGGAAACGACGCGCTCTTCGGCGGCGACGGCGACGACCAGATTTTCGGGTTTGGCGGCAACGACTACATCGAAGGCAATGCCGGGAATGACACGATCAACGGTAATCGCGGCAATGACACCATCATGGGCGGAACTGGCGATGACCGCCTTGACGGCGAGAGCGATAACGACTCGCTAAACGGGGAAGAGGGGAACGATACGGTTTTCACTGGCCGCGGCGCGGACATTGCACGTGGCGGGCCGGGAAACGATCGCGTGGAGAAGGGCTTTAATAACGTTGGCAGCGGTGCGAACGGCGTCGACAGCCTCTTTGGCGATGGCGGGAACGATACATTGTCGGTGACGTTGGACGATTTCGAAGATGGTTTCGCTGACGTGCTTGACGGTGGTACCGGGACGGACATCGTTGGCCAGCACGAGGTAGGCGTTGACATCTTGGTCAACATTCCCTGATCGGCGGCTCAGGTCGTCACCGATGTGACCCGCTCGAACGCGTTGCGAATGATCATGCGTAACCGCGATTGGAGCGTTGCCATGATCAGCCCGAACGAAACCATTGCCAATCCCCCCGTTTTCCGGGCCGCCGCTGAGGCGGTGCGAGACGTGTTAACCGATGACACCGCCACCGCCGGCCAACCGAGCCCGCAGGAGGGCGTGAAGACGAACGTCGGCTCCGTTGAACGGAATCTTTCGATTGCCGCCGGCGCTGCGCTGGGGCTGCTGGCGCTCAGCAAGCCGATCAGCCTTCGCGGCGTGGTATTGGCCGGGATTGGCGGGGCGTTGATTTACCGTGGCGTGAAGGGGCACTGCGCGCTGTACGAGGCGCTTGGCATCGACACTCGACGTCGCGAGGAAGGCGAGCCGAGCGCCGAGGGGAGCAACTATTTCAATCGTGGGATTCACGTCGAGCAGTCGGTCACGATCAACAAATCCGCGGCCGAACTGTTCGCGTTCTGGCGAAGGCTGGAGAACCTGCCGCAAATCATGACGCACCTGAAAGAAGTTCGCGTCACGGGCGAGAAGACTTCTCGCTGGTCGGCCAAGGCGCCGCTGGGGTTAAGCGTCGAGTGGGATGCCGAAATCATCAACGAGGAGGCCGGAGGACTCATCGCTTGGCGAAGCACGGGCGAAACGATGGTCGACAATAGCGGCTCCGTCCGCTTCCTTCCCGCCGACAACGGCGCGACGGAAGTGCGCGTCGTGCTCGACTATGTGCCCCCCGCCGGGCAACTCGGCGCGATGGTGGCGAAACTGCTCGGCGAAGAGCCGGCGCAGCAGGTCGAAGCCGATCTCAAGCGGTTCAAATCCCGCATGGAGAGCGGCGAATCGACGCCGGCAATGTGATGGTCATCGCGAGGAGGGCCTGATGTTGTTCGTCGGGTCCCACTGGTCGTCGCCGCCAAGCACGTTTTGGATGGTGTATGCCTTCGCTTCCTCGTCGGTCAGCATCTTTGACCAGGCGACGCGTCGCGAACGATCGGCGCCAGGGCCGGCGTTTCCGTATTCGACGTAGCGGGCGGTTTTCTCGTTTTCGACTTTGCCCCAGTTGTTCCACCCGTCGGGGTGGATGTGTTCGCCGAGTTTGCATCGGATGAACGCCACCGCCGCGTCTGGCCGCCAGGGTCTGCCGAGATAGGCGGGCGTTTTGTCGGGGCTGATCAGGTTACAGTCGAGGAAGACGTAGCCGAATTTTTGGTCTGCCGAGGTACTGGCGGCGGTGACGTATCCGCCGTTCTTGGAGACGATCTCACACCGCTCGAATACCGCCGTCGATCGCCCGAAGATGAAATCAACGCGTCCTTCGATGTGGCTGTCGACGAAATACTGCCGTCCGCCGTTCGGGTACAGCGTGTCCTGCCAGCCGAGGAATCGGCAGTTGCGGTACACGCCGCGATCGCCGGTGATGCGAAGCGCCACCGCCTGGCCCACCTCGCCGGCGCTATTCTCGAACGTGATGTTCTCGGCGATGAAGTCTGCGCCGTCGATCCGCGTGCTGGCGCTCCCGCTCGTGCCGACTTCCTTTCCGTCCACCTTGCGCGAAGCGTAGAGATCGTAGGTCAGCACGGTCTTTGATGGATCTTCATCTCCGCCGCGGAAGGTGATGAGCGGCAGGTCTTTTCCCAGCTTGATCAGCTCTTTGTAGATGCCGGGCTTAATTAGAATCACGCGTCGTTCGGCGTTGGGTTTCGGAATCGAATCCAGCGCTGCCTGGACGGACGTAAACTGCCCTGACCCATCTGCCGCCACCACGATCGGCTCGGCCGCCGGTGCGAGAGAGCAGAGGAGGGTCGTCATGATCGCCGTCGCCGCAACGTGCGTGATGCTACCTGCCATTTTTCGTTTTCCATTCCGCATAGGCCTTTTCCACCTTGGTGCCCCAGTTGCCGTACCACGCATAGCCGGTCCGGCGTTCACGCTCGATGTGCGTCCAGTCGTCGTACTTTACGCCGGCGCGATCGCTAAAGAACGGCTTGCCCGTTTCGAGATCGTAAAAGCGAGCCCATGCGATCGATGCCGGATCGTCCACCACGCGTTTGTCGCTCTCGCCAGCATCGTTTTTGAAGTTCTCGATTCGCTTGCCGACGATCACCGCGTTTTTGTACCACGCCGCGCAGCCTTCGATGGCCGCTACGATGCGCTCGCTCGGCGAATCGATTTCCATCAGCAGGATCGCTATTTCGCTGCTCTCGCCGCCGCTGATCGAAGGCAGTTCGTAGGATCGGGCTTTGATGGGCGCAAGGGTTTTGGCGTCGTGTTGCTGGCACCAGCCGGCGAGCTGGCCCTTTACTTTGATCTGCGTGTTGAGGATGCAATCAACGCCGCGGTCGAAAGCCTCCCTGGCTTTCTGACGCTGTTCCGACGTGGTGAACGCGTACGGCTCTTTTCCGTTGCTGACGTCCAGCAACACGCGCATGATGCCGACCATCGCGTTGTCGTTATACGTAATCTCCCGGCCGTAGTCTTCGGAAGATGGCCATCGTTGGGGCCAGCCGCCATTGGGGTATTGAGACTCGAACAAGAACGCCAGGCCCTTGCCGAACGCGTCGGCATAGGCTTGCCGCTGTGTGGCGTGATACGCCCGGGCGAGCGTGCGCAGCTCCGTATGCGTTGCGCCGTTGTCGAACGTGCTCTGGCCGCGCCAGTTAAGCTTGCTGTCGGCTGCGCGAGGGTTTTCCAGATCGTAACCCTTCGACCAGCCTCCGTTTGCGTTCTGCCACGAGACGATGTTATCGACGTACTGTCGGGCTTCGTCGGTGGAGAACCAGTCGTCGGGCTTCTTGCGAAGGTCGCCGATGGTCGTCTTGGCTTGGACGGGTAAAGCCAGGCAGCCGGCGATGATCGCGAACAGGAACAATGGTTTGGCCATCATGTCACAGCTTACCGAGCGCGCGACTCGATTGTTGAGCAATAACGGCCATTGCCCGTAAAGTGCAATCGATTGACGCAATCTTGAAATTGCGAAGCCCATGCCCGGCGGCTTACGTTGGTCATCCTCTTCAGGAGCTCGATATGTCCGTAACCCTTCAGAACCTCGATTCCATCGTCACCCGCGCGGTCGAAAGCCAGCCGATCATCGACATTCACACGCACCTCTACACGCCTAGGTTCGGCACGCCGCTTGGCGGATCGAGCGGGCAGGGCGACCTGAAGGGCCTGTTGCTGTGGGGCGTGGACGAACTGATCACGTACCACTACCTCGTGGCCGAGGTGTTTCGCGTGGTGCCAGCGTCGGCATTGCCGTACGAGGCGTTCTGGAAGCTCACCAAGCGAGAGCAGGCCGACCATATCTGGAAGCATCTGTTCATCGAACGCTCGCCGGTGTCGGAGGCGTGCCGCGGCGTGCTGACAACGCTTCAGAAGCTGGGGCTCGACCCGTCCGATCGCGATCTGAACAAGTGGCGCAAGCACTTCGACCAGCAGGACCCGAGCCGGCAGATCGACAAGTGCATGGAGATCGCCAACGTCACGTCGCTGACGATGACGAACCCCGTTTTTGACGACAACGAACGCGCTCGTTGGCTGGCGGACGAATCCGTCGGCATCGATCCGCGGTTCAAGGCAGTGCTGCGGATCGACCCGATCCTGCGCGCCTGGCCAGCCGCGGCGCGGAAGCTGAGCGAGTGGGGGTACGGCGTATCGGAGGAGATCAGCCAGAAGACGATCGAGGAGGCGCGGCGTTTCCTTCGCGACTGGCTGAAGCGTCAGAAGGCGATCTACATGGCCGTCAGCTTGCCGCCGACGTGGCGGTATCCGGTGGCGAGCGATGCGGGCACGACGATGCTGGAGCAGGTGGTGCTGCCCGTGGCCGAGGAGTTCGGCATTCCCATGGCGATGATGATTGGCTCCGCCGTCCAGGTGAACCCGTCGCTCAAGGACGCCGGCGACGTGGTCGGAAAGAGCGACATCACGTCGGTGATCCAGCTTTGCTCGCGCTTCCCGAAGAACAAATTTCTGATGACGTTGTTGGCCCGCGAAAACCAGCACGAGCTCTGCGTCGCCGCCCGCAAGTTCGGCAACCTGATGGTCTTCGGCTGTTGGTGGTTCCTGAACAACCCAAGCTTGATCGAGGAGATCACCCGGATGCGGATCGAGTTGCTCGGCACCAGCTTCATCCCGCAGCACTCCGATGCCCGCGTGCTGGAACAGATCATTTATAAGTGGGATCACAGCAAGCAGATCATCTCGCGCGTGCTTGCGGACAAATATCGCGAAACCCTCGCCACTGGCTGGCGGTTGACCGAGGACGAGATCAAGCGAGATGTAAAGCACCTGCTGCACGACAACTTCGTCAACTTCCTGAAGTGAAAAGGGTGTTGCGCCTATGGCAGACCCGATTATCCAAAAGGTTCAGTACTTTAAGGCCGTCTCGACCTTGTCCCGGCCGATTGCGGATAGCACGCATTCGATTCCGGAGATCGGCTTTTTGGTCACCCGCATCACGCTCGACAACGGCGTGACCGGTGATGCGTACCTGCTGGCGTTTCATTATTCGCCGCAGGCAATCCTCGGCGCGCTAAAAGACGCTGCGCCGGCGGCGATCGGATGGAATGTGACGCGGACGGGGGCGTTCCTCGAACATCACGACCGCGAGGCGGAATACTTCGGCCAGGTCGGCATCAATCGCTGGGCGGCGGGGTCGATCAACATCGCGATGTGGGACGCCTACGCCAAAACGCTCGGCCAGCCCGTTTGGAAGATTTTCGGTGTCTGCCACGATCGCGTTCCGCTGTACGGCAGCGGCGGATGGTTGTCGTATTCGAACGACGAATTGCTTGATGAGGTTCGCCAATATGTCAGGCGCGGCTTCACGTCTGTAAAGGTGAAAGTCGGCTCGCCGGAGATCGCTCGTGATGTGGAGCGTCTGACGAAGGTGCGCGAAGCTGTCGGCTCGCATATCCGTATAATGATGGATGCCAATCAAGGGATGAGTGTCGCCGCCGCGCTGCAACTGGCGCGAGAGGCCGCTTCACTAAAGATCACTTGGTTCGAGGAACCGATCCACCACGCCGATTTTGCGGGCTACCAGCAACTGCGGCGACAGGCTGGAATGTCGATCGCGATGGGCGAACGCGAGTTTGATACCGTCGCGCTACGCGAATTGATCGCCCGCGATGCGATCGACCTGTGGCAGCCGGATATCCTGCGTCTTGGCAGCGTCGAAGCCTGGCGCGCCTCGGCGGCGATGGCGGGGGCGCATCATATCCCGGTGTTGCCGCACTACTACAAGGAATACGACGTGCCGCTGTTGATGACGATCCCGAACGCCTACGGCGCTGAGTCGTTCGATTGGGTGGATGACCTGATCACCCATCCCATTCGGATGGAGAACGGCTATGCCTATCCCAATGACGGCTCGGGCTGGGGCTTCAGTTTCAAAGACGAGCGGCTGACGGAATTGGCGACGTTTACCTGAGAGGGCGAGGACGCGGATGAGGGTGACGAGCGTTGAGACGTGGCGCTGCGAGCGGGCGGAGTCGCTCTTCGATTCCGCCCGCACCGGCCGCAGTCCGATGAACTGGGACGTGGTCGTCCTGCGGCTGAACACCGACGAGGGCCTGCAAGGCCACGCGACGGCGCTGGCGGCGCGGTCCAGCACGGTCACGCAGGCGTACCTGCACGAAACGATCGCGCCGGTGGTGCTCGGGCGTCGCGTAACGGAACGCGAGGCGATCTGGCATGAGCTGTGGACGATCGATCGGCACCTCACGTTCTTTCCGGTCTACCTTCCCGGCCCGCTGGACGTGGCACTGTGGGACCTGTCGGCGCAGCACGCGCGGCTGCCGTTGTATCAGTTCATCGGCGAATGCCGCACGAGTCTGCCGACGTACGCCAGCAGCCTGTTCATGCCGCGCGTGGAGGACTACGTTGAGGAGATGCTGGCGTACAAGGCCCGCGGTTTTCCGGCGTACAAGGCGCACCCGCCGGGCCCGTGGCGGACGGACATGGCGGTCCATCATGCCCTGCGCGAGGCGGCGGGGCCGGACTACGTGTTGATGACCGATCCGGTCGCCGACTATTCGCTGGAAGAGGCGATCCGCGTCGGCCGGGATCTGGAGGTGCTGAACTATCACTGGTTCGAAGAGCCGTTTCGCGATTTTGAGCTGGCGAAGTACGCGAAACTGTGCGCGGCGCTCGATATCCCCATCGCCGCCACCGAAACCACCCGCGGCGGGCCGTGGGGCATGGCGCAGGCGATCGCGTACAACGCCGCCGACATCGTGCGGGCGGACGTGTCTTGGAAGGCGGGCGTCACCGGCACGCTGAAGATCGCCCATCTCGCCGAAGCCCACGGCCTGCGGTGCGAGGTCCACTGCACGACGATGGGCCTGATGGACATCGCCAACTTGCACGTCAGCTGCGCGATCCGCAACTGCGAGTATTTCGAACTGCTGGTGCCGGAAGAAGCGTTCCGCTTCCCAATGAAAGATCCATACCCGATCGACTCCGCTGGCATCGCGCATGTGCCGCAGCGGCCGGGACTTGGGGTGGAACTGGATTGGGACCTGATCGACCGGACCTGCGTCGAACACAAGAAAACCGGCGGTTGATCCAATCGACGTTGGATAGAATAGAGCCATTGTGTGGAGGTTGCGGAATGCGTTTATCGAAGTCGGTGATCGTCGCGATCGCGGTCCTGTGTGCGGGATCGTGGTCGCAGGCGTACACGTCGGCCAGCAAGGAACTTCAGCACCCGATCGAGTGGTATCGGACTGATGAAGCGCGCCGGCTGGCGGACAACCTGCTGACGTGGCAGGCCCCCGAAGGCGGCTGGCCGAAGAACCAGGACACCGCCGGCAAGCCGCACGATGGCGAAGGGAAACTGAAGGGCACGTTCGACAACGGCGCGACGTTCTTCGAGATGCAATACCTGGCCCGCATGGTGATCGCGACGGGCGAGGCGAAGTATCGCCAGGCGTTCGACAGAGGGCTGGATCACATCCTGGCCGCCCAGTATCCGAGCGGCGGCTGGCCCCAATCCTATCCGCCGCCGGAGGGGTACGGCCGGCATATCACGTTCAACGATGGCACGATGGCGCGCCTCATGTTCCTGCTGCGCGACGTGCAACTATCGGAGTGGTTCACCTTCGTCTCCCCCGAAAAAAAGTCGGCCGCCAAGATCGCGTGGGAAAAGGGGATCGACTGCATCCTCAAGTGCCAGGTGAAGGTGAACGGCGTGCTGACGGTCTGGTGTTCGCAGCACGACGAGACCGACTATTCCCCGCGCCCGGCCCGCGTGTTTGAGCCGGTATCGCTCAGCGGACAGGAATCGCTGGCGGTGATGAACCTGCTGATGCACGTCGAGAACCCGACCCCTGAAATCATCGCCGCCGTCGATGTTGCCGCGGCGTGGTTCGAGGCGGTGAAGATTCACGGCATCCGCATTGAAGATCGTCCGCAGGATGGCGCGCCCAAAGGCTTCGAGCGTTTCGTCGTCGAAGACCCGAATGCGCCCGTGCTTTGGGCCCGCTTCTACGAGATCGGCACCAACCGGCCGATCTTCACGGGGCGCGATGGCGTGGTGCGGTACAACCTGGCGGACATCGATATCGAACGCCGCACAGGCTATCGCTGGTATGGAGCGTGGGCGAAGGGGCGCCTCGAAACCGAATATCCGGCGTGGAAGGCGAAGCATTCGAAGTGAGCGCATTAGCCACGGAGGCGCAGAGGAAGAGAAGAAGAGACTTGGATTGCTCGCTGCTTAGCATCGCGGCTTGCGGCAGTTTTTGATCGCGCGAAAAACCTGCGGCAAGCCGCGACGCTAAACAATCATCTCTCCTTCTCTGTGCCTCCGTGTCTTCGTGGCCAACCCCTTGTCTACGTCACCCGATCGCCCAATCGATGCGCCTTGCGATACTCGCGCGGGCTGCATCCGCATGACCGCCGAAAGACGTCGTTAAACCGGCTGAGCGATGTGAACCCCGCCTCCATCGCGACCTCCAGCACCGGCCGATCGGCTGAGGCGAGCAGGCGTTGGGCGTGCCAGACGCGGTGTTCGGTCAGGTATTGGCTGAGCGTGCTGCCAAACATGCTTTTGAAGAGGTTCATCGCGTAGTTCGGGTGGAGCCCGACGGTATCGGCGATGTCGTCAATGCTGAGCGGCTGGGCGTACGATCGCGCGATGAAGACCGCCATCGCTTCGGCCTTACTGCTCATCCCCGCGACTCCCCGGCCGCGCGGTTTTTGGGGGGACGTGGGGCGCAGGTGCGCCGAAAGACGGCGCAGGCGAGCTTCCATCTCCAGCAGCACGATGCGCTGGCTTTCCGTCGACGGGGCTTCGAGATCGCGCGACCAGCGGGCCAGCAGTTGCGGGTCGTCCTCCGTTGCCGGCCCGCGCGCGACCGCGGCGTGGAGGATGGGTTGCGTGAGTTTTTCCGGCAGGCCGAACTGGAGGAACAGCGCCATCGGCAGCGTGGCGACGAAGTAGGGCGGGCAGTCTTCGACGCTGAGCACCTGGTGCGGGATCGCCGCCCAGAAGACCGCGATCTCGCCCGCCGTCATCGTCTCGCGTCGCCCGCCGATGAGATAGGTGAGGTGTCCGCCGGTGAGAAGGTTGATCTCGATTTCGTTGTGCCGGTCTGCTCGGCGCATCGGCCCCGGCGTCCATCGCTCGCACGACAGGCCATACGGCGCAAAATCCGGCCGACTCGGATCAAACTTCGCCATTGAATCTTAGGATACGGGAAGTTTGATGTAAAAACGAGGAAGAAATGGCAAATCGATAAGGCGATCATAGCCTGCTGGTGGAGGCCTTCAACCATGCAGACGGAACGACTGACGCTCGGCGTCATCTTCGGCAATCGCGATTTCTTCCCCGATGCGCTCGTGCCCGAGGCCCGGGCTGACATCGCCAAGTTATTCGAGGCCGCTGGCGTCGATGCGGTCATGCTTGGCGCGGACGAGCGGAAGTTCGGCAGCGTCGAAACCTTCGAAGACGCCCGCCGCTGTGCCGACCTGTTCGCCAAAAGTCGCGACAGGATCGCCGGCATCCTCATCTGCCTGCCCAACTTCGGCGACGAGAAGGGCGCGTGCGATGCGATCAAGCTGTCGGGCCTGAAGGTGCCGATCCTCGTCCAGGGCTATCCCGACGACCTCAATCGCCTCGGCGTCGCACGGCGGCGCGATGCGTTCTGCGGCAAGATCTCCGTCTGTAACAACCTCAAGCAGGCCGGCATCCAATACTCGCTGACGACCAAACACGTCGTCCACCCGACCGACGCGACCTTCAAAGCCGATCTCGACCGCTTTCTCGGCGTATGCCGCGTTGTAAAGGGCATGAAAAACTGCCGCCTCGGCGCGATCGGCGCGCGGCCTGGCGCGTTCAACACCGTTCGCTATTCCGAGAAGATCCTGGAGCGCAACGGCATCAGCGTCACCACGGTGGATCTCACCGAAATCCTCGGCAAGGCCGACCGGCTGACATACGACGACGCGAGCGTGAAGGCGAAGGTCGATTCGATCCGCGGCTACGCCAACGCCGACTCGGTGCCCGGCGACAAGCTGCTGAAGATGGCGAAGTTCGGCGTGGTGATCGACGATTTCGTGCAGTCCAACGGCCTGCACGCCACCGCCATCCAGTGCTGGACGAGCCTGCAGGCCAACTTCGGCTGCAACGCCTGCACCAGCATGTCGATGATGAGCGAGGCGGGCATGCCCAGCGCCTGCGAGGTCGATATCACCGGTGCGCTCACGATGCTGGCGATACAACTGGCCAGCAACTCGCCCAGCGCGCTTGTCGATTGGAACAACAATTACGGCACCGATGACGACAAATGCGTGCTGTTTCACTGCGGCAACTGGGCCAAGTCGTTTCTGCCCGATGCCAGGATCGCGACGGCCCCGATCCTGGGCACCGTTGTCGGCGAAGAAAACACCTACGGCGCCCTCGACGGCCGCACGCCCGCGAGCAAGCTGACGTACGGTCGGCTCACGACCGACGACGCCGCCGGCGTCATCCGCGCCTACGTCGGCGAGGGCACGCTCACCAACGACACGCTCGACACCTTCGGCAATCGCGCCGTCGCTCACGTGCCGCACCTGCAAAAGTTGCTTCGTTACATTTGCGCCAATGGGTTCGAGCACCACGTCGTCATGAACGCCTCGCATACCGCTGGTGCGCTGAAGGACGCGTTCGAGAACTACCTCGGCTGGCCGACCTATCGCCACGATCGGCAGGAAGACTGACGTGCCGCTCACCGACCAACAACTTCGCCTCAAATCCGTGCAGTACCGCCGTCAGTTGTTGCACTACATTCACCTCGCGGGCGCGGGCCATACCGGCGGCAGCCTGTCGTCGGTGGACATCCTGAACGTGCTCTACAACCGCGTGATGAACGTGTCGCCGGCCAACTTCGCCTCGCCGGACCGCGATCGGTACGTGCAGAGCAAGGGCCACAGCGTGGAATCGCTGTTCGTCGTGCTGGCGGACAAGGGGTTCTATCCGCTAGGCGAACTCGAAACGCTTTGCCATTACAAATCGCACTTCGTCGGCCATCCGACGCGGAAGGTGCCGGGCGTGGAGATGAACACCGGCGCGCTCGGCCACGGCCTGCCCGTCGCAACCGGCATGGCGATCGGCGCGAAGCTCGACGAGAAGGCGTATCGCGTTTATACGCTTCTGGGCGATGGCGAACTGGCCGAAGGATCGAACTGGGAAGCCGCGATGGCGGCCGCCCACTACAAGCTTGATAACCTCTTCGTCGTCATCGACCACAACACCCTCCAGATCACCGGCCGCACGCGCGAGGTGTGTTCGAACGATCCGCTCGACGCCAAGTGGGCCGCCTTCGGCTTCACCATTCGCGAAGTGGACGGCCACGACATCCACGCCCTTACGCGAGCGCTGGCCGACGCGCCGGCGCCGGGCAAGCCGACGGTCGTCATCGCCAACACGGTCAAAGGCCGCGGGATCAGCTTCATGGAAGACGTGGGCAAGTGGCACCACGGCGTGCCGAGCGACGCCGAACTCGCCAAGGCGATGGCCGAGCTGGACCGGGCCGAGCAGGCGTTGAAGGAGGCCGCCCGATGAGCGCCCCGGCCCCCACATTGTTCTCGCCGGCGGCGAAGGAGATCGCGCAGTCGCTTGGCCTTTCGCTCGGCAAGGCGAACCTCGATGTTTTCGCCGATACCGTGTTATCGCTCGCCAGGGGCAACCGCGATGTGCTGGCGGTGACGAGCGATTCGCGCGGGTCGGGCAAGCTGGGACCGTTCGGGCAGGCGTTGCCGAAGCAGATCGTCGAGGTCGGCATCGCCGAGCAGAACCTCGTCGGCATCGCGGCGGGGCTGGCGTCGTGCGGGAAGATCGTGTTCGCGACATCGCCGGCGTGCTTCCTGACGGCCCGGTCGCTGGAGCAGATCAAGAACGACGTCTGCTATAGCGACATGCCGGTAAAGCTCGTCGGCATCAGCGCCGGCGTCAGCTATGGGGCGCTCGGGACGACGCACCACTCGCTGCACGACCTGGCGGTGCTGCGGGCGATCAACAACGTCAACATCGTCGTCCCCGCCGACAACGTCGAGACCGTCGCGGCGATCCGGGTGGCGGCGAGGATGAAGAAGCCGTTCTACCTGCGGTTCGGCAAGGCGCCGATGTACGCGCTGCCGCGATCGGAATCGTTTGAACTCGGCAAGGCGACCGTCATCCGCGATGGCGGCGACCTGGCGTTCCTGGCCACCGGCGAAACGGTCATCCACGCCCTGCTGGCGGCCGAGCGGCTCGGGCGAGAGCGGGGGATGAACTGCCGCGTGGTGAGCGTTCACACGATCAAGCCCCTCGACGAGTCCGCCATCCTCGCGGCCGGGGCGTGCGGGAAGGTGATCACGGTCGAAGAGCACATGATCCACGGCGGCCTCGGCGAGGCGTGCGCGGCGGCGCTGATGCGCGCGGGCGTGGCCTGCCGGTTCCGAATGGCGGGCATTCCGGACGAGTACACCGTCACCGGCGCGCAGGCCGACATCTTCCGTCACTATGGATTGTCGATGGAAGGCCTGTCTCAACTGGCGCTGGAGCTGACGTGAAAACCATCCTGACGATCGACCAGAGCACGTCGGCCACGAAGGCGATCCTATTCGGGATCGACGGCTCGGAGATCGCGCAGGCGACCGCCGAACACCGCCAGATCTACCCCCGGCCGGAGTTCGTGGAGCACGATGCGGAGGAAATCTGGCGGAACACCCAGCGCGTGATGCGAGAAGTATCGCCGGCGGACGAAAGGCCGGCGTGTCTCAGCATCACGAACCAGCGCGAGACGATCGTGTTGTTCGACCGGGCGACCGGAATGCCCGTCCATCACGCCATCGTCTGGCAATGCCGCCGTGGGGCGGGGATTTGCGCGGAGTTGAAAGCATCAGAGGAAATGGTTCGCCGGAAGACGGGGTTGCCGATCGATCCCTATTTTTCGGCGCCGAAGCTCGCCTGGGTGTTGCGAAACGATTCGCGTATCCGCGCCGGCGTGCAGGCCGGATCAATCCTGCTCGGCACGATCGACGCCTACCTCATCTACCGGCTCACCGGCGGAAAGGTGTTCGCCACCGACGCCACCAACGCCAGCCGCACGATGCTGTTCAACATCCAGGCTGGCGCGTGGGATGACGAGTTGTGCGCGATGTTCGGCGTGCCAAAGCACGCGTTGCCCGAGGTGCGATCGAGCCACGCCGGTTATGGCGAAACGCCGGACGGACTGCCGATCATCGGCGTGATGGGGGATTCGCAGGGATCGCTCTTCGCCCAGCGGTGTTTCGAGCCGGGCGGCGTGAAGGTGACGTTTGGCACTGGATCGTCGGTGCTGATGAACGCCGGCAACACGATGTCGCCCGCCGCCAACGGCATCTGCACGACGGTGGGGTGGCGGCTGGCCGAGACCACTTACAGCTACGAGGGCGTCATCACCTACTCGGCCGCGACGCTGGCGTGGCTGAAGGATCAGCTTGGCATCTTCTCCCGCAGCGACGAGATCGAGCCGATGGCCGTATCGATCCCCGATAACGGCGGGGTGTACCTCGTGCCGGCGTTCGCGGGGTTGGGCGCGCCGCACTGGTCGCCGGCGGCGCGGGGGACGATCGTGGGGCTGACGGCGTATTCGGACAAGCGGCATCTCGTCCGTGCGGCCTTGGAATCGATCGGATACCAGATCGCCGACGTGCTGGAATCGATGGGCGCCAGCTCCGGTACGCCCATCCGCCAGATCCAGGCCGACGGCGGGCCGACTCAGAATGCGTTTCTGATGCAGTTCGTCGCCGACATGACCGGGGCGGAACTCGTCGTCTCCTCCGTGCCGAACGGATCGGCCCTTGGCGCGGCGATGATGGGAATGCTCGGCAGCGGCGCATGCCGATCTCTCGACGACCTGAAACGCCTGCCTCGCACCGAGAAGCGCTATTGTTCGCAGATGCCCGCGGGCCAGGTGAAACAATTGCGTGACGGCTGGAACCGCGCCGTGCGACAGGCGCTCGCAACATAACCGCTACGCTCGAACGAGCGATGCCGGCCACGCGTAGCTGCCGGGTTTGACGACGATCTGCGGCCCGGCTCCTTCCGGCTGAAGACACACGACGCCGGGCATGAATTCGCCGACGACGTCAAGCGTGCTCCACCCCATTCGTTCGCACACGCTTGCCGCCGTCGCGCCGCCTTCCATGCAGAGCAGATCGACGGGTTGCGAAGACAGAATGCGATGTGTCACTTCCGCAAGCGTTTCGCGGACGGTTGTTGCCCGGCGAGGATCGATTGTTTCATCGACGAAGACGGCGACGCGGAGGTAATCGACAAGCGCGTCGATCCGGCCGCCCATGCGCATGATGGCGATGCCATTGTTCGGCGCATCGGTGATGAAGCTGCGGCAGGCGTCGCTGGTGCTGCCACAGATGAAGATGGTTCGGCCCGTGGTATGGGTTTTTAACCCATGGTTTTCAATACGGGTTGAAAACCCGTGCCACGAGGAGAGGAGCGCTTCAAAGAAATCCGCGCCGCCGGCATGGATGGCGTTCGGGATGAAGTTGCTCGCGTGCCGGCCTACCTGTTCGACGGTGCTCGCGTCGAGGAGGCGAACGTCTTCCGATCCGGCCCCAAGCAGATCGGCGGCGATCGATGTTTGGGTGGGGTGATCGGGGTCGTGGGCGAAGCTCGTTTGATCGAGCGGAGCGCCGCCGATGCGATACACGCCGCCTTCGATCGTGCGGCCGCGCGAGGGATTTTGTGGAAGCAGCAGAGCCGCCGATCGTGAGAAGACGCTCATCAGGGCCTCGATCTCGGCTCGCACGTTCCCGCGAAGCACCGAGTCGGTCTTCTTGTAGATCAGGTCGAACGGCTGCTCGGACAACCTCGCGAAGAAGCGTTTCACCTTCGCCGCGGCATCGGCAGGTGGCAGGGAACGCGAATCGGTATCAACGACGAGCACATCGGACATCTCTTCGACGCTGGAAGCGGGCGTGCGGAGCAGTCGCGTCGAAAGGCCGTACCGCGCGGCGATGCCGGCGATCTCGGCGGCGCCGGTGAGGTCATCTGCGATGACGAGCGTGCGACGGTTCATGCCGGCATGTTCGCCAGCTTCGCGGCGTATTCAACCGCGTCGGCCAGGCTTGCGTCGCTGGCGGTGCCGCGGCCCGCCTGGTCGAACGCGGTGCCGTGATCGACCGACGTGCGGATGATCGGCAACCCGAGCGAGACGTTGATGCCGCGCACGTCTTCCCACGTCCGCGATTCGGCGTTGTATTTGAAGCCCTGGCACTTCACCGGCGTGTGGCCCTGGTCGTGATACATCGCCACGCAGATGTCATACGCGCCGCCGATCGCCTTGGGGAACATCGTATCGGCTGGTTGAGGGCCCTCGGCGTTGATGCCTTTGGTGCGAGCGGCTTCGATGGCGGGGCGGATGACTTCCGCTTCTTCTGTCCCGAACAGCCCGCCGTCGCTGGCGTGGGGGTTCAGGCCGGCGACGCCGATGCGCGGGTTTGCGATGCCCAGCCGTACGCAGGCGGCATGGCCGAGTTCGATCACCTTCAACACGCGGTCGAACGTTACCGCGTCGCACGCCTTGCGGAGCGAAACGTGCGTACTGACGTGCACGACCCGGAAATCGCCGGCCGCCAGCATCATCGTCACGTCGGCGGCGCCGGTGAAGTGGGCGAAGATCTCCGTATGTCCGGGAAAGTGATGGCCGGCCTTGATGAGCGCTTCCTTGTGGATCGGTGCGGTCACCGTGCCGTGGATCGCGCTGGACTGCGCCAGTCCGAACGCGGCGCGGATCGCCTCGAAGGCGGCGTTGCCGGCCTCGGCGCTGACGATGCCGAGTTGGAAAGTGGCGGGGTTGATGTTCTTCAGGTCGTAGACGTCGATCGTGCCGGGTTCGAAGCGCGCGTCGGCGACACGTTCGATCGGGCGAACCGCGATCGCGGAGCCGATCATCTTGCCCGCCCGCGCGATGACGCCGGCATCGCCGATGACCAGCAGGCGCGCCAGCGCGCGCATCGGCGCGCGGGCCATCGCCTTGACGATGATCTCGGGCCCGACGCCGGCGGGGTCGCCCATGGTGATGGCGAGGACCGGGCGTTTGTCGCTCATGCCGGCTCCACGTGATCGACCAGCGGCGGCAGCATCGTGCGGCCGCAGATGCCGCGGGATTCGAGGATCGCTTTCAACTTCGCCAGGCTCGCCCCAAGCATCGGCATCTTGGCGTACGGGGCGACCGCGGCGTCGGTGAGCGATTGCAGGCGCTCGACCTCGTCCCAGCGATCGTTCATCGCGGCGTTGAACATCTGCGTGTACTGATCGCCCGCGACGTGTGCGCCGCTGGGGATGAGGCCAATTCCGCCCGCCCGCAGGCCCAGTGTGAAGAGGCTGCTGTTGCCCAGCAGCACTGGAAACCCACCCCGGCCGCCGGTGCGGGCGAGAAGGGATTGGATGCGTTCCTTGTCCGGCGATGAGTCCTTCACTGCAACGATCTGCGGATGTTTCGACAGCCGCTCGACCACGTCGATCGCGATGTTCATCCGCGTGGTCTGCGGGATGTTGTAGAGGATCAGCGGCAGCTTCACGCGGTCGGCCAGCTTGAGGAAGTAGGTTTCGATCTCGGCATCGCTGAGCGGATAGTACGACGGCGCGTGCGCCACGACCGCCGACACGCCGAGGTCGGCGCAGGCGTCGGCCAACTCGACCGATTCGCGGAAGCAGTTGCCCGAGATGCCGACGTACACCATCGCCCGGTTGGCGACCGCGCTGATCGTCGCGGTGACCAGGTTTCGCTTGTCGGCGGCGGAGATGGAGGCGGATTCGCCGGTCGTGCCCAGCGGGAAGATGCCGTGCGCGCCGCCGTCGATCAGCAGGTCCGCCACGCGCTGGACGGCCGGCACGTCGATCGCGCCAGTGGGGGTGAAAGGGGTGATCGTCGGGACAACCACGCCTCGGTAGGGGTTGGAGGTGGACATCTCAGTACGCCTTCTCGTAAATGGAAATCGCGTCGGCCTCGGTGACGGCGCGGACGTTTCGGTCGAGCAGTCGCGTGACGGTCATCGCGGCCTTGGCCATGCGGGGGATCGCGTCACGCGGGATGTTCAGCTCGCGCAGGTGCTTCGGGATGCCGCAACGCTTCGACAGATCGCGGATGAGATCGAGCCCGCGCCGCGCGGTGGCCAGCGGGTCGTCCGACGGCTTGGCGCCCATCGCGATCGCCACGCGGGCGTACTTCTCCGGCGCGGCCGGCACGTTGAATTCGAGCACGTGGGGGAGCAGGACCGAGTTCGACACGCCGTGCGGCACGTGGAACTCGCCGCCCAGCGGATATGCCAGCGCATGTACCGCGCCGGTGTTGACCGGCCCGAGGCACAGCCCGCCGTACAGGCTGCCCATCGCGACGGCGGTGCGGGCGGGGAGGTCGTCGCCTTGCTCGACCGCCTGTTGCAGGTTCGCGGCGATGAGGCTCACGCCTTCGATCGCCCACGTATCCACCATCGGGTGCGACAGCTTGTTGACGAACGCCTCGATGCAATGCGTGAGCGCGTCGATGCCCGTCGCAGCCGTGACGGCGGCGGGGACGCTGAGGGTGAGGGCGGGGTCGATGTAAGCAGCATCGGGGACGAGATGCGGGCTGATGACGCCTTTTTTCAGGTCGTCGTGTTCGTCCAGCAGGATCGCGTTCGGCGACACCTCGCTGCCCGTTCCCGCCGTCGTGGGCAGGCACGCGAGATACACCGATCGGCCGGCCAGCTTGTTGATGCCGAAGACGTCGCGCAGCTTCTGTTCGCCGGTCATCAGCGCCGCCACCAGCTTGGCGACGTCGAGCACGCTTCCGCCGCCGATGCCGACGACGGCTTCCGGGCGCAGGTCGCGGGCGGCCTTCAGGAGCATGTCGAACGTGGCGACGTTCGGCTCCACGCGGATCGACGCGTCATACCGCACCACCTTCGCCACGCCGTCGAACATCGCGCGAGTCGATTCGATCGCGTGCGGCGCGGTCAGCACCATCACGCGCTGAAATGCGCGGGCCTTCAGGTCGGCCACGCACTGATCGACGCAGCCGGCGCCGAAGACGAGCTTTTTCGGCTGGTGCAGCGTGACGATCATCGATTTCCCTCGCGGCTGAGAATGCGTTCGGCCAGCGCCTCCATCGCGCTGGCGGCGGCCCATGCGTTGTAGCTCCACCAGGTGCTGGCGGCCTCGCCGGTGTCGGCGTAGCGCTCGTTCAGCAGCCCGTCGCTCGGACACGATCGCTCGCTGAGCAGTCCGTAGCGGCCATAACCCATGATGGTGGGATACAGTTCCATCGTGTTGTGCAGCCACGCCATGCCGTCGTCAGCTCGATGTTGGTGATACGGATCGCCGGTGATGCGCGCGAGATATTCGAGGTCATCGGTCGCGACGACGCCCATCGGATGCAGGTGCGGGTTCGACACGCTGGTGATCGTTCCGCCGCAACTGTTCCAGTTGCTACCCTTGAGCGGCGGGGCTTGCGGGCGGGCGCGGTAGCCGTAGCGCCAGAGGTATTCGTAGTGCGCGCCGTCGCGCAGGTGATCGAGGTACTCCGCCTCGCCGGTCGTCTCGTGCATGAGGCGAGCGGCGCGGATGAAGGCGAGGTTGCCCTCGGAATCGACGCTCTTGTACGTGTCCATCGGGCTGCCCCAGCACAGGAGCGTTCGCACGTCCTTTGCGTAATGTTCGATCGCCCGGTCGGCGGATTCGCGATAGCGGGCTTGGCCGGTGAACTTCCACGCGTAGGGCAACGCGGCGGCGAACCAACAGCCGGCGAAGCCGTCCCAGTCGATGACCTTCTTCTCGGTCGAGCTGAACAGATAGCCGAACGCGCCATCTTCGCGTTGCAGTTCGACCGCGGTATCGAGCACCTTCAATGCGGTATCGATCCACTCCTTCGGCGTGCTCTGTCCGGACCGCTCATTCATCGCCGCCAGCCGCAGAAGGTAAAACGCGGCGTGGGCGTTGGTGTACGCGCAATGCGCGTCCCTCGTCTGCGGCAGGAAGCCCGACCACCACCCGTTGATCGTCGATTCGTTCCAACCGGCAGGGCGGTTGGTGGTGTAGCGGTTCAGGATCGCGTCGTAGATGAAACCCGAAGCCGGGTGATAGCCGCTGCAAATCTCATCGAAGATCGTCGCGGGCGACTTGGGCATCTTCAGATCGCCGAACAGCCGTTCCGCCAGCGCGAACGGGTACGCCATCATGCTGCCGCCGGTCCAGCCGATCTCGACGATGCACCGCCATGGGTTCATCGTGGTATCGGCGGGGACATAGCACTTGCGGTTCGTGTACTGGTTGAACTCCGGCGCGTAGTTGACCGTGGCGAACGTGTCGGCCAGGGCGCGGAGGGCACTGCGGTCGGTTTCCTGATGGCGAGGCGGTTCGCGCGTGCGCTGGTACAACTCGCGCACGATCTGATGTGCTGCCCGTCGATCGCCTGGACGAGCCAGGATGGAGCCGGACGCCTTGGCCGCCGTCGAATGGTGGGCATGGGCGGCGAAGAACTTCGTCTTTTCTTCGAAGGTCAGCGGATCGTTGCCGTAGCCGAGGGAGACGCCGAACGAATCGGGCAACGCGGAAAAAACGCCGTTGCGGATGAATCCGTCCTCGGCGCGGACGTCGTCGGAATAGGGATCGATCGAGATGCCGACCGCGCCGCCTTCGGCACAGAGGATCGAGACGGGCTGCGCCGCCCGATCGGCGCGAAATTCCCACAGCGCCGCGCACGCCCGATCCGCCGGTCGGATGGTCGAGAGAAACGGGAACTCGCCCGGCCGGGCGTGGGCGGCGTTGTTGTCGCCGAAGATCACGCCGGGAATGAGGTGGAACAACTGCCCGCGATCCCGCAATTGCAGTTGCAGCCGTAATCGGGTGGGGAACGCGCTCGTGAATGTCAGCTCGTAGTTGATGCGATCCGCCTGGCGGATCAGCTTCAGCGCGGCGTCCACGCCCGGCCCGGTGGCGCGGGTGACATCGCCGGCGGTGTCGAGCTGCAGCGGCAGCCAGTGGCCGTGACGCTGGGCGGCGAGCGTAAGGTGGAGGTGGAAGTTGTCGAGCGAGATCAGCATTGAAAAGTTGTAGGGTTCGCCGTGTGAACCGCGGTTCGCACGGCGAACCCTACGGGGTTCATACTTATTCGTGCGGCATTTCTAGTTGCTCGTCACCTGCGGTTTCGGGGCCTTGCGCGGATCGATGTTGTTGCGCAGATCGGTCCAGTCGACCTTCGCTTTCGGATCGGTGCCGTTCAGGAAATCTTCGATGTTTGTGTAGCCGTCGCCGTTCATATCCTTGGCGGCGTCGGCGGGGTTGGCGGGGTCGAGGCCGACCTTCAGTTCCCATGCGTCGTCCATGCCGTCGCCGTCGGCGTCGGTGTAGGGCGTGCCCTTGTATTCCGGATAGCCGCCGACCTGGATCGGGTTGGTAATGATGCCCTTGGAGACCAGCTCGATCTGCTCGGCGATCTTTTCCTTGGTGTAGCCCGCTTGGCTTAGTTCGGCTTCGATCTCGGCGTGCGGCTTGGCGGTGGGCTGGCCGGTGCGGACCGTCTCGATCACGCGGGCGTCGACCGCATCGCGAACGGGATGCGTCGCGCCGACGGTGGCGAGCACGGCGACGTACGCTTCCTGAGCGCTGGTGACGGTGAAGGGCGCGGTGGAGAAGGGGCGTTCCACGCGGATGCCGGCGAGGATTTCCTTCGGATCGCGTCCGTCGTTGTCGGCCAGGTCGACCTGCACGCCGCCGTTCCAGTTGTCCTGGGTGACGGCGTCGTTGCCCTCGACGACGTTGCCGTTGACGTACGCCCGGCCGTAGTCTTTCGGCACACCCTTGCCGCGGCGTTGTTCGGGCTTGAGCAGGCGGTGCGAGATCGGGCTGCTCGGCGTGGCGGGGCCGGGCTTGAAGTAGTTATTGATGAGGTTGTAGTTCGACAGGTGGTCGCCGCCGTCCACGGTGCGGTGACGCCAGTTGAAAATCACGTTGTTGGCGAGGGTGAAATCGCCGTCCATGCCGATCGACGGATTGCGGCCGGTATTGCAGGCCCACAGGTTATGGTGCAGCGTGCTGTTGCGCCCGCCGACGGTCGATCCGAAGGCGTGGTGATAGGTGTTCAGCCCTTCGGAGAAGATCGAGTTCTGGATGGTGATGTTGACGGTCGGGAGCTTCAGATCGACGTTCGGATCTTTCGGGCTGTGCATGTCGCGGTACTTCGATCGCACGTAGGGGTTGTCGAGGTACGGCCGCACGTCGGTCATGTGGCGGTACATGGACATGTTCTCGTCCAGGCCCCACGACGCCGAGACGTGATCGATCATCACGTTGCCGGTCGGATTGCCGCCGATCGAATCGTTGCGGTCGCCCATGTCCGTCTCGCCGCGGCGGAACCGCATGTGGCGGACGATGATGTCGTGCGACTCGAGTTCCACCGTGTTGCCGGCGATGCACACGCCGTCGCCCGGCGCGGTGGCGCCGTTGATGGTGATGTAAGGCGCGCGGATGCGAATGCGGTCCTTCAGCCTGATGACGCCCGCGACGTTGAACACCACGATTCGCGGCCCGCCGGCCTCGCAGGCTTCCCTGAAGGTGCCGGGGCCGGCGTCTTCCAGGCTGGTGACGACGAACACCTTCCCGCCGCGCCCGCCGGCGGTGTACATGCCGCCGCCTTCGGCGCCGGGGAAGGCGGGGATTTTTTCCTGAACGAGATCCATCGGATGGCTGGCCCAGGGGCGATAGGGCTTGCCGTTCTTCTCGCCTTCGAGGATGGCGGGGAGGGCTTTTTCAAACGCCTCGTCCGACCGCTTATCCGCGGCGGCCTTCTTCGCCTCAGCGGTCGCTTTGATTTCCGATGGAATGGTCGGGTATTGCGCCATCGCCGTCGAAACACCGGCAACAGCGAACGTGAGAATCAGCTTGCGGAAGGTCATAGTGTGTATTCCGGAAAACAAACGCGCCAGCGCTCGCATTATTTTTTACTGTTGTTCGCCGCCGCCTTGCGCCGCTCGGCCCATTCCTTGCTGGCCGCCTTCAGGTCGTAGCCTTCCTTCGCCAGGAAGTTGGTGATGCGGCCCTTGTACTTGCCGAACACCTTGTGCTTGGCGTCGCTGGTGCCCTGGTCCATCGCCAATTCGCGCGCTTCCTTCAACGTGTCGAGGATGTATTCCTTCTGCGGCTCGGTCAGGGTCGGCAACATGTCCTGATAGCCCTTGTAGGTGATGTTGACGACGTTGTAGGTCATGCCGTCCTTCACCTTCTCGACCTGCGACGCATCGAGGTCGGCAGCGAGGCTGGCGAGGTAAACGTCGTGGCGTGCCTTCAGCTTTTCGTCGATGCCGTCTTTCTGGTCGTGGATGTCGCGGAGGGCGCGATATTGGTCGGCGATGGTCTGGGTGACGCGGGCGGCCTTGGCTTCGTCGGCGATATCAAGCGCGGCGACGATCTTCGCGGCACGGTCGTTGATGGATTTGGTGTACGCCGCCTCCACGTCCGCCGCGGTCGGCTGGGTGCTGGGCGATACTTCCGCCGAACTGAGAACCGCCGCCGACGAGAGAATGCAGGTAAGGCAAATCGTTCGAGCCAGCTTCATGTGGATGGGCCTCCGCGTTGACCTTCATTAGCGTAGCTGGCGCTGAGAAAATGCCCACTACAACAATGCGAAATATTATTGCGAACGGGCGCAAACGGCGTGGTTTTGCGGGCTGGAAATGATTGGATGGACCGGCGTTTACATTGCACCATTACCCGTCCCCGCTGACAGCGACGCCGGGCGATGTCACAATCGGATCGGCTGTAAGAAAGGCGAAGGATGCGCGAGCGAACATCGTTGGATAAGGGATGGCGGTTTGCCCTCGGCCATGCGTCGGACGGGTCGAAGGATTTCGATTTCCGCCGCGACAGGTCGTTGGTGAAGGCGGGCGAAGGCCGGGGGGCGGCAAGCCCGTCGTTCGACGATTCCGGCTGGCGTACGGTTGAGCTTCCGCACGACTGGGCGATCGAACTTCCGCTCGATCCCGACGGCGGCAAGGAATTGGCCGAGCATGGGTTTCGCGCCATCGGGCCCGATCACCCGGAGCACAGCGTTGGCTGGTATCGAACCGGCTTCGACATCCCCGAAGCTGACCTCGGCCGGCGCATCGCGGTGGAGTTTGACGGGGTGTTCCGCGACAGCGTCGTCTGGATCAACGGCCATCGCATTGGCAGGCATGAGTCGGGCCACACGTCCTTCCGCTTCGACGTCACCGATCACCTCGTCTATGGCGGGAGGAACACGCTTGTCGTTCGCTGTGACGCCAGCAGTTGGGAAGGGTGGTGGTACGAGGGCGCGGGCATTTATCGGCACGTCTGGCTGACCAAGACTGCGCCGCTGCACGTTGCGCCGTCGGGCACGTTTGTCACGACCGAAGTGATCGGAAAAACTGCGACGGTCACGGCGCGAACGACCGTGGCCAACGAATCTGACACACAGGCGATGTTTACCCTGCGTTCGACGGTGGAATCGCTCGTCAGCAGTTCGATGCACATCCTCGATCCGTGGCAAAGCGTGGAGGTCGTTCACGCGATCTCCGTTCCCGATGCACGGCTTTGGTCGTGTGAAACGCCCAATCTCTATTCACTTCAGACCGAAATCGAGTCCGGCGGACAGGTGGTGGACCGGCATCAGACGACGTTTGGCGTTCGCACGTTGCGGTGGGATGCGAACGAGGGATTTTTCCTGAACGATCTGCCCGTGAAGATCAAGGGCACCTGCAACCACCAGCAACACGCCGGCGTCGGCACGGCTGTGCCGGACGAACTGCATTTCTGGCGGCTGCGCAAGCTCAAGGCGATGGGCAGCAACGCCTATCGGTGTTCGCATTACGCGGTTGCGCCGGAGGTGCTGGATGAATGTGACCGCCTCGGCCTGCTCGTCATGGCCGAGAATCGATTGGCCGGCGGCGGGCCGGAGTTCGAGGGGCAGTTGAGGGCGATGGTGAAGCGCGACCGCAACCACCCGAGCGTCATCCTCTGGTCGCTGGGCAACGAAGAGCACACCGTGCAGTGGTCGATCACCGGCGAGCGGATCGGCAAAACGCTGGCCCGCGCGTGCCATGAGCTGGACCCGACGCGGGCCGTCACCAGCGCGATGCACGACCGCGGCTTCAACGAAGGCTTCATGCACGTGGTGGACGTGCACGGGTGGAACTACATCGGCGTGGGCGACATCCTCAAGTGGCGCGAGCGCAACCCGCATCGGCCGATCGTCGGAAGTGAGGAGGCGAGCACGGTGTGCACGCGCGGCATCTATATTGACGATGCGGAACGCGGCTACGTAAGCGCGTACGACAGGCGCACGCCCAAGTGGGGCTCCACCGCCGAGAAGTGGTGGACGTTCTTTGCCGAGCGGCCGTGGCTGGCGGGGGGATTTGTGTGGACGGGGTTTGATTACTTCGGCGAGCCGATCCCGTACAAGTGGCCGTGCACGGCATCGCACTTCGGGCTGATGGACATGTGCGGCTTTCCGAAGGACAACTTCTACTATTACAAGGCGTGGTGGGGCGGCGATCCGGTGCTGCACCTGTTCCCCCACTGGAACTGGCCCGGCCGCGATGGCGAGGCGATCGACGTGCGATGCTTCACCAACTGCGATAGCGTCGAACTCTTCCTCAACGGCGCCTCGCTTGGCCGGCGGGAGGTGCCGCGGAACTCGCATGTGGCGTGGAGCGTGAACTACACGCCCGGCATGCTCGAAGCGGTCGGCCATCGCGACGGCGTCGAACTTCGGCGAACGCGCGTCGAAACGACCGGCGAAGCCGCACGGCTGGAACTGATCGACGAGGCCGCCGATTTCCGCGACATCGCGATCGTCGCCGTCCGCGCCGTCGACGCGGAGGGGCGCATCGTGCCGACGGCGAACGACTTCGTCGAGTTCACCCTCGAAGGCGGCGGCCGCCTCCTGGGCGTGGGGAACGGCGATCCGAGTTCGCACGAGCCGGATCAGGCGTCGTCGCGATCGCTGTTCAACGGGCTGGCGCAGGCGATCGTTCAGCGCGGCGAGGGGCCGGTGACGCTACGGGCGGCCTCCAAAAAACTGGCGTCCTGCACGGTTTCCTTGAGGGAACGCGTGCAGGACGCCTGATTGCTTTTCGATCGGAACAATCGGCTCAGCCGGCGTTGGTGACGACCTGGTTTACCGCTCGCTGGTTGCGGTATCGGGCTGGCGTCTCCCCGATCTGGGCGTGGAAGACGCGCGTCATGTACTGCACGCTGGCGAACCCGCTTTCGCGCGCCACGCGCTTGATCGTCATCGTCGAGGTGGCGAGCAAATCCTGCGCCCGCTGAAGGCGGACATGCTGCACTTCCTGATGGATCGTGCGGCCGGTGAGGGCCTTCATGCGCTGTTGAAGGCTGGTGCGCGATACGCCCAGGTACTTCAGCACGTCGGCGGCGTGGATGCGCTTGAAGGCGTGGGCGCGGATGTAGCTGATCGCACGCGAGACCTCCTCGTCTTCGCTGGCGACGACGTCGGTCGAACGACGCGTCACTACGGAACGCGGCGCGACGAGCGTCTCATGTTCGGTCACCTTCTGCCCCTGCATCATTCGGTCGAGCATCTCGGCGGCCTTGTAGCCGACCATCTCGGCGTTGACGTCCACGCTGGTGAGCGGCGGGCCGCTGAGGTCGCAGAGGCAGACGTCGTTATCGACGCCGATGACCGCCACCTCGTCCGGCACGCTGACGCCGGCGCGCTGGCAGGCGTCGAGCACCTGCAGGCCGCGCTCGTCGTTGCACGCCATGATGCCGACCGGCTTGGGCAGCGATCGGACCCACTCGGTCAGCTCGTGCTGTTCGACTTCCCATCCGCGGGCCTCGAAGTCGTCGCCGTGGAACCAGTGGCAGACGTGGCCGTGCGATTCGACCTGGTGGCGGAAGGTGGCGCCGCGCAGGTCGAGCGACGGGTTGGTGCCGATTCGCTTGCCGACGAAGCCGAAGTTCCGCACCCCGCGTTCGAGCAGATGCTCGGCCGCAAGCTGTGCGACGGCGTTGTTGTCGGTCGAGACGTAGGGGATCGGGAGCGCCGACAGCGTGCCGCGCAGGTTGACCGTCGGGATGCGTCCCTTGATCAGTTGCTGCGCGACCTCGGCGTTATCGATGCCGGCGATGATGCCGTCGCCTTTCCACTTGCCGATCCACTTGGGCAGCGGCTCGTTGAGCCCGCGCGGCCGAAAGAAAATCGACCAGCCGCCGTGCTTGCGGTTGTACGCCGCGATGCCGCTGAGGATCCCTCGTCCATACGCGCCCGCCGATGCGATGAGCAGCGCGACGTGCTTCATCGGCCGTTCGTCGTGGCGCGATCCCGAGACGTTCGCCGTCGTCGAGTGGCTCGGTTGGGTGGAAAAGGGGGTGGAAATGCCGTCTGAGAATGATTTAGAAGTGTCGAACATCCGCCTTGATCTCCGTGCAACGAATCTTGCACAATTTGCCGGCGGCAGATTGTTCAAAATTGCGTCAAAAAGTTGTAACTCTGCGCAGCACCACGAATTACAATTCCACGTAAACGAATTGCGATCTAGCGCACGACGGGTAGACTGGATGAGATATGGCCTTGGTTCGTCGCAAGCGGCTGTACAACGTCGCGCTCCTGATCGAAACCACTCGCTCTTACGGCCGGAACATCCTGCGTGGCGTGGCGGATTACGCGCGGCTTCACGGGCCGTGGCTGTTCCATCTGCCGACCGAAATACATCACGCGTTGCCTCCCATCGAAGAGTGGAACGGCGACGGCATCATTGTGCAGCCGCACCAGGACAAGGCGTTCATCGACGCACTGCAGAAAACCGGCAAACCCGTCATCTCGCTTTCCGGGCCGCCCGGCAACGGCAAGTTCCCGACGGTGTTGGCCGACCAGCAGGCGCTAGTCGAAACTGCGATGGGCCACCTGCGCGAGCGAGGCTTCACGCGCTTCGCCTACTGCGGCTATCCCGGCGAAGTGGTCTGGCCGCCCACGGGAAGACTGTTTTCCGAATTGGTGACGAGCAAAGGCTTCACCTGCGAGGTTTACCAGGCCGCTTACGACGCATCCGAGCGCACGCTGCGGCTGACGCAGCTTGGCAAGTGGCTTCAGGAGCTGCCCAAGCCGATCGCGCTGCTCTGCGGCAGCGACGGCCGTGCGCGGGAGGTGCTGGACGCCTGCCGCGTCGCGAACGTGGCCGTGCCGGACGAGATCGCGGTGCTCGGCGTGAACGACGACGAGCTGATCTGCGAACTGGCGAACCCGCCGCTGTCGTCGGTCATCCATAATACGCGCCGGATCGGGTACGAGGCGGCACAGCTGCTCGACCACATCTTCTCCGGCCAGAAGGAGTCGGGCGACATCCTCGTTCCGCCGCTGGGCGTGAAATCGCGGCAGTCGACGGATCTGCTGTCGATCGAGGATCGCGAGATCGCGCAGGCCGTCCGCTACATCCGTGAGAACGCCTGCCACGGCATTCGCGTGCAGGACGTGCTCGACACGTTGGCGCTCTCCCGCCGGGCGTTCGAGATGCGCTTCCGCGAAGCCATCGGCCGCCCGCCGCACGAGGAGATCCGCCGAGTGCAGCTCGAACGCGTGAAGGAACTCCTGCTCAACAGCGACTACAAGCTCGAGAAGATCGCCGAGATGACCGGCTTCTCCACCGCGCAATACCTCGCCGGCCTGTTCCACCGCGTCACCAACATGACCCCCGGCGCTTGGCGCCGCACCGCCCGCGCGGGCGGAAAGGTGTGATCATGCCGACGCCGACGCCCATCCTCGAAACCGAGCGGCTCCTGTTCCGCCATCACGCGATCGAGGATTTCGAGGCGTACTGTGAGATGGAGTCCGACCCGGTCTACCGCGGCAAGCAGAAGGTGCATCCGCGCGCCGAGATCGAGAGAAGCTTTCACCAAGGGGCGATGGTGCCCAAGCCGGTGGGATTGCTCGCCACCCTTTACAAGCCGGACAACCGCTATGTTGGCCGTTGCGGGCTGTATCCGTATCGGGCGGACGGCAGCAACGAGATCGTGCCCGGCGAGGCGGTGCTGGCCTATTACCTTGCCCGGCCATATTGGAACCGCGGTCTCGCGACCGAGGCGGGCCAGGCATTCGTGCGATATGGCTTCGACGTGCTGAAGCTGAATCGCATCCACGCCGGGATGGATGCGGAAAACCTCGCTTCCGTTCGCGTGGCGGAGAAATCCGGGCTGCTCTACGTGCGCAGCGGCGAGGGCGGCGGCAATCGCTGGCACGCGTATGAACTGACGCGCGAGGCGTTCCAGCGGGATTGATCGACGCTGCCGGCATTTGCGGGATCGGCGGCGGGTGGTACGATTTTAACTCCATTACCCATAAAGGATTCCGCACTATGCCGCTGATCGACATGCCGCTGGAGAAGCTTCGCGAGTACAAGGGTATCAACCCCCGGCCAGCAGACTTCGACGAATATTGGGACCGGGCGCTGGCGGAGATGAAATCGGTCGTGGCGCAGGTCGAATTGAAGCCCGCCGACTTCCAGACGCCCGCCGCGGAGTGCTTTCACCTGTACTTCACGGGCGTTCGTGGCGCCCGCGTTCATGCGAAACTGCTCAAGCCGCGAACCCTTCAGGGAAAGACGCCGGCGGTCGTGCAGTTTCACGGTTACACCGGCAACGCCGGCGACTGGTCCGGCCTGCTGTCGCAGGTCGCGCGCGGCTACGTCGTCGCGGCTCTGGACTGCCGGGGCCAGGGCGGGCTGTCGGAAGACGCCGGCCAGGTGCGTGGCAATACACATCACGGCCACATCATCCGCGGTCTGGATGATGCGCCGGACAAACTGCTGTTCCGCGACATCTTCCTCGATACTGCGCAGCTCGCCGGCATCGTCATGAATCTGCCCTACGTCGATGGGGATCGCGTCGGCGCGCAGGGCGGCAGCCAGGGCGGGGCGCTCACGCTCGCCTGCGCCGCGCTCGAGCCCCGCATCAAGCGGGTCGCCGCGACGTTCCCGTTCCTGTGCGATTACCGGCGCGTGTGGGAAATGGATCAGGCGAAGGACGCCTACGCCGAGCTGAAGACCTTCTTCCGCCATTTCGATCCGCAGCACCAGCGCGAGGACGAGATCTTCGAACGCCTCGGCTACATCGACGTGCAGTACCTCGCCCCGCGAATCAAGGCGGAGGTGCTGATGGGCGTCGGCCTGATGGACACGATCTGCCCGCCGAGCACGCAGTTCGCGGCGTACAACAAGATCGCCAGCAAGAAGTCGCTCTCGATCTTCCCCGACTTCGGCCACGAAGGCCTGCCCGGGTTCAGCGATCAGGTGTACCGCTTCATGGACGGGCTGTAACCAAATACCCCGCATTATAACCGTGCTCAAAACGCAGGTGCGAAAAAGATGCACTTCGCTTTTGTCCTGTCGCTACAGTGCGTCGCATGGGATCAGGAATATCGAGACGCCGGCGGTGCGCGAGGAGCGCGGGTTTTACCTTAGTTGAACTTCTGGTTGTCATCGGGATTATCGCGCTTCTTATCTCGATACTGCTCCCGGCGCTCAACCGCGCCCGTGCGGCGGCGCAGTCCGTCGCCTGTAAATCGTTGTTGCGGCAATATGCCTTGGCTAACGAGATGTACATCAACGACAGCAAGGGGTGGTGCGTCGACGTCAACAAGCTGTTCGATTTTGAGAACGGCCTGGTCAAATACATGGGCCAAAGGCTGCAGATGAGCGATCGCATTGCCCGCTGTCCTGCCGACGCCGACACCGCGGACGCCGGACGATTGGGGCTGATGGGCAAGTCCGATAACGATCTCTATAAGATCAAGAACGCTGAAGGGAATTTTTATATCGTCGAGGTGAGCATCGGCGCGAACGAGAACTCGACCTCTGCCAGCCTGCAGGTAGCCGGGGGTGCGATCGGGACGTCCGTTCGCTGGGTGAAGCGAAGCGCCGTGACAAAGGGCGGCAACCCAGGGTTGACGATGACCTTTGCGGATTATCAGTTCAACCGCGGGGAGAGCGCGGCGACCGCGACCAATTTGCAGGGGTATGTCTCGCCTACGGTCGGCCCAGGCTTCATTCCGCCGAACGGAAGTGACAACACAAAGATGGGCAGCATGGCGTTTCGCCATCGCGGCGCGATGAACGCGGCATTTCTGGATGGGCACGTCGGCGAAATCCGCGTGCCGCAGAAACTGAAACCGGGCGGGCTGGAACTCGCCGACGGCGAGAACTGGGGCACGCTCGACGCCGCCAAGCGCGCCGAACGCGGCATTTCGGCGTCCAGCATTACAACGTTTGGCGCCTTCTCTTCTCATAAGATTTTCTACCCCTTCGGTCCGGCTACGACCGGACTGGTGCAGGGCGTCTACGGAACCATAGAAGGATGGCGGATCGACTGATGAAAATGCTGGCTCACGTTACAACGGTTCTTCTTTCGATCTGTTCGCTCGCCTACTGCGCCGAACCGCCCGCCGCCAAACCGCTGGAGGTTCCGCGGACCGATCAGTTCGAGATCGCCGCGCCGGACGGATACGCCTATCACATCCTCGTTGCGATGCCGAAGGAAGCGGCGCCGGAGTCGGGTTACGCGGTCGTGTATGTGCTCGACGCGAATTCCAGCTTTCTGACGTGGGTGGATGCGGTTCGGTTTCAGAAGGGTTTGACGCCGGCCATTGTGGTCGGCATTGCCCATCGCGGCGGGAAGCTTGATCTTCCGCGTCGCTATTGGGATTACACGCCGAAGACGCCTGACGAACACATCATCCAGCGCAGCAACAGCAGCGAGGGCAACGCGACGTCGGAAGGCACGGGCGGCGAAGAGGCGTTCTACAGCTTCATCCAGGAAACGCTGAAACCCGAGATTGGCAAGCGATTCAAGGTCGATTCATCGAAGCAGGCGTTGTTCGGGCATTCGCTCGCCGGGCGTTTTGTTCTGCACGTGCTGGCGAAGCATCCCGAGGCGTTTCAGGGATATCTCGCGTCGAGCCCTTCGATCTGGTGGAACAACGCATCGCTGCTGGACGAGTTCTCCCCCGACGCCGGCAAGGCCTCCGCGGGCAGGCGGGTGCTGATTACCGTAGGGGAGTTCGAGCAAAAGACCGCGCCGACCGCCGCGCCTGACCGGGTGGAATTTTTCGCCAAGGCGAAGATGGTCGACAACGCCCGCTTGCTGGCAGAACGGCTGAAGGGCTTCGAAGGCATCGATGTGGCATTTGTCGAGTACGCTGGCGAGAACCACGGATCGGTGCAGGGCATGGCAGTCAATCGGGCGGTGAGATTCTTTCTGCCCGCGGGGAAGTAGGACGCGCCGCCTCTTCTCGCACGGGCATAAGTGGCATGCTGACCAAATCTTAATCCTGCCTTCATGCGAAAAAATGACGGCCGGAAAGGCGTCTTTTCGCCTTCATATCCCCTGTTCAGGCGGTTAAAACAGACCGCATGACTGCCGCCGAACTTGCTGCGCGGATCGACCACACCATCCTGAAGCCCGAGGCCATGACAGGCGACGTGGACCAGGTGGTGGACGAGGCGATCGGTTACCGTTTCGCCAGCGTCTGCGTCGCGCCGCCATACGTGTCGCACGTCAGCCGGAGATTGCGGGGCAGCGGCGTAAAGACGTGCACGGTCATCGGCTTTCCGAACGGAACGCACAAGCCGACCATCAAGGCCATCGAGGCCACCTCCACCATCAAAGACGGGGCCGACGAGATCGACGTCGTCGCATACCTGCCCAGCCTGCTGAAGCTCGACCTCGACGCCGCGCGCGACGAACTGCTCGAAGTCGTCCGCGCCGCCCGGGCGACGCGCAGCGACGTGGTCATCAAGGTGATCGTCGAGTCGGCGGCGCTCGTGGCGATCAACGCGGGGCGAGAGGAAGAGACGATCGCGCTCGCCTGCCGTGCGGTGCAGGAGAGCGGGTGCGATTTCATCAAGACCTCCACCGGCTTCCATCCCGCCGGCGGGGCGGGGGCGGAAGTGGTGCGGTGGATGCGCCGCTACGGCGGGTCGAACATCGCGGTGAAGGCGTCGGGCGGCATCCGCGATCTCGCGGCGGCGAAGGTCATGCTCGACGCCGGGGCGGATCGGCTGGGCCTCAGCGCCTCGGTCGCGATCGTGAAAGAATTGTCCGGCGTCACGGTAAATCAACCCGCATCGACAGGGTATTGAGCCTACCATTTCGGGGCTCCAGACAAGGCGAGCGGCAGAGGCCGCGAGGGTGACGCGCGATACGCCAAGGTTGTGGAATACGGGTGTGAAATGCTGAGACTTCGTCCGACGTTCGTGTCCGTCTTGTTAGTCGTCGCTGCCGGCCTCCCGGCCAGCGCTCAGCAGGCCCCGGCCCGCAAGTCCGCGGCGCCCACGCCGGAGGAGATCGAAAAGGCGATCGGCCGTGGCAAAGAGGCGCTTTACAAGCTTCAGAACGCCGACGGCAATTGGGAGGTGGCCCCCGCGCCGGTCGCCAACCAGGGCAGCGACAGCAATCGCGACGGCACTCAGTGGGGCGGTAACACCGCCATGGCGGTCTACGCGCTGCTTAGCTGTGGCGAGCGGCCTACCGAGCCGCGCCTTCAGAAGGCGATTCAACTGCTGCAAACCCAGTCGATCGTCGGCACGTATGCGGTGTCGTTCAAGTGCCTCGTCTGGCTGCACCTTCCCGCCACCCCGGAGGTGAAGCGGGCGATGAACCGCGACGCCCGCCTGCTGCGATCGATGGCCCGCGCCGCCAAGAACGGCACCCCCGTCTGGGATTACGGTCCCGGGGTTCGCAGGAATGCCTACAGCCTGTCGCGAACGCAATACGCCACCCTTGGCCTTTGGGCCGCCAGCGAGTTGGACGTCGAGGTTCCAGTCGACTTCTGGCGGCTGCTCGAGAAAACCTGGGAGACCAGCCAGCAGCCCACCGGAGGATGGAAGTACACCTTTGAGGCTGACATCGGCGGCGAGATGTTCAACCACACCACCGTCTGCATGACCGCCGCGGCGCTGGCGTCATTGTATATCGCGCAGGATTTCACCAAGGGCGATTTCTATGCCGGCGCCAAGGGCAACGCCACGAGTGAGCCGATCGAACGCGGGCTGAAGTGGCTCGCCGCCAACTTCCAGGAGCGCGTGACGCCGCCCAAGTCGCTGCCGCGCGAGTTCGTCTATCCGCAGCTTTACGCGCTGGAGCGCGTGGGACTTGCGAGCGGTCTTCGCCGGTTCGGCGAGCACGACTGGTACGCGCACGGCGCCAAGTGGCTGCTGGAAAAGCAGAGCAAGGCAGGCACGTGGAACGGCTCGTTCGGGCCGATCGCCGACACGTCGTGGGCGATCTTATTCCTGCAACGCGGCCAGACGCCGGTGGCATTCAACAAGCTTGACTACTCCCCCGGCGTCACCGATGCCAGGAAGGCCACCTGGAACCAGCGGCCGCGCGATATCGCCAACCTGACGCGGTGGCTCTCGCGATCGCTCGAACGCGACTTGCGCTGGCAGATCGTCCGCAGCGATTCCGACCTCGCCGGCCTGCTTGAATCGCCCATCCTCTATCTCGCCGGCGATTCGGCCGTCGAGTTCAAGCCGGAGGCGAAGAAACTGCTGAAGGACTACGTCGAGCACGGCGGCATGATCGTCGTCAACGCCGACGTGTCGAAGGCGGACTTCACTCGGTCGATCACCGCGCTGGGCACGGATCTGTTCCCCGGTACTGAATGGCGCGATCTCCCTGACGACCATCCGATCTGGGCCAACCAGAATTACAAGCGGGAAGCGATGAAGGGCCGCGTCGCGCTGCGCGGGCTGAGCAACGGCGTTCGCGAGCTCATACTGCTTATGCCCACCGGCGATCCGGCGCGCGCCTGGCAGTTGCGCAATCCAAACCAGCGCACCGAAACCTGGCAGACCGCCGCCAACGTCTTGAGCTATGCGACCGACAAAACCCGGTTTTACTCGCGCGGCTACACATGGCTCGCGCCAACCGTCGCTGCCAAGCCGAACAGGTCGCTCACGGTCGCGCAGCTCAAATATCAGGGCAACTGGAACCCGGAACCGCAGGCCCTGCCGCAGCTCGCGAAGTACGCGCTGGCGAAGAAGAGCATCGATCTCAAGACCGCCGTCATCGAAGCCGGCCAGCCGATTGAGAAGGTCGACCTGCTGGTGGTCAGCGGTACGTCCGAGTTCACGTTCGACGAGGCGGCCCGCAAGGCGATCAAGGCCTACGTCGAGAAGGGCGGCACCATCCTCTTCGAGACCGCCGGCGGGATGGGGGCATTTGCGACCAGCGCGGAGTCGGAATTATCGACGATGTTCGGCGCCCAGAATCTGAAACAGCTTCCCGCCACGCACGCGATCTTCGGCACGGAACTGAAAGTCGAGTACCGGCCGTTCAACATGTCGATGATCGGTAACCTTGGCGGGCCATCGCTTCGCGGCGTGGAGCAGAACGGGCGGGTCGTTGCACTGCTGAGCCGCGAAGACCTTTCCGCCGGTTGGTTGGGCGTGCCGACGGACGGCATTCTCGGCTACGCGCCCGATACCGCCCGCGCGATGGCCGCCAACATCCTGGCCTCGCTGACGAAGTGACATCAGTTCAGATAAACAGGTAATACCAGAACGCCGCCACCTCGCGCGCCACGTATCTCGGCATTTGCGAGAGCGTGTACGACTCGTCCGCCGGCACGGTGAGCACGCGGAGATGCCGTTGGGTCGCCGCCAGTTGGATGCGTGGCAGGTGATAGAAGTGCGACACGGCCAGCACGCGCTCGCTGCGATGTTTGCCGGCCAGGTAATCGAGGGTCGCCCGCGTGTTGACGCCGGCCGGGTCGAGGTCGATCGCGGGTTCCGGCACGCCAAGCGATACCGCGAAGTCCCGCATCGCCGCCGGCTCATCGGGCCCGCCGGACATGATCAGCCGCGGCGCACGGCCCTGTTGGAACAGCTTCACGCCCGTCCGAACGCGGTCCGCCAGCGCGTCCGACAGCCGCCCGTCCTCATACACGCGCGCCCCAAGCACCACGATCACGTCGGCCGGGCGCGAATAGTCGGTCTTGCCGTAGCACCACATCTGCAACAATGCGAACGCCGCCGCCCACGCGCCGATCAGGACCGGATAAAGACAGGCGCGCCCGAGCAAGCCGAAGATCGACGGACGCGGCGTAGAAGAGGATTCAGGTGGGCCAGCGGTCGCAACGCGATGCTCGACGGCGGTCTCCTCGCCACCTTCCTGTTTTTCCTCCTTTTCTCCCTGGCCGCTTGGCGCCTTGGCGATCATCTTCATCGCCATTCCCACAAACGCCGCGCAAACCAGTGCTGACATCGCGATCGGAAACGACGACTCGATTCGCCCGTAGCTCAGCAGCGCATAGAAGCGAACGGCGTCCGCCATCGCGATCGCCGCCACCAATAACAGTACCATCGCCATCCACCGCGATCGTGCGTTTACGGCGAACGCGGCGAGCGAGATCGCCGTTACGGCCAGAAAGATGGTGCTCGCCGGCTCGCCCAGCGGCCGAAGATCAAGCCAGAATGCGGTCGGATCGTATGCGCCGCCGCTTGCCCTCGCCGCCGTGCCGAGGGCGCACAGAATCGCGAAGAACATGGCCAGCGAACGCAGGAGCATAGAATCAGTACTGTGAGTGACGAGGACTGAGGGAAAGACGTTTGCTCTCAGCTCCTGGCACTCGTTGCTCAGTACTTCCTTAGCTATGAATCTGCATCTTATCCACCGCCATCGCCGCTTCCTTCAACGCTTCGGGGAGCGTCGGGTGGGCGTGGAAGGTGCGGGCGAGGTCTTCGCAACTGGCGTGGAACTCCATGGCGGTGACCGCTTCGGAGATCACGTCGCTGGCGTGGGCGGACAGGATGTGCACGCCCAGCAGGCGATCGGTCTTCTTGTCGCCCAGCACCTTGATGAAGCCCTCGGTCTCGTCCATGCCGCGCGCCCGGCCGTTGGCGATCATGTTGAACTTGCCGACCTTGTACTCCACGCCGGCGGCCTTCAGCTCTTCCTCGGTCTTGCCGACGGAGGCCAGTTCGGGGTGCGTGTAGACGACGGCGGGGCAGGTGGCGTAGTTCACGTGGCCGGGCTTGCCGGCGAGAATCTCGGCGATCGCGACGCCTTCTTCCTCCGCCTTGTGCGCCAGCATGATGCCGCCGATGACGTCGCCGATGGCGTAGATGCCGTCGACGTTCGTCTTGAAGTGCTTGTCGACGGTGACGAAGCCGCGCTTGTCGATCGCCACGCCGAGCTTATCCAGTCCCAGCCCGTCGATCACCGGCCGGCGGCCGACGCAGACGAGCACCTTGTCGGCTTCCTCGACGCCTGATTGCGAGCCGTCACGGCTCTTCCACGATACGCGTACCTTCCCGTTCTTGACTTCAAACCCGTCGGCCGCGGTGCTGAAGCGGAACTTCATGCCCTGCTTTTCCAGCGATCGCTGGAGCGCGTTGGCCATCTCTCGATCGCTGGCGGGCAGGATGCCGTCGAGGAACTCGATCACCTGCACCTCGGTGCCGAGGCGCGCCCACACGCTGCTCATCTCCACGCCGATGTACCCGCCGCCCACGACGATCAGCTTCTTCGGCAGCTCGCTGACGTTGAGCATCTCGGTGGACGAGAGGATGTTCTTGCCGTCGAACGGCAGCGCCGGCACTTGCGACGGGGCCGAGCCGGTGGCAATGACGATGCCTTTGGTCTTGTACTCCTTCGTCGATCCGTCGCTTCCCGTCACCTGCACGGTGCCCGGCGCAGCGATGATGCCCTGGCCTTTCAGGTGTTCAACCTTGTTCTTCTTGAACAGCAGGCCGATGCCGCCGGTGAGCGCTTTGACGACGCCGTCCTTGCGGGCCAGCATCTTCGGCAGGTCGAGGGTCACGTCTCCGACGTTGATCCCGTGCTTGGCGAACTGATTTCGCGCGGCGTAGAACTTCTCGGACGAGTCGAGCAGCGCCTTCGACGGAATGCACCCGACGTTGAGGCACGTCCCGCCGAGGTATTCGCGTTCCACGCACGCCGTCTTGAGTCCGAGCTGCGCCGCGCGAATAGCGGCGACATATCCGCCCGGGCCGGCACCGATCACGATCACGTCAAAGGGGGTATCACTCATGGTTATCCCGATTGTAGGGGGCACGGCGCGAAGTGAAAGCACTTGCTCCCCGGCGGGCGATGCTTAATACTGGCGGAAGCATTGCAGCCGTAGCTCAGTTGGATAGAGCATCGGATTTCTAATCCGACGGTCGCAGGTTCGAATCCTGCCGGCTGCGTTGATGGGGGGCGGGCACGCGGAGAACGTGTGCTTCTGTGTTGGGACTTCCGCCAATCACGCCTTGCTATCGATGGCGTACGTCCCATCAGTCTCGATACTTCCGATGACAATCCACGCACGACGCGGCGACGAGCTTGAACTGCGCGCTCAGCTTTGCCGGTTCGGACTTGCCTTCGACGATCAGGTCTTCGAGCAGTTGTGCTTCGGCGTGGCTCTTCTTCAGTATCGCCGCGAACTCCGCGGGGCGGGCTTCGGCGTACTCGGTTTCGAGCGAGTTGCGATACAGGTCCGCCAGCCGGCCGGCCTCGGCGGCGGGGACGAGGTCGGGGTGGTTTGCCGGGACCGTCCAGCCGGCCTTCTCGATCGCCTTGAGGTGGTCGAACACCAGGTCCACTTCCACCATCGCCTTCACGAACCCGGCCGGCTTCGAGATCGACGGGAAGTTTGCGGGAACGGCGTCGATGGTCGATTGCTCCACCGGCGCCGAGCCGACGGCGCACGCGTACAGGCCCTTGTAATTCGGCGACGTGCCCGACACCTTCATCCGGCCGACGCTCTCGTCCGGCGTTGACCACCCGAGGCTCGCCGCCACCGTCGCGGCGGCGCCGGCGCTGCGGTGCTTGCCGTGGTGGCAGTGGATGTAGACCGGGCCGTCCTTCATCGCGTCGCGCGTGGCGCGGACCAGCTCGAGCTTGCGTTTCTCGTCGAAGCCGTTGTAGCCGATCGGCAGGTGGACGTACTTCATCCCGCGGGCGCTGGCGCGGTCCACCTCGGGCTCCGAGCCATCGACGCTGATGATCGTCTTGATGCCCATCGCGCGCAGCGTATCGAAGCCCTCGTCGCCCTCGGGCACGCTGCCGGAGACGAAGCCTTCGTGGAAGGCGACCGCGTTATGGATGCCCGGATAATCCGCCGGACGCGTGGCGGCGAGGGAAGGCATGGGGATCGGCGCGACTGCCTTATCGGCGGCGATCTGCGTCGTCGCGGGCTTCTTCGGCGAAGCGCACGACCACGCGATGAACGCCACGGCTACCACTGCGATCAGCGAAGCAAGACGAGCGACCATAGCTTCCTCCC